>JBIKUE010000017.1:0-52561 GCA_044347755.1 Saprospiraceae bacterium
TCAAAGAACGTAATGCAAAAAAGGCCAAAGTCAATTGGCAATTTACTAACTCCAACGCCCGTGAAAAATTCGGTCGCTTTTACAAATTAATAAATTCCAAAAACTAATCGTACGATCCACTAGTGGTTCTCCCACTTAGTTTCTGAAAAACATGCGGCAGCTTTTAGCGCCTGTCATCGTTGTTTGTCGGTAATAATGTCTCGCATTACGCCCTCCAAACGCCTTGACATACCCTAAAATCTGCTCCCCTATTTTCCAGCAACTAAGTTGGTTCACCTCTAGTGGATAGTGGCAAGGAGCCTGCTGAATATGGAGTTTGTGGAATGGCATAGCCAAGGACATAACGTGGGGTTGGGCGACCACACGGGTCGCCCCAACGGATCATTTTCCGGGAATTTGAGTTATACCCAACCTGAAAACCGGCGTAGCCGTGACATTCCTGCCCCCCCCGAGCGAAGAGCTGCGGGGTCGTAAGACCCTCGCAGGGCGTCAAAAAAAATACCGCAGAGGACTTAAAAATCAACCATTTATACCTCTGCGTCTCTGCGCCTCTGCGGTGAAAATTACTTAAGAGGCGGCCTCTTATCGTTTCATCGTATCTTTACCCCGTCATGAAAGTTGTTATCCCTGTTGCCGGTGTCGGCACGCGCCTGAGGCCGCATACGTATACCCAGCCTAAACCGCTGATGCCGGTGGCCGGTAAACCTATCCTTTGTTATATCGTAGACAAACTCGCAGATGCAGGAATCAGGGACTTTGTGTTCGTGATCGGGCATTTAGGCGAGAAAGTGCGTATGTTTATTGAGGATACTTATCCCAATCTGCACACAGAATTTGTCTACCAAGAACAACGAAAAGGCTCCGCACATGCCATATGGACGGCCAGGGAAGCGATTGAGGATGAAGACGAGATTTTTATCGCTTTTGGTGATACCATCTTTGACCTGGACCTCAAATTAATGCTGAATAGTCCGCATTCTTGTCTGGGGGTAAAAAAAGTGGCTGATCCCCGGGAGTTTGGCGTGGCTGAATTTGGCGAAGATGGTAAGGTAACACGCATGGTGGAGAAGCCCAAGATCCCAAAATCCAATATGGCTATTGTGGGACTGTACAAAGTGAAAGAAGTACCGGCGCTACTTCGTGCTACGGAACATTTGATGCAACAGGATCTCCGCACTGTAGGTGAGTACCAACTCACCGATGCCCTGCAGCTCATGGTGGAACAGGGCACATACTTCCAGGCAGTTCCAGTGCAGAACTGGTTTGATTGTGGCCGGAAAGAGGTGCTGCTGGAAACCAATGCCATGCTGCTAGATCAACGAGGCGTATCAACCAGCCAAAGGGACGTACCGGAATTTGAAAATACTATTTTTATTCACCCAGTATCCATTGGAAGCAACTGTACGATCTCTCACAGCATCATAGGTCCGCATGTGACTATCGGAGATCATGTGCATATCCAAAACAGTATTGTAAAGAATAGCATCATTGGCGATTTCGCCGGGCTGGAAGAAGTGGTCTTGAAGCACTCTGTGATTGGTTCAGATGCGAGTATCAGAGGTATGGACTTGAATTTGAATATTGGGGATAATACGGAGATTGATTTTGGGTGATTACCGCAAAGTACGCAAAGAGCGCAAAGAATATGCATATGAACATCACATTTGAAGAGTTGCGCCGGATTGATTCACCGCAAAGTACGCAAAGAGCGCAAAGAATTGTCACCAAATAAACTTTGCGCTCTTTGTGTACTTTGCGGTGAATCATACTGCGTGGTGATCCCATATCTCTAACCTGCAAAACACTAACTACCCATGAAATTTCTTATTCCCGTAGCTGTATTATTGTTGTTATGCCTGTCGTCCTGCGCTCATTATGAGCGGTATGGCATGGCAAAATCCAGAATGGAAAAATTGAATAATAAAGGGGTTTCGGTGTATATGGTGGATGCGGGGCATCCGCTTACCCGTGGCTGGTTTTTGTCGGATCCGGTGTTTGAAGCCAATCAGGTTACGGCATTTATCACCCGGATGTCGGAAGTTGAAACCATGGAAATGTCGGTGATCCGCAATAATTATGATGCCCGCCAAAGCCGGAATGATATCCTGCTTTATGCCAAACCGAAATTTGCCTCAAGCCTGCCTGACACGGCTAAAATCCAGATTTTTGATCACCAAATTGAAAAAATTGAGGTTTGTGAGTTGAACCACGTTCGCTCTATCGGGTTGCCCTTGCTGGGCTGCTCCGGATTGGTGACCTTGCTTTATCTGATTACGAATACGTATTGATATGATGTGGACGAGGGTGTCTCAAAAGTAATTTTTACCGCAGAGACGCAGAGGTGTAAATAATTGATTGTCAAACTCTCTGTATCTCTCCGCCTCTGCGGTAAAAATAAAAATATGATTTTGAGACAGCCTCGTTAAAAAGTAGTGTCCTGATTCCAAAACGGGTATCCACCGTTTGCTTCGCGGAAGCGTTGCATTTCGAGTTCTGCGCGTTCGATGGCGCGCTGGTTCTTGGTTTTTT
Source organism: Saprospiraceae bacterium (assembly GCA_044347755.1). Classification (GTDB taxonomy): domain Bacteria; phylum Bacteroidota; class Bacteroidia; order Chitinophagales; family Saprospiraceae; genus M3007. The sequence goes on from JBIKUE010000017.1 coordinate 2,530, forward strand.
CAAAGATATCCTGTGGTAGAAAATAGCTTTCTTCTTCTTCCCAATCATCTGCAAAAGGATGTTGCCGGACTTCCCTGGCTTCTTCGTCTTCGAGTTCTCCTTTGAAAAGGAAAGAGGCAAATATGCCGGCCAGGCTGCCTATCAGGTGGCTTTCCCAGGAAATGCCTTCCTGATCGGGTAATATGCCCAGGAACATACCGCTGTACAACAGCATCACGATACCTGCCAGTACAATGGAACGCAGACTGCGGCGGAATACGCCGTTCCAGAACATGAAAGATACCAGGCCATAAATCACGCCACTGGCGCCAATGTGCGATACCGGTCGGGCAAAAAGCCAAACGGCTGCACCGGTCAGGAAATAAATGAGCCAAAAGGCCCGCATGGCCACTTTCCTGTAAAAATAAATGGCAATAAAGGTGAGTACAAACAGAGGTACGGTATTGGAAATCAAATGCTTCCAACTTCCGTGAACCAATGGAGCGGTAACAATGCCCCTTAACCCCCAGGCCCTTCGCGACATGATGCCATACGCTCCGGGATCAAAACCATCGGTCATCTGCCAGAGATGTACCAGCCAGATAATGGAAACAGCAATGAATGGAAATTTCAAACTCTCCAACAGGTGTTGGCGGGTGAGCTGGAAACTATCGTTTTCGCTGTCAAGCATGGCATTCACGGACGAACGGGTGGTTTGTTGGACAAAGAAAGTGCAATTCCCATACCAAACACCGGAGCGCCGTTACTTGTTTCAAAGGAAGGCTTGAATCGCAAACTTAGATCGTCGCTCACATCAAATTTGTAAAGGTGCGCATCCACAAATGCATCCGTTACAACGAGCAAATAGGTAACTCCTAAAGCCAGGTACCATTTTTCGGTATATCCCCTGAAAGTATCCCGGTAACTTTTAGTCCGCGTGGCATCAAAGGTATTATAAGGCGGTTCCGTGGGGTTTGTGTTGGGATCTTCATCAACCAAAAGCTTGTAATTGTCACGCAGTTCCCGGTAGGTATTCTGGGTCTTGAAGGTGAAATAACCAATGGCGCCGAGGGCGCCCCAGGCAACGGGTACTTTCCACCACTTTTTATTGTATGCTTGTCCTGCACCTGGCAAAACGGCTGAAAAAAGCGCAGCTAAACGGGGACTAGGATATTTTTTACCCAATAATTTGGTGGCGAAGCCAGGCTTTCGGGAGTACTTAACGGGCAGGCTATCAGTAGGAGCAATGGTAGAAGCGCTCAGTTTTTCCGACTTGGCTTTTGGGTTTATTACTGCAGGAGCCAAGGTGTCGATTGTCGGCGCCGGGGGCAGGCTATCCAACTGCTGAGCCGAAACGGGCGCAAAAAACAAACAACAAAACCAAAACAGGAGAGTGGTTTTCATTGGGCAAAGATATGGGACAAGTTTCAAAGTAATACACAAGGCACTAAAACGCGAAGGCACAAAGACACAAAGACACAAAGGAGTGATTTAACAGCTTCGCTGTTAAAGATTTACAGTGCGCAAAGCGCACTGTAAATCTTCGTGCCTTCGTGCCTTCGTGCCTTCGTGCCAGTCACTTTGTGCCTTTATTGTTGGATGTCGTTGGCGTTCCGCATCAGGATCTGCTTGGCGTTGAAGTCAGACACAATACCGGTAAGGGTAACCGGAACGGCTGGTGTCGCCATACTGGAGAAGGTAGCATTGGCGTTGGTGAACATCGCAATGGTGCCGGTGCCGTCGTTCAGGGTACGGTTGCCGGAAAGGGTGGCGCCGCCGGTAATGCTTACGTTGGAAATTCGTACCAGAGTGCTTTCCCAGGCATTGAAATTTGTATTGATCTCTGCAATGGTAGCTACACGCGGGGTTATGGTATTGCCGGTACTTTTCAGGGTAGCGTTGGTGAGCGGCACGTTGTTCACCTGTAGCAATTTATTGAACTCGCTTAGCTCCACATCTGATACTACAATTTCCACTTCATCGCCCAGGTTGAAGGAATGTGCTACGTCGAAACGCGCTACGATACCGGCAGTGCCGTCCTGGAGGAAAATGTTGCGGTTGTTGACGTTGTTTCCGACACGGTCTGAGATTACAATGCCCTTGATTTTTTTACCGCTGGGCACAAATGTAGTAGCGCCTGTGAACAAGGCCCTGATACTGCTGATATCCACCAGTGTTTCATTGCCGTTGCTTTGACCACAACGGGCATCATTCATGTTTACATCGTTCAGATCGCGAATGTAAAGCTGGTAGTCGCTATTGTAAATACCCAGAACTCCGGTAATGGCGCCTTTGCCTACAGGGGTTTTCTGTACGGCGAAGTCTGCAAATCCGCTGGTGCGTACCAGAAGTTCTACATTTCCACAATTCTGTATGGTGCGGTTCACGCTGGTTTGGGATATCGCATCTGCCCAAACCTGGGCGGTGTCTGCTTTGGTAAATTGTACTCCTTCTACAGTGATCAGTGTACTCACCATGCTTTGGTTGAGCTGGGCAATGTTCACCACTTTTGGAACGGGTGGGTTGCCGAGGAATCCTCGTACAATATTGTTGCGCTCCTGGTTTTCGGTAATGCCAATATCCGTTGGTTGACCGTTTTCTACCACCACACCGCCAATGAGTTGTATCAGGTTGTTGTAATCGGTAAGCATCAGGCCTTTACACTTGATATAGATCTTGCGTCCCACCGGATAACGGTTGTACAAAAATCCATTGCTGAATTTTACTTCTATACCACCTGTTGAGTCCTGAATGACTATAGTTTTGTAGTAATTGCCGGTACGGTCGTCCATCACCACGGTACCACCAATCACCAGGTCATCTGTAATGAGATCAAAACCGCCATTTACTTCATGATACCCTTTAAGGGTTTGAATGGTGGTGTTTACAGGGATATCTTGTCCGTCGCCACCCACAGGCGGCTGATCGAATTCGGTTTTAACACAGGCGGAAAAAGTGACCGCCAAAAGAGCCGTAGTTAAAAGGCTGAATGCGAGGTTTTTATGCTGTTGGAAAAACATATACTTAATGTGGGGAATGTGAGGAATGTGGTTAATGTGGTTAATGTGGGGAATGTGGTTAATGTGGGGAATGGAGTTAGATGCGTACGGTTAGGGACACAAAGTAGTTGAGTCCGGGGGCGTACTGTACCTCGTAGGTATAGAGTCGTTGATCGTCGAATTCGCGGCCAAAGGCATTGAGGTAGGCTTCGCGGCCGGATACCAGAATATTTTTATTGTCGAGAATGTTGTTGACCCCAACGTTGAGGTAGAGGAACACTTTATTGATTTTCCAGCTTTTTCCGCCAAAGAAATCCAGGGTGTAGGCCGCAGGGGCTTTGCGCTGGTCAATGACGGTATTCCAAATGGGAGATCCCGGATCCTGACCCAACACGGATTCCGCACGGCGACGTGTAGGATCAAAGTTGAACCAGAAGTTGTCGGCCCAGTTAAAGCTTAGAGAGGTAAACCAAAAGCGCTTGCCCTCATATTTCAAGCCAAGTGAAGCGGCTGTTTGCGGGGTACGTGGCACCAGGAAGTTTTTCTGATACACCACAATGCTATCTAAACCTACCTGACCGGTATTATCTGCCGACTGGTACAACAGTGGACGGGAAGTGTAGTGATAGTATCCTGCATTGCCGGCGCCGGTAATGACGATGGATGGAAAAGGTTTCCATTCAAATCCGCCCTCCACGCCCATATGCTCGCGGTCAACTCCGGTCCGTACTACAGTGCTGAACTCACCCAGCAATTGGGCAAAGAACAGGTTGCTTTCCACTTCGTTTTTGAAATGGGTGAGGTAGCCGGTCACGCGTGCGCGCAACTTGGGTGCGCGGTGGATAAAACCACCTTCCAGGCTTTGAACGGTATATGGATCAACTCCAGGTACTACGTCTGCTCGGTTGCGGGGTGACAGGTATAAGTCGCGGAATTGAGGTGGTTTGGTGCCAATGAAGCCGTTGGCGTAAATGTAATTGCGACCATTAACTTTGTAGGTTACACCACCTTTAGCGCCGTAGGTATAGAAGGATTGTTTCGGAGAATCGCCGAGTGAGTTTTCAGGAAAGCGGCCATTTTGCATATATCCGGTGCGCCAAAACTGATTGATACTCACTTCTCCACCAATGAAGTACTGAAATTTGCTCAGATCGGTTGTAACCTGGAACCAGGTATTTCCGTTACGGATGTTCTCATCGTAGTTGTAGCCAAATATGTCTCCTTCCCGCACTACATTATTGGGCGTTTGCAGGTCGTTTTGTTCTTTGTCCAGATCGCCTGGATAATCCTGCGATGCGAAACGGTTGATATCCAGCCAGTAATCACCTCCCAGCAGATCGTCAACCACCTTGAAATTCTCGCCTTTATACCAGCGGTAGCTCGCTCCTGCGTGAATTTTGGAGCGGACATTTAGCTGTTGGTTGAGTAATGCATTAAACCCAAGTTCGCGGCTGTCGGCGCGTTGATCTTCTACAATATATTGAGAGCGATTTCCGGTAACCGTGTTGCCGGCGATGCCATCAGCATTGTTGACGGTGAATCGATTGCGACGGTTCTCGTCGTAGAAACGATGCCAGTCTATCTGACGCAAGTTTTCGTCGTTGCGCAAAGCTTCGGCCCATTCTGCGGCAAGTACCGGATCCAGGATGGCAGAAGGCAGACGACGGTTGAAGTCGGCTGCCGGGTTGTTGGCATCATTCCATTCCAGGCGGGTATCGCCACGTTCGCCGGCCTGGCCCAGTACAGAAACCATCACATTGGTGCCTGCGTTGGGCGTCCAGTCATAGCGCAGGATCCCGATTGGTTGATTGGCATGGCCTACTGCAGCGTTTCTTTTTTCACCGTTTTGATAACCCCAGTTTGGATTGTACCGGTTTGTTCCGGCCAGCTCAAACATTTCTTCAAAGGAGTCGGCTACTTTGCCTCGTTTGTTTGGGGCGCCCAAAATGGTGGCATTGAGTGCGTGCTTGCTGTTGATTTTTTTGTCGACAGACAGGAAATAGGAATATCCATCAAAGAATGTTCCCTGGAAATAACCTTCCTGCCCCCAGCGGCGACTCCCGGATGCAGTAACGGCCCATCCGCCGGGCATGAGGCCGGTGCTCATAGTGAGCATAACCCGATCTGTGTAAGTACGGTTGGATTTGGCGTAGGAAGCACGCACTTGTTTGCGCTGTATGGAAGCCCGGGTATCCAGACGGGTTGCACCACCAATTTCTGCAAAAGTGAATTCAGAGGGCGCCAAGCCGATACTGGTTTCCCGGTAGCGCAGCACATCGTTCAAACCTCCGATTTCACCAAAAAAGGCGGTGCCGGTTTCCGGGTCGTTGATGTTTACACCATTCAGGAACAGTGGAAAGTGCTCGGCATCGTACCCGCGTTCGCGGAAACGGAAGTTGCCCCAGCCGAAGCCAGACACTTGCTGATAAACATCCCGGCTGGCATTGAGCAGGTTAGCTACCTCTCCGGAGCCTTCTGTTTCCGCTTCTGCTTCCTCCAGCGTAATGGTAGGAATGTCGGTTACAGTAGGGGTGGTAGTAGGGGTGTTTTGGTCTTTCCGCATCAGGAAATCCATGCGGACCTCCTCTCCGGCGCGCGCACTGATGCGGATCTCCTGCGGGAGAAATCCGTTTGCAGTGCCAACCAGGGTATACACCCCCGGCGGTACGTTTTCAATCAGGTAGGCGCCATCGGAGGTAGTGGCAGCTATTAGTCCGGTGCCGGAAAGCACTACGGAGGCATCACTGAGCGGGTTGAAATTGTCCACATCGCGCACAAAACCAACCAATTTGGCATTTTGTGCATGCAGCATTGAACCCAACAAAAGTAATAGGGGTAAATAAAGGATTTTTTGAATCATCCAGTGGAAACAGTGAACGATGAATAAAAATGGTGAACGTCCTGACAACTATGAGAGGGGGATTAATGGGGGGCATTCACACAGCCGATCTAAAAGCATCGGCCTTTTCCTATGCACCAGGCAGTTAGAAAAGGCCGACAAAGGTAGGACAGGATAAGCGCCTGTTGTGCGTCTTGTTAAGTTATTTTTATGTAATCAATTATCAAGGAATCAATTTAATCCTGTCCATGGAGCAAAAGAAATTTCCGGGAGGTGAAATAATTCCCTGAAGCTGAACTGATTTGGAGAAAATAGATGCCATTGGAGAGATCTGGCAATGGAAGTTGATGGATTTCCTCCCCAGGAGTAATGGTGAAACTGGTTGCCTTCACACATTGACCTTTGCTATCTATTATTCTTGCCTGTAATGGCCCGAAATGGTCCAGCTTAACGTTGAACTGGATGCTCTTGCCCACAACCGGGTTGGGTTGAATGTTAAAAAACGGGAAGTTTTTTGGCGGCTGTGGAGCACTGCTTGTTTTGCTGAAAACCTGAAAAGATGCCGGCTGTCCAAAGGGTCCACCCTGATATCCCAGATGAGGAATTCCTCCGTCAATGATTAATGTTACAGACCAGTAGTTATCAATAAAAGCCCGATCTCCTACAAATTCCCATGTGTTTCCATTAAAACGCATGACGGAAAGTCCCCAGAAATCCGGGCCTGAGTCGTCGAAAAGGACATATGGTTGATTGTTGTCCCGGTCAACAGCCAACGTTACAAAGTAGGATGCTGGTGTAATCATAGAAGATCCGACGGTCTCCCAGGCAGCACCGTTGAATTTCAATACCCGGACATGATTCTGAGTACTTGAATCTATGTGTGTAATGTATGGAACATTGTTGGTCACCACAAAATCCATTTGTCCGTGTACATTGCCGTCAAAAGCCTGAGCTCCAACGGTCTCCCAACTGGCGCCATTGAACTTTTTGACAAAACCTGCATAGCCCATTTGTATTTCTCGGAAAGCAACCCAGGGGGTTCCGTTTTCCACCTGAAGATTTAGTGGGTATATATTACCGGAGGATACTGCGCCCTGACCTAATTGGATCCAGTTGGCGCCATCAAAATGCCAGATAAAAGCTTTACCTCCCTGATCGAAGTCGGAAAACGCTACCCAGAGTTTCTCATCTTCAAATGCCATGTCGATATAGTTTAGCGCTTCGCTAAAAACAGGAGATTCAGAAACCGTGCTCCAAATACCGTTTTGTAATCTTTTTATTCCAAAACGTCTGGTTTCACCCTGGAAATATGCCATTTGGGGGGTGCCATTGCCAGTAAAATCCAGTACCTGGTAGCGCTCGTTACCTAATCCTGAAGTGTCGAGTGGTTGCCACGCTGTGCCATCCCATCGCTGTATTTTCCAATGATCATTGCCCATAGCATCATATTCGGAAAAGACTAAATGAGGTACACCTTCATGTAAGGCTGTCAATACGTTATAGGTACCCCAACTGGAAAGCAGGGTGTCGCCTAAAAACCGCCATTGAGGATTTTGGGCCAAAATAGCCCAAGGTTGGCACACAAAAATAAGGGCCAGAGAAAGGAAGTAGTTTTTCATAAACAACTTGGTTGGTGAATGATGCAGCAAAATTGAGCGGTATCATCACTCCTTTAAATGCCAATTTGGGTCTTTTACTTGTCTATTTCAACCAGTTCCGGTTTCCGCAGCCCAGATGGAGGCTTACCCGTACATTTTTTTACGAATCGGCTGAAATGGGCAGGGTCTTCAAAGCCCAGTTCAAAACCTATCTAACTTACAGACGCTTCGGTAAACCACAAGCTCCGCTTTGCTTCAATCAGGATTCTTCGGTGGATGAATGAAACGGCGGAGCATCCCGCGTGCTTTTGGGAAAGTGTATTGAGTTGACGCGGACTAACGCCCAGCATCCGGCCATAAGTGGCCACTTCGTGGATACTTTTATACTGTTTTTCAACTGCCAGTTGGAAAGATTGGAATAGATTCCATCCGGGAGATTTCAATTGATTCTCCGGACTGCTTTCGAGATGGAAATCCACACACCTGCACAGGAAAATTTGCAGATAAGATTGTAAGATGTTGTATTTCAGTGCACTGTTTTCCTTAAAAGCCAACTCCATTTGCTTCACCAGTTCGAAACAGACCTGAAATGATCCTGCGGAAAGCTCCAACGATGGTTTTCCGGTTTTATAATAAAAGAAGGGGAATTTGACTAAAAAGTCTTCTCGAGTCTGATTGAAATAGAAAAAATCTTCCGAGAAAATCAACACATAACCCAATGCGAGCTGGGTTCTGCGGACCTGGTGAACCTGACCTGGGGTTACAAAATGAATATTTCGGTCAAGAATGGGAAGTTCATCAAAGTCAAGTAAATGGGTTCCGCCTCCTTTTTCAAAGATAAACACTTCAAAATAGTCATGACGGTGCAATTTGAGCGGATTGTAATGGTTGTTATGGTCGATCCGTTCAATCTTAAATGACAAAGGATGTCCCCCTGCCAGGCCATGGATAGGAATTTCTTTTGCTTGCACAGGATGCGGTTTGAGCGTCTGCACGAAATTACACCTTCGTCAGATTTTTTGCCCTTTCATGGCCTCCTGTATGTTGTGGTCCAGCGCACGATGTGCCAGTGGCGCGGTATAAGTATTCAGGTCTTCCATAGCACTCAAAATGGCGTCTTTGTCGTGCTCAGATACCTTTTTACGCAAAATTTCCAGTAAGTTCCGGGTTTCGGCGGCTTCTCCGGCGCTCAAAATGGCTGCATTTTGTTTCAGGAATTTGTCGCCTGAAAGCAAAATATTATTGGCTTCATTGCGTGCCTCCAGCAATCCGCGTGCAGCTATGTCCGTCTGTGCGTTTTGGATGCTGTCTATGAGCATGAGTGCCATTTCTTCCTCCGTTATGCCGTAGGTTGGGCGTATCTCCACCTGGGTTTCCAGGTTGCTCCGCAGTTCGCGGGCACGAACGGTAAGGATGCCGTCGGCATTAAGGATAAACTGAATGTCTATTTTGGGTATGCCTGCCGGCATAGGCGGGATGTCGCGCAGGATAAATTCTCCCAGTTTTCGGTTGTGTTCCACCAGGTCGCGTTCGCCCTGATACACACTGACCTTCAGGTTTTTTTGACCGTCAACGCTGGTGGTGTACTGACGACCGGCTTTGGTGGGGATTTTAGTATTGCGGGGGATAATGGCATCCATTAATCCACCCACCGTTTCAATACCCAGCGATAAGGGGGTTATGTCGAGCAGGAGAATGTCTTGCTGGTTGCCAGCCAACACGTCTGCCTGGATTGCAGCGCCAAGCGCCACTATTTCATCCGGATTTACCTCATCAAATACCGGTTTGCCAAAAAACGCGGCTACGCGTTGTTTCACCATGGGTATACGGGTACTCCCGCCCACCATCACTACCTGACTGATGTTGTCTGCGTTTATTTTGGCGTCTTTGAGTACATTTTTACAGCAATCAAGGGTTCGAAGAATCAAAGGCTCAATCAGCGATTCAAATTCAGTCCGGAGGATGGATACTTTTCCCTGGGGCAATTGTCCTTCAAAATGGTCGGCTGAGGAAAGGCGTTTTTTAGCTTTTTCCGCTTGCAAACGTAAATCCTGTGCAAAATTTGGATCAGCATTCAAGGCTTCACGAGTCAGCCCAAGCTGTTGTAAAAAGTGATCTGCAATACAGCGGTCAAAATCATCGCCGCCCAGGAAAGTATCGCCATTTGTGGCTAATACCTCATAAATGCCGTCCTCGATCTGCAGTATGGAAATATCGAAGGTGCCTCCGCCAAGATCATAAACTGCCACGGCGCCTTCCACATGTTGCGGGGCAGCCAGTGCAGCCGCAGTAGGTTCGTTCACGATGCGAAGGACATCCAGGCCGGCGAGTTTTCCGGCGTCGCGGGTGGCTTGCCGTTGGTTATCGTTGAAATAGGCAGGAACAGTAATGACCGCTTTTTCTACAGGTTGACCAAGGTCTGCTTCGGCACGTTCCTTGAGGTTTTTCAGGATCAGGGCACTCAATTCAACCGGACTGTAGAAGCGATCTTTTACCCGTATTTTTACCAATGTTTCCGTGTCGTCATCAATGATTTGATACCCAAAGAAGTCGCTATGAGCCTGAACATCCTTGTAGGATTTACCCATCAGACGTTTCACGGAAAAGATGGTATGGGCAGGGTCTGAAATGAGTTTTTCTTTAGCCACATCACCAACCAGCACCTCTCCATTTTCTGCAAAGTGCACTACACTGGGCACCAGCGTATGTTTGCCCTGTTCATCTGTAATGCAAACCGGCTGGCCATCTTTCATATAAGCCACCAGGCTGTTTGTGGTGCCCAGGTCGATGCCTACGATCAGAGGTTTGGGTTGCTCTACAGAGCCGTCTTTGAGGTTAATGGAAATGGTTGCCATGTTTAAAAACCGCAAATATACGGTGCGTGGGAGAACACGGAGAAGGCGTATTTGTTTTTGGAACGCGGGATTTGAACGCGGATTTTTTATTTGGAACGCGGATGACGCTGGTGACGCGGATTTTTTTTTGGAACGCGGATGACGCGGGTGACGCGGATTTTTTTTGGAACGCGGATGATGTGGGTGACGCGGATTTTTTTGGAACGCGGATGACGCGGGTGACGCGGATTTTTTTTGGAACGCGGATGACGCGGGTGACGCGGATTTTTTATTTGGAACGCGGATGACGCGGGTGACGCGGATTTTTTATTTGGAACGCGGATGACGCAGGTGACGCGGATTTTTTTTGGAACGCGGATGATGTGGGTGACGCGGATTTTTTATTTGGAACGCGGATGACGCGGGTGACGCGGATTTTTTATTTGGAACGCGGATGACGCAGGTGACGCGGATTTTTTTGGAACGCGGATGATGTGGGTGACGCGGATTTTTTTTGGAACGCGGATGACGCGGGTGACGCGGATTTTTTATTTGGAACGCGGATGACGCGGGTGACGCGGATTTTTTTTGGAACGCGGATGATGTGGGTGACGCGGATTTTTTTGGAACGCGGATGATGTGGGTGACGCGGATTTTTTTGGAACGCGGATGACGCGGGTGACGCGGATTTTTTTTGTAACGCGGATGACGCGGATGACGCGGATGTTTTTGCTGCTTTCGGTAGAATTAATAAATGTCCTTCTATTCGTAGTTATAATTGAGTAGTCAAGCCCAACGACTTCTGCGAAATCTGCGTTTCATCTGGGTAAATCTGCGGGAAACAATAACATGGATATATTTTTTGAGCTGTCAAGCCGAACGCCAACTTAAACACCCAAGCACTTAAACACTCGGCAGATTCCATTTGAACTGCATGGCGGCCAGGCGGATACCCACTACAGTGGCTACGGCCAGGGTAGCAGCTGTTTCGGCATGCAAGGGAATAGTCAAACAAATGACATACAGGGCGCCGCCCAGCAGCGATGCTGAGGCATATATATCGGTGCGGAAAACGAGTGGGATCTCGTTGAGGATGACGTCGCGGATTACACCGCCAAAACATCCGGTGATCATGCCCAGTGCTACACAGATGGAGGGACTGAGTTGCACTTGCAGGCCTTTCTGGACGCCAACAATAGTGGCAAATCCCAAACCGATAGCATCAAAAATGGCCAGTGTACGGGGGAAATACTGAAGCTGTTTGCGGAAAAAAAGACTTAGGAAGTAGGATCCCAAAATGACCGAAATAGTCTGCTGGTCTTTCATCCAACTCACCGGTGTATTGCCTATGAGTATATCGCGGATGGTTCCTCCACCAATGGCCGTGGCAAAAGTGATAATCAGAACACCGAAGATATCCAGTCGTTTATGGAGTGCTGCTAATGCCCCTGAGATGGCAAATGCGGCAGTTCCCAACATGTCCATGAGGGCAGGAATGAGCATTCTTTATTACAGTGGCACATTTCCGTGCTTGCGTTTAGGTCGGGCCACCTGTTTGTTTTCCAGCATGGCAAAAGCTTTGATCAATTTTCGGCGTGTATTGCGTGGGAGGATTACTTCGTCAATAAATCCTCTGGCTGCTGCACGGTATGGATTGGCAAAGGTGTCGGCGTATTCGCGTTCCTTTTCCAGGAGTTTGGCTGCCGGGTCTGGTGCAGCATCAATCTCTTTTTTGAAAATGATCTCGGAGGCTCCTTTTGCACCCATTACCGCAATTTCAGCAGTTGGCCAGGCAAAGTTCATGTCTGCTCCGATGTGTTTGGAGTTCATCACATCATAAGCGCCTCCGTAAGCTTTTCTGGTAATAACGGTGACCCTTGGAACGGTAGCTTCACTAAAAGCATATAATAGTTTTGCACCATTGGTGATGATGGCGTTCCATTCCTGATCTGTTCCGGGAAGGAAACCGGGCACATCTTCCAGCACGAGCAACGGAATATTGAAACAATCACAAAAACGTACAAAACGGGCTGCTTTTTTGGAGGAGTTTACATCCAATACGCCAGCCAGGTTCATCGGCTGATTGGCTACAATGCCAATGCTGCGGCCTGCCAGACGGGCAAAGCCTACCACGATGTTTTCAGCATACTGTTCGTGGATTTCAAAAAAGGTGTCTGTATCCACAATGCCGTGGATCACCTCTTTCATATCGTACGGATGATTTGGGTTGTCCGGGATGATGGAGCTCAAAACATCCCGGAATTCCTCTTCCAGCGTGTATGGCAGAGTGGGGGCTTTCTGTTCGCAGTTTTGCGGAATATAGGAGAGCAGTTTTTTGAGTTTTGCAATGGCATCAACATCATTTTGCGCGGTCAGATGGGTAACCCCCGATTTAACCGCGTGGGTGCTCGCTCCGCCTAGTTCCTCACTGCTTACTTCTTCGTTGGTAACGGTTTTGACCACATTGGGGCCGGTTACGAACATATAGGAACTATCTTCTACCATCAGGATGAAATCCGTCATCGCCGGACTATACACAGCACCACCGGCACATGGGCCCATAATGGCTGAGATTTGTGGAATCACACCACTTGCCTGAACGTTCCGGTAGAAAATATCGGCGTAACCGCCCAGGGAGTTTACCCCTTCCTGAATTCGCGCACCGCCGGAATCGTTCAGTCCAATGAGCGGAGCGCCATTTTTTACGGCCAGATCCATGACCTTACAAATCTTTTCGGCATGTGTTTCCGACAAGGAGCCACCAAACACGGTAAAATCCTGAGCGAATACATATACCAGGCGGCCGCCAATAGTGCCATAGCCTGTTACCACGCCATCACCCAGAAATTGTTGGTCTGCCATGCCAAAATCTGTACTGCGATGGGTTACGAGTGCTCCAATTTCTTCAAAGGAATTCTCGTCCAACAGAAAGTGAATACGTTCTCTGGCTGTTAGTTTTCCTTTACTATGTTGCGCGTCGATACGCTTTATTCCGCCACCCAGTTTGGCTTCGGCGAGTTTGGTAGCGAGTATGTCAATTTTCTGATCCATGAATATAGCTTGAACGTGAGAGCACGCGCAAATGTACACATTCAGGATTCGAGAGGGAGGCTATTCTTTGACAAAATTCAGGGAAACCGAGTTTATGCAATAGCGCAGCCCGGTGGGAGGTGGACCATCAGGGAAAACGTGTCCCTGGTGCCCGCCACATCGGGCGCATTCTACTTCCGTTCGATCCATGCCATGGCTTTTATCAGAAAAATCTGCAATGCAGTCTTTCGTAATCGGTTGGTAAAAAGATGGCCATCCAGTGCCTGAGTCGAATTTAGTTTCTGAATGGAACAGGGGTAGTCCACAGCCGGCACAAACGTAGGTGCCTTTTTCGTGGTTATCCCACAAATCGCCGGTAAATGAGCGCTCTGTGCCTTCTTTGCGCAGAACATAGAACTCCATTTCATTCAGCTGACTTTTCCATTCTTCTTCACTTTTACGCATCTCGACCAGCTTGCCGTCTACATACCGAGCCGGCACGAGGCTGTCAGGTTGAACCTTGGCTTCCGGAGCAGCTGATAGACTTGCGTTTGATGCCGTATTGGAAGGGGTTTGTTGGCAGGCAAACAGAACCAGAAAAATGCTTAGGAATTTCATTTTTTCGAGTGTTTGAGTGTTTGAGTGTTTGAGTGTTTTGGTGTTTTAGTTGGCGTTCGGCTTGGCATTAGGTTATGCGTCTTTGTGCCTTTGTGTCATCGCGCCCTTGTGCCTTTATGTCATTCCTTGGTGCCTTCCCCTTTAGGGTGCGCTTGTTCGTATACTTTGATGAGTCGTTCAATATCGTTGTGCATATACACCTGGGTGGAAGCCAGATTGGAATGTCCAAGCAATTCCTTGATTGCATTGAGATCGGCTCCGTGGTTGGACAAGTGGGTGGCAAAGGAGTGTCTCAAAACGTGCGGGCTGCGCTGTTCCAGCGTGGTGATGTTGGAAAGGTATTTTCTGACGATATAATAAACGCTTTCCGGGGAAAGTTGTTCGCCTTTTCGATTGAGAAAAAGCCAGGGCTCCTGAACACCAGAGAAAGTAGATTGACGGATGGAGACATATTTCTCCACCAAATCCATCAGGTATGGGGCAAAAGGTACCAGTCGCTCTTTATCGCCTTTTCCCAATACCCGAAATACCATTCGGCTTTTGTCTATGTCTTTGATTTTCAGGCCGGATATTTCGCTGCGGCGCATGCCGGTGGCGTATAATATTTCGAGCAGGGTGCGTGCCATCCAGCCTTCGTAATTATCGGCAAATTCGATGTGGGAAAACAAAGCAGCCATTTGAGATTCCTGCACGAACACGGGCAGTCTTTTCCCCATGCGTGGAGCAGTGACCTTTCGCATGGGATCTTTATCAATCAAACCCCGTTTTTTCAGGAACTTAAAATAGGTCTTAAGGCAGGAAAGCCTTCTGACGATACTTCTGGGACTCTGGCCGGATTGCATCAGTTGAACTACCCAGGAGCGGATATGCAAATGCCTTACTTCGCTGAGCGAGGTAAGGCATTGATGCTCCAGACAGTATTGTATGAAGCCGGACAGATCGCCACGGTATGCAGCCAGCGTGTGCTGGGAATAGCGACGTTCTATCGAAAGATATCCGTAAAACGATTCTTCGTGAAAGAAGCTGGACAAAATATCAAATGTGTTTAATGTGGGGAATGTGGATAATGTGGGATATGTGGGCAGCCACATTCTACACATTCCTCATATTCTGCACATTCAACACATTATATTAATCGTTCTTATTGCCGTACATATCTTCCTTGTACACCGCTTTGAGTACTTCTGCACGGCGTTCAATGGAAGGCTTAGTGAAGGCTTTGCGGCGACGCAATTCTTTCAAAATACCTGATTTTTCGTATTTGCGCTTGTACTTTTTGAGTACTTTATCAATGGTATCGCCGTCTTTAACCTCAAGAATGAGCATGGATTTCTCCTTTTTATTTGATGAAAAAATGGAAGTGTTCAAATTCGGGCTGCAAAGGTAAATCAAGTTCGTGAAAAAATGAAACGCTCGTGTAAATTTTCAAGTCAATTTACATGTTTTTGTGTTTTTGGAAGAAAAGTAGGTTCAATATTTGAGTTTATTTGTGCAATTATCCGTTCCTTTGCAGCGGAATATTTCCATGGTTTCCACCCATTTTATAAAGTTATTTGAAAAATTATGCTCAGCAGACGCAGTGTCCGGGTCAAAGTGATGCAACTCCTTTACATGCTCAATCGCGATGAGTCGTTGGAACTCTCCGAATTACAAAAGGCATATCAGGGAGGTATTTGGAGAGCCTTTGAACTTTACATCTATCACCTTTATGTAACACTGCGTGTGGCGCAATATGCGGAAACAGATGCCGTAAACCGTGCTGCCAAGCTCGTTCCTACAGAGGATGACAAGTCTTTTCAGCCTATTCTATCCTCCAATCCTTGTACTAAAAGTTTGTCTAACCATGTTGATTTCTTAAACATGGTCAAGAAATACCAGTTTGCCGAGCAACTGGATGAGGATCATATCCGCAGTTTGTACAATGCATTTGCGGATACGGATGAATACCGGGCATACCTTTCGTTGGGAACCCCCACTGATGCTGATCATTCCAAAATTTTGATCGAATTGTATCGTTTCCTTTCCGGTCATGATTTGTTCCTCGATATGACGGAGGATGTTTTCAACAACTGGGCGGATGATGAATCGCTGGTAATGGGTGCTATGAAGAAGACGCTGAAATCCACACCAGTGAGCGGGGCATTCTATCAGGAGCATGAACCTTCCGACGAAACGGTCAAGGAATTTGGCGCTGAATTACTTACCCGAACTGCCCGGGAAGATGCTGCATTACTTGCTGAAATTCAGCCTATGTTGAAAAACTGGGATGCTGAACGTGTAGCTATTCTGGATATGATCATGCTCAAAATGGCCCTCTGTGAGTTGTTACATTTTCCCACCATCCCAACCAAAGTTACCCTGAACGAGTTCGTAGAAATCTCCAAAACGTATTCTACTGATAAGAGCAAGGAATTCATCAACGGAATACTTGACCGTTTGATGAAAAAACTTCTGGAGGAAGGTCGCATTGTAAAAGAAGGCAGGGGATTGATTGATCAATAGGCCCTACCTTTGCGGTAACATGCAGCGTCAAGCAGAAGCCCCCATTCCCTCTCGTTACGGATCTTTTCAAATGCTGGTATACGCCGACAAAAGCACGGAGCGTATGCCCCATATAGCATTTGTGGCGCAAGGCTTTGATCCTTCAAAGCCTGTGGCGGTACGCATTCACTCTGAGTGTATGACCGGTGATGTGTTTGGTTCGCGCCGCTGTGATTGTGGCGAACAACTGGATGCCGCACTTCATATTGCTGCCGAAAAAGGGGGAGTTGTCATTTACCTCCGTCAGGAAGGACGCGGAATTGGGCTCATCAATAAATTAAAAGCTTATAACTTGCAGGATCAGGGGCTAAATACGGCCGAGGCCAATACGCACCTTGGATTTGATGTGGATGCCCGCCAATATGACTGCGCAATTCATATTCTTCAGGATCTGGGTATTAAACAGGTAGAACTCATTACCAACAACCCGGTCAAGGTTGAAGCACTAAAACGATCTGAGATTGAGGTCGTCGGTCGGATTCCGGTCATAATTGCTCCTCAGCCTGACAGTCAACATTATCTGCAAACAAAGCAAGACCTGATGGGACATTTGCTTGGCCTTTAAATAATGGTATCATGAACAACGAAACGATGAAGGTAGATGCACCCTTGGAGCATAAGGGCTTTCGTACGGGCTTTGTGAATATCATTGGCCGGCCGAATGCGGGTAAATCCACCCTGATGAATGCCTTGGTTGGAGAACGGATGAGTATAATTACCCACAAACCACAAACCACCCGGCATCGGATTATTGGAATTCTCACCGGAGAAAACTTCCAAATCGTATTCTCCGACACTCCCGGATATGTGAAAGCACCTTCTTACCAGATGCACAAAGCAATGAACCGTTTTGTGGAGGGAACCGTTGAAGATGCTGATCTGATGTTGTTTGTATTCGACCTCACGGAAGAACTGGAGGCAGATAACCCTATTGTACAGGTATTAAATAAGACGGAAGCGCCCAAAGTCCTTATTCTGAACAAAACAGATTTAGTGGCCCCCCAACGCATCCAGGATGCCACCGGCTGGTGGAAAAAGCGAGTTACTTTTGATGAGGTAATTGCGATATCTGCATTAAAGGAGTTTAATTCCGGTCAAATGCTGGATTCGATGCTCAAATATCTTCCGGAGGGTGAGCCCTTTTATCCTCCGGATCAACTTACAGATCGCCCGGAACGCTTTTTTGTTAGCGAGATCATCCGGGAAAAGATCTTGAGGTTGTACGATGATGAAATCCCATATGCCTGCGAAGTGGGGATTGAGGATTTTAAAGAATCCAAAACCAATGCTGGGGAAGACATTGCCCGGATTCGGGCCACCATATTTGTCATGCGTGAAACACAAAAGGCAATTTTGTTGGGCAAAGGAGGTTCAGCCATCAAAAAACTGGGCACTTATGCCCGAAAAGACATCGAAGCGTTTTTGCAAACAAAGGCATTTCTGGACTTAACGGTTAAGGTGCGTGATAACTGGCGGGATGATGAAAAAGCGCTGCAAAAATTTGGCTATGTATGACCAACATGGGCAATTTTACCCTGTTTCAAACAATCAGGCTTGATTTTTGTGTTTGATGTTTAAATTTTTTTCATTTTTGACCGAAAAAAGTCAACCTTTTTGAAACTTTTTGCGTCAAATCAGTATTTTGATTCAGAGGTTTAAACAAAAATCAGCCTGGATGTAAAACCTTAACAAGGGCGCTTGCATCTTTTTTGATATTCAAACGTTTATTATTGAGGATCAATACTTTCCTCCAAAAACAACCCAGCTATGCGCCAATTAAAAATCGCTCATAAAATAACCAACCGCGAGAGTCAGGCGCTGGACAAATACCTCAATGAGATAAGCAAACTACCTATGCTTACTCCTGATGAAGAGGTTAACTTGGCGCAGCGCATCCGGGAAGGCGATCAGGACGCCCTGGATCAAATGACCCGGGGCAACCTAAGGTTTGTTGTTTCTGTAGCCAAACAATACCAGAATCAGGGTCTGAGTTTGTCGGACCTTATCAACGAAGGGAATGTCGGTTTGATCAAAGCCGCTCGTCGTTTTGATGAAACCAAAGGCTTTAAATTTATTTCTTATGCTGTTTGGTGGATTCGCCAAAGCATTTTGCAGGCTATTGTTGAGAACAGCCGTATTGTGCGGATGCCACTCAACAAGGTGGGTTCATACAATAAAGTCAATGAGGCCTACATTTCGTTTGTCCAGGAGTTTGAGCGTGAGCCTTCCGACGAGGAGTTGGGAGAATTGCTTGGTATGAGCGAAAGAGAAATTCAACAACTTATTCACAGCGGATCGCGCCACGTATCGTTGGATGCACCGCTTCCTGGCACTGAAGAAGGAGATGCTACCATGCTGGATGTTATGGTTCCGGAAAATAACGACGATCCTGACTTTAAGCTTATGGCGGAATCGCTGAAGGAGGAAGTAGCTCAGGGACTTTACTCTCTTTCACCACGTGAAACAGAAATTATCGGGGCATATTATGGCTTAAATGGTCGTACTGCGCTCACCCTGGATGAAATTTCTGAACTCTATGGACTTACCCGTGAGCGGGTGCGCCAGATCAAAGAGCGCGGAATCCGCAGATTGCGCAAAATCCACAGCGAAAATCTTAAATCATATTTGGGCTAAGCTCCACTTCTATATAACAATCCCTGGTGTTTTGCTACGCCGGGGATTGTTGTTTATGGGGGTTTATGGGGGTTTATGGGTGAATGAATCTGGAAAGGTGTTATTTTTGCCATTCAAACAAATTCATTCACATTCCCCACATTCCCCACATTCCCCACATTCCCCACATTCCCCACATTCCCCACATTTCTGTCTATGCGCTTTTTACTTCTCTCTGTTTTTGTGCTTTTTTTGTTTTCCTGTGAAGATGGACGCACCCCTGAGCAGCAATTGCAATATGAAATTGGTAAGATTCAGGAATATCTGAATGAACGAAATTTGGTTGCCGAATCAACTGCCTCCGGTTTGCATTATATTATTACAGAAGCGGGTTCTGGTGGAAATCCCAATGTCAATAACACCGTAAAGGTCAATTATGTAGGCAAACTGTTGAAAAACGAAAAGGTATTTGATGAAACCAATGGCACACCGGTTTCATTCAAGTTGTCAAACCTGATCGAAGGTTGGCAGGAAGGCATACCTAAATTGAAAAAAGGGGGCAAAGGCACCTTTTATATTCCATCTGCGCTTGGTTACGGCCCCTATGGATCTGGCGATATCCCGGGTAATGCCACCCTGATTTTTGAAATAGAACTAGTAGACTTTTGAGCAGGGATTGTACATTATTCCTTTTGCAGCACATCAATTTCTTCCATGTTCCGTGGAGGGAGTTTCCACATGGGCGCCTTGTTTTCAACGTATGCCCGGATGGGATCGGGTAAATCTGAAAACTCATTGACCCGATGACACACCAATTGCATGACACTTCGGCCACCTCCCAGGAAGGCAGGTATTTCACCATATCGCCACCAGGTTAGCTGATATTTCTGATCCAAACGGCCGGCATTTTCATTCAGGAAAAAGTCAAAGTTTTCATACGCTTCATACTTGCCTTTGGCGGTTTGAAAGTTCATGAATGCAGGGAAGGAATACACCAGGTTTTTGCCCAATTTTTTTACCTTTCCACTCTGGTTTGGGCCAATATTCATGAGGCGGGCGCCACTGCCCTGTGTAACATAGGTTTGAAGCTCCTTCCCTTTAAGCACGTATCGGATGATTTGATAGGGATATTTAATGTGGTTAACCGGAGTTCCGGCTACCGTATCCAGGATTTTACCACTGTCTTTATCCAGGTATAAGAAGATTTTTCGATTGAGTTGAACCACACTGTCCGGCCGCGGGCTAAATTGAGTGGCAACATCCAGGCCTTGTATCCGGGCCACGAGTTTCCCTTCCGGATAACTGTACAACTCGCCATAGCAATACCAGTATACCGGTTTTTTCCCGTTCCCAGCACGCAAATTGACCCATTTTTCAAAAATATCGGGGGTGAATTCCAGACTTTGCGCAAAAAGGTTTTGGGTTAGCATACATGCTAAAATCAAACACCAGGTTTGTTTCATGAATTAAAGCAGATTTTGAGATAAATAAAGCTAATAAAAGTGATCATCCCATTCGGGAGGCCATAGTGTTTGATGAAATTCCGGATCCCGGAATTCAACTAGAATCTGAAAAAGGCGGGTGGGATAAAAAGGCTCAGCGTAAGCAAACCCGCAAAAAGGGTCTGAATTTCACTTGAAAAGCCGAAGGATAGATTGTGGACCGCTTCACCCGTTTTTTGGTTAGAAAAGGGGTGAAAAAAAAGTTTTAGGCTGCAAAGGTATGAAGGAATGTTACCAAATTAGAAGGGTGTCTCAAAAGTAATTTTTACCTCAGAGGCGGAGAGACGCAGAGGTGTAAATAATTGATTGACAAACGCTCTGCGCCCCTCCGCCTCTGCGGTAAAAATAAAATATGACTTTTGAGACACCCTCAAATTAGGCTACTTGCTCAGGAGTATTCATTGGGAAATTTGGTTATTCAGAATGAATTTATCGAAAGTTGGTGAAAATGTCATACCTTTGTGTTGTTATTTAATACACCATCCGGTGTTTGTCCGCCCTGGATATTCGTTTTTTGAATGTGATGATCGGGAAATTTCCTGCATGGAGACCTCTAAATGTCTTTCCACATTCAGCACGCTTTGCCCCTTGAAGAGCCTTCAGGCTCGCCGCGCACGAGACCGGTTAACCAACCATTCATGTTATTTACAGATTTGTCGCTCATCGAGCCGCTACTGCGTGCGCTCGAGGCCGAGGGGTACGAACGCCCAACCCCTATTCAACAACAAGCCATCCCACCGGTTTTGGAAGGACGGGATTTGCTGGGTTGTGCCCAAACCGGTACAGGTAAAACTGCTGCTTTTGCCTTACCGATGTTGCAAAGACTTTTTAATGAGAAGCCAACGGGTTCAGTGCCACCTCAAGGTGGTAATCGCCGGCCTATTCGTGCGTTGATTCTTACACCAACCCGTGAACTTGCTTTACAGATCAGTGAGAGTTTTACTGCGTATGGCCGTTTTTTGCATTTGCGCAACACCGTTATTTTCGGTGGGGTAGGCCAAACACCACAAACAGATGCGCTTCGCCGTGGTACTGATATCCTGGTAGCTACCCCAGGCCGACTCCTTGATTTGATGAATCAGGGCTATGTTGATCTCAGGAGCCTTTCCATTTTTGTGCTAGATGAGGCGGATCGCATGCTGGACATGGGTTTTATCCATGATGTCCGTAAGGTGATCGCCAAACTTCCAACGCAGCGCCAAACGCTCTTTTTCTCAGCCACCATGCCACCGGAAATTGCCACGCTGGCTGATTCTATTTTGAACGAGCCGGTGAAAGTGGAGGTTGCACCTCCCGCAACCACAGCAGAGTTGGTGCAGCAAAAGGTGTTTTTTGTACAAAAGCCGGATAAAAAGAACCTGCTTGTCCACCTGATGAAGGATCCCTCCATCAAATCAGCCCTTATTTTTACCCGTACCAAGCATGGTGCAAACAAGGTAGCAGCTGATTTGACTAAAGCAGGGATTCGTGCAGAAGCCATTCATGGAAACAAGTCGCAATCCGCCAGGGTAGCAGCCTTGGGAAACTTTAAAAACGGTAGAAACCGGGCTTTGGTGGCTACTGATATTGCCGCACGCGGGATTGATATTGATGAACTTTCGCACGTAATCAATTATGAGTTGCCCAATATTCCGGAAACATATGTTCACCGCATTGGTCGTACCGGTCGGGCCGGAGCAAGCGGCATCGCCTATTCATTCTGTGATGGAGAAGAGCTGCCATATTTGCGTGATATTCAGAAACTGATCGCTCAAATCGTACCGGTAGAAACGGAACATCCATATGCGGCTGATCTGACAGCCCCAGGACTTCCAGCGCCCCGTACTCAACCTAATAAACAACAAAAAGGTAAAGGCGGAAGACCTCAATATCCTTCTGACCGGCGCAATGGTGCAGCTTCAGAAGAAGAGGATCTTCGCCCCGCTCCAACTTCTGATACCATTCCGCTGCCCATTCGAAGGGATGATCGGGATGGCGGTAATTCCCGGAACCGGAAAAAGAAACGTCGGCCAAATACATCCCAAAGACCAGGTGGCTCCGCTCCTCAGCGTCCTGCTGCCGGAGGCGGTAACCGGGAGGAACAATCACGTCCGCAGCGTTCTGAACAACGGCGTCCGGACCAGCAACAACGTTCGGACCGTCCGGAACAACGCCGTCCGGACCAGCAACAACGTTCTGACCGTTCTGAACAACGCCGTCCTGAGCGCAACGAACATCGTCGGCCAGAACGGCCAAGTTCACCATCCGGAGCACAAAAACCTGAAAAGGCAGATGTTGCGAATGAAATGCGCAGGAGATTTTCCTCTATTCTGGAGGTAACGTCAATAGAAAAGCAGGATTTTAAACGCAAGCCAAAACCTCGTTTTGAGGATCGCCCTTCCGATCAGAAAAAGGATAGGCCTGAGTCAAAAGGAGGATCGAGCTTCAAGAAAAGAAGGGTGTGATTTTAAACAGGCTCAGCGCAATTTTTTGTTGAGCCACAAAATCATAGAGGACACAAGGATAAACTGCCTTGTGTCCTCTTTTTTTTGCTTTCCCTATCAAGTATGACTGAAAATACCGCGGTCCTATTTCCGAATGGCTTCGACAGGATCCATTCGGCTTGCCTGAGAGGCAGGAATGAGGCCGGAAACAATCCCAACAATAGCTGACGTCAGGATACCCCAAAAGGCATTGCTGATGGAGAGGTGGATGTTAAAATCTATCGCTTTGGAGATGCCTGTGGTAACAGCCCAAATGAGCAACAGACCAAAGAGGCCACCCAAAACACAGAGTACAACTGCTTCAATCAGGATTTCAAGCAGGATAAACCAGCGTTTGGCGCCCAAGGCCATTTTGATGCCGATCAGGTTAGTTCGTTCCCGAACAGAAACGAACATGATGTTTGCTACAGAAAACATACCTACCAAAAGCGCGAAGCCTCCTATAAAAATACCAGCTAAATTCATGGTGCTGAAAACCTGATCGAACAGGCCGCTGATAATAGAAAGGGTATTCAAGGCAAAATTACTTTCCTCGCGAGGCTTGAGTCGACGTTCTCCTCTGAGCACCCCGGTAATTTCATCTTTCAAAGCGTCCAGTTCTACGTCTGGTTTAGCTTTTACGCTGATACTGGTTCGTTCAAATTCACCTTTTGCGCGTACCCCAAAACCACGCCGGGCGAGGTTATAGCCTATCAGCACACAGTTGTCAAAATTAAAGGGTTTAAGCAGGTCTTTTCCGGATTTTTTTAGTACCCCCAGTACCCGAAGTTTACGACCGCCTACGCTAATTTCTTTTCCAACAGGGTCTATGCCTTCTCCGAATAGTCCATTTGCAATAACATCTCCGAGAATACAAACGTCAGCTCCTGATTGATATTCAACAGGGGACAAAAAACGGCCGTCGCCTTCAAATTCCAGGTGAAACAGATCACGACAATCTTCTGTAAGGCCGATAAAGAAGCAGTTTTCTACGCTGGAAGAATGCCATTTTGCAGTTTTTGCGCCCAGAAATTGCCAGTATCCCACCAATTCAGCCAGTTCCAACTCTTCTTTAAGCGTTTCAAACTCTGTATAAGTAAAATTGGGCCGGCGCATCCATTTCCAGAAGTTTTGGCCGGGATCCTCACCCCAGGAAAATTTCTCGATATAGATGACATCATTGCCAAGTTTTGCCATGGAGCCCCTGATGTTATCTTCCAGGGAGTTTACAGCACTTTTTACGCCAATGATGCAAAAAATACCAATCGTAACCCCCAATAAGGAAAGGAAAGAGCGCAGCTTATTGGCGGCCAGTTGCTGAAAAGCCTGAGCTGCTCCTTCTTTAATAATGCGGAAAACTTGTTTCATAGTAACAGGCAATAGGGCTATACCCCGGGCATTCACGAAGGTAATGGCAGGATAGGGGGATATTTTTACCGTTTCGATGAATGTCCAAAGAAATTCTATGAAACTTTTTCCCGACGTTCTTTTTGACGCATCTGCTCGCTGGTAAGAGTACTACCATCATGGCTCCAGCCGGGAGGGCCAAATACATACCAAAACTTAGCTCGAAGGGGCTTGGCCGGGTTAAACAGGTCTTTAAAGATCTGGATCCATTCATGAAACACGATGTGGAATGCATTTTTTTTCTCCAGGGGTTTTGTCAAACCATATTTTAAAGGTTGATAGACACTTTCAGGAAGTTCCGTTTGAAAGGTGCTGAACATTTTATCCCAAATAATGAGAAACATCCCAAGGTTTTTATCCAGGTACAAGGCGTTGGATACATGATGTACCCGATGGTGTGAGGGTGTGACAAGGATATATTCCAACCAGCCGAGTTTATTTACGTGTTCGGTGTGAACCAGAATTCCCCAGATCTGGCATGCGGCGAAGATGAAAAGGATATCAACCGGCTTAAATCCCATGGCAGCTAACGGGAAAAAATACACGAAACGATAAAGCGGCTGGAATACAGAAGATCGGAAGCCCACCGTAAGATTAAATTGTTCGGAAGAGTGATGGGTTACATGTACTGCCCAAAAGAAGCGACTGAAATGATCCACCCGGTGAAGCCAGTAAAATAGAAAATCCATCCCTATTACCAGCCAGAACCAATACCAGAACGGAGTGGTAAATTCAAATAGACGGTGCATCCAAAACCATTGGAATATGACCACGTAAACCAATCTGAAAGCCAAATCCACCCCGCTATTTAGCAGCATCAGGTAAAGATTGGTAATCGTATCCTTAACAGTATAGGTTTTGGTATGCCTGTAATGACTTAACAACATCTCCCCAACAATGATAATAATGTACAGCGGTGTACTGAACATGATGAGTAATTGTTCGCGGACGGATTCCATGCTTGAATGAATTAGATTTTCAGGAGTCTTTCTATTGGTTACAGAACGCTGATTAGGATCCAGATACTTACGCCCATAAGAATGAGGCCGGCCACCCGGACAATTTTTTCAGGAACACCCGGCTTGAGGCGTTTGCCAATTTGATGTGCGAGCAGAACTTTTGATAAATCAGTACTGAACAGTGCGATCAACGCAGTAATCATAAACCATTTTACGTACGATTCGCTTCCGCCGGGTGCTTCTGCCCTGGCTGCAGTGGCAATGCCAAGCCAGAATAACCAGTTAGAAGGGTTGGTCATGTTTATGGAAAAACCCTGCAAATAGGCATATCTTCTTTTGGGTATGGGCTGCGAAGTGCCCATTTCATGATCAAAACGATGTTTTTTAGGCCAAACTGCCGATAAGCCAAAGCCAAATAGCATTAACCCGCATAGCATACCAAACCAGGTTTTAAAGGGGCCTTCCTCTGTAAGACTGACAAGTCTTGAGGCTCCCCACCAACTGGTAAATACCAGAATCAAATCGCTGGTGAAGGCGCCTGCTACCAGGGCAATACCCTGGCGCATACCATGCGAGAGCGTAGTTCTCAAATTCATGAAAAACAATGGACCAATTAATAATCCATATGCCAGACCTGAAAGTATGCCTTTGATAATGGGTTCCATATGAATATCCGGCATTATTTTCGCGGCACAAAACTATAGTTTTTCACCTGGTTCTATTGGTGTAAGGTGATAAACTCCAGGATGTAAAACCTTTTGTAACCTCTATTTTTTCTCCAATGATCAGAATTTCAGCTATTGCCATCTTAAGTGCCTACCTGGGCCTTTTTATGGCTTGTAAAAACACTCCACCGGCTCCACCTGTCACTTTTTTACTGGATCGGGCATTTCCACTGGCTGTTGGACAAACCGGTGAATGCCGTGATGTAGCGGGATTTACCATTCGTTTTGATAAAATTGCTTCGGATAGCCGCTGTCCAAAAGGAGTGGAATGCATTACCGCCGGTCAGGTAGAGGTGGTTCTTACTATCAGCAAGAACGGACAAACCAAGGCTGTAACACTTCCTTTTATCATTCCAAATGGTACAGAAAATGTGACCGATTATCAGGGACATACCATTCGAATCATGGGTGTTTCACCAATGAAATTCAAGGATAAACCAATTGATCTTAAGGAATACAATATTATCATCCAGGTTATGGAAACCCCTGTTGGGGGGGCGGTAGCAAAATTGGACCAGGAATTTATATTAGGAGTTGGCGAAAGTATCGGCCTGGAGGGACCAGATGGGTATAAAATCCAATTTGATTCTGTTTCTTCTGACAGTCGTTGTCCGGAAGGCGTGCAATGTATTTGGGCCGGAAAAGCAGATGCCGTTATCACATTCAGCCAGGGCGCATCATCCCAGGCGATCACACTTTCCACCGGCGATTTAAGTCAGGGAGGTAAAGCGCAAGCGGCCATGGGGCCTTACACCCTGTTTCTGAAAGCCATTTCACCGGCAAAGAAAAAGGATGCAGTTATTGCACCTAATGCCTATAAGGCTAGTCTTTTGATTCAAAAATAACCTTAATTCATTAAACACTAAAATTTCTTAGTCATGCTAAAAGGAACAGTCAAATTTTTCAATGAAACCAAAGGTTATGGTTTTATTGTGGAGGAAGGAACCGGTGAAGAAGTATTTGTGCACACTACAGGATTGGTAGATAAAATCCGCAATGGCGACACCGTAACATTTGAAACCAAAAAAGGGAAAAAAGGAGTGACTGCCATTGGAGTGAAACTTGCCTGATAATTATTGGTTGAGGATTGTCTTGCCCCCACCTAAACCACTCCTGTTGTTTTATCAGCCCCAAGTCATCATCTCAGTTTTTCAGTACAAACCTGGGGAACCATGTCATATAACTGTACTATGGCAGTCATTTGGCAAGTTCTTCGGAAAATTATGGTAAATCTGTTCTCTAATGCAAATCATTCGCCTGTCGATCTTTCTTATGCTAATGTGGCTGGGCGTGTTTTCATGCCGCCCTCTCCGTCATCCAGTAAGTATTAAAGAGCAGCATCGCCCGCAATTCCATTTTACACCGCCGTCCAAATGGATGAATGATCCCAATGGAATGGTCTTTTTCGAAGGAGAATATCATCTCTTTTATCAGTACTATCCTGAAGGGACCGTTTGGGGGCCTATGCATTGGGGGCATGCTGTAAGTAAGGATTTGGTGGGATGGGAGCACTTGCCCATAGCTTTGTTTCCGGACTCTTTGGGCTACATATTTTCCGGAAGTGCTGTGGTAGACTGGAAAAATACCTCTGGTTTTGGAAAGGATGGTAAACCGCCATTGGTAGCCATTTACACCTGCCATGACATGGAAAAAGAAAAGGCCCAAAAGCCCAATACCCAAAGCCAGGCCATTGCATATAGCACCGATAAAGGGCGCACATGGACCAAGTATGCTAAAAATCCGGTCATTCCCAATCCCGGAACTATTAAAGATTTTCGAGACCCCAAAGTGATATGGCATGAGCCTTCCCAACAATGGATCATGGTGTTAGCTGTTGCAGATCATGTGGAATTCTGGGCGGCTCCGGACCTTAAACGTTGGACCTATCTGAGCTCATTTGGCAAGGAATATGGCTCACATGGCGGTGTATGGGAATGTCCGGATTTGTTCCCTATGATGGTTGCAGGTTCTCAGGAAGAAAAATGGGTGTTGATTCTGAATATAAACCCCGGCCATCCGAATGGAGGTTCCGGTACCCAATACTTTGTAGGAACTTTCAACGGAACAACCTTTTGTCTGGATCCGGCCTTTAAACCTGAAGTGGAATCTGGCAGGGCTGTCTGGTTGGATTGGGGGCGGGATCATTATGCTGCCGTTACCTGGTCTGACATCCCGAAAATGGATGGTCGGAGGATTTCGATCGCCTGGATGAGCAACTGGGATTATGCAACAAAAGTACCCACAAACTCCTGGAGAAGCGGAGCCACATTGCCCAGGGTGCTTGAACTGAAAAAAACGAAACGATCCTACCTTATAACCGCTTTGCCGGCGAAAGAACTGGAAAAATTGCGCGGTCAAAAGAGCGTACTGGAGCCGGGATCAGCTTCATCCGGAATGCTTCTTACAGAAGTAAAGCCAGGCCAACCACTGTGTTATGAGTTGGAGCTGGAGGTTGATCTGGCTAAAACTACTGCAAACAAATTTTCAATGCTCTTATCTAATCCAAAAGGAGAGCGATACGAGATAGGGTATGACATTACTTTGAAAAGATTTTTTAGTGATAGGCGGTATTCTGGCGACCTGAGTTTTTCAGAGGCATTTGCCAAAGGAGTACATGTAGCTCCTCGCCATCTAAATAACAACCTCCTTTCTATTCGTCTTTACCTGGATGTTGCTTCCGCTGAGTTGTTTGCCGATCATGGCGAGACCTGTATCACAGACCTGTTTTTTCCATCAGAGGGGTTTACGCAAATCAGGCTTAATGCTGTTGGTGGGACGGTATGGATAAAATCAGGCGTAGTTCATCACCTTAAGAGCATTTATTGAGTCCGTGTGTTCAAAGATTCTGTGCAGATGCCATGTGCAGCCATGCCTGTCTGCAATCATTTAACCAGTTGATTAAGCAACTCCTCCATCCTTCTGCGGTCTTCTTTTCGCAATACAACCGTTGGAGGCGCGGCACGCTCAGCACAGTCAGGCATGGCGCATCGTTGGCAGGTAACATTAATGGTTTGAACAGGAATGGCAGGATCGTTCCAGAATTGAATGAGGTTCTTGGCGTGATCATCCAGCAATACCCCTAATGTGACACTGACGTTTTTGCCTGGTGTTGGATGGCCGGTTTTGGCCAGTGAAATACACAGATATTCTTCTTTGGAGGCTAAAAAAGCTGCTCTTTGAATACCTACCAGCAATGTTTTGTCTGGCTGAGCATGAAGATCCTGCAACAAGGTTATGGAAAGCCAACGCCGGCAATAATGTTCTCCCAGTCCGGAGGCATGAGGTTGGTGTCTCCTATTCAGGTGTAGTTCCTTGTCCATATCAAATCCGTCCCTGTCCAGATCATGTACTACACGTTGAAAAAACACCTTGTCCAGCCCGAAATCTTTGGTGAGCACATTAAATCGCTGGAAGAGAACCTCCGGGCTGGCCTGGTATTTCTTCATGAATGCTACCAGTTTTTGTGGCTCCCAGGCCGAATGCGCGAAAAAATCACCGATATCCCGAATGAATGAATCCCGATTGACCAGGATGGCCACTGCAAAATAGGCTGCTTTGTAGTTGTTCAAGACTTCTTCAAAGGATCGAACTCTCACAAAGTTGGAAGCATAAGGACGCTCTTTTAAACGCAGTTCATGAAAGCCGATTTCTTTGGCCAATTGATAGGCAATTTGGCGTTCATTGAGTTGACCATTCAATAGCAGGTTTCTGGAATTGGGATTATACACTGATCGCAGCCAATGCAAAGTTGGATAATCAGCCAGCCCATCCGGGATGATATGGCATTGGAATTCGTTAGATAATATTTCCTCCAATACCTGTAGCGAAACACCTCCATTCACGGGTAATTGGTGTTTTTGAACAAAGGATGCCGCCACTTGCTCGATTTCTTCAAAGTAGTTGTTTCGCAGTTCCTGGTAAGCTCTCAACGCTGCAAAATAAAAGTGTTCCTCCCGTAAAGCATAAACGCGCGCAATTTCCAGCAATGCAGAAATAAAGGCGTTAACTTTAGCAGGATCACTGGCAATGATCTCAACCAGGGGTTGCATACCAATGCCGAACAGGTCGAGCGGCAGGTCGTTCAGGAATTTACTGTGCAATAATTCTCCTAGAGGAGCAAACTCTTTACTCAGTTCCGGTGAGATCAGAAAATCATAAGGCACTTCTAATACCACTGAAAGCCGCTTGCGATAGTCGGGTTGAGGATATTTTTTGCCTTTTTCAATTTCGTTCAAATAAGAGATGGAGATCCCGGTTCGATTGCTCAACTCTTCAAAATTCCAGCCTTTTTCCTGGCGGAATTGCCTGACCTTCAATCCGAAAATGATTCGTTGTAATTGCGAAGCAGCCATGTGATATGCGGTTTACGGATGGGAAATCAGTGGACACAGACCCTTGTTTTTGGTCAGGAGCCCCATTTTCGGAGTTGATTAAGTAAGGCCGTAAAATCTTTGGGGAGTTCAGCCCGAAATTCCATGACTTCCTCTGTGGCTGGGTGCGTAAAACGCAGCCGGGATGCATGCAGGGAAGTCCGTTCCATCAAAGGACGTTCTTCTTCGGTAAACTTTCCAGATTTATATTTTTTGCCTTTGATTTCAGATAGCAAAAACGCTGCCCTGCGACCATATAAGGCATCAACCGCCAATGGATAGCCAATACTTTGAAAATGAACCCGTATTTGGTGTGTTCTGCCGGTTTTGATCTGACATTCTACCAACGTAAAATGCCTGAATCTTTCTAATGCCCGGTAAAAGGTCAGGGAGGGTTTGCCGCTGGTGGTTACCATCATTTTTCCGGGAATTCCCGGGTGCTCTCCAATTGGCTTGTCGATTTCTCCATCATCATGGTGCAAAACGCCATCCACCAGCGCCAGATAGAATTTATCAGCAGTATGGTGTTCCATCTGCATGGATAAATGACGATGTGCAGCCTCATTTCTGGCAAATACCAGTATACCGCTTGTTTCACGATCCAACCGGTGCACCACCATGACTTTACCATATGTGTTTTGCAAGGCAGACACTAAACTATCCTTGTTGCCAAAACGATCCGGAATAGTCAACAACCCTGCCGGTTTGACTACCACCAGAACATCATCATCCGCATGCAATAATTCGTACAAAGGCATTTTTATAGTTGTTTTTCAAGCCTTTTCACCACTTCCAGGGTTAAAGGCTATAATCGCAAGTCTCCAAACTTTTTTACCCGTTTCAGGTAGTGCGTAAGGATAATGCTGCCTGAATAGATACCCTTTTTGTTTTCCGGGCCAATTCGGTACTGCTGTATGATTCCGCGCACCTGGCGGCGCTTTTCCAGCGTGTCTCCGAGGTGGTTGTAAAAAGAAAAATGGGCTCTTACAATGGCCCAAATGGCCTTAAATTGACGTTTGGCTGCAAAACGGGCTCCAGCCAATCCATCCAGCAACAACCTTGCCGGGAGCAACCAAAGGAGTTTGCTCCAGGGTTCGTTTTTTAAAAGTGAGTACAGGCTGTTGCGGAAATTCAGGAAAACCTTGCGGGGGTTTTCGTATTCCAGCGTGCCGCCTCCCAGGTGCCAAACAACGGATTCCGGCACACAGCTTATTTTATAACCAGCTCTTTTGAGACGCCAGCAAAGGTCAATTTCTTCATTATGGGCAAAATAGTCGCCATCAAAGCCACCAAATTTATGGTAAAGCTCCGCCCGGATAAAGAAGGCCGCACCAGCTGCCCAGAAACACTCCTGCATGGTGTCATATTGCCCCAGATCCTGTTCTCGTTGGCTGAATATCCTTCCCCGGCAAAAGGGATAGCCCAACAGGTCTATCCAACCTCCGGCCGCACCCGCATATTCAAACTGATAGGCTTCGCCGTCGGATGGTAAAACTCCGGCTCCCGGGCGCCAGGCAAGGATCTTGGGTTGTGCAACCGCCAATGAGGGATCTTCTTTTAAAGCATTTATAACCGGCTCCAGCCAGCCTGGAGCTACCTGAACATCGGAATTCAGGATCACGTAATAATCTGCTGATACTTGTTGAAGTGCCCGGTTATATCCTTCTGCAAATCCCCAGTTTTGTTTCAGGTCCAACAGGATTATCTGGGGATAGTGCTCCTGCAAAAATGATATGGAATCATCCGGCGAGCCATTGTCGGCAACCACTATGGCAGTACCAGGACTATGAGCGATTACCGAAGGCAGGTATTGTTCCAAATGCCTTCTGGTATTATAATTCAGGATTACTATAGCTGTTTCGTAATGCACAGAAGGTAGCACTGAGGTATCCTGCTGTGCGTCATAGGTCATGGGCATGATTGGAGTATTGGCGTTTTCCGGAGATTCCAATTCCGGCAAACGTTGCAAAATTTCGGCTTTATCTGCACTGATCTGGAGCCGCAGTGATTCCAGATCCTCCAGCTTTTTATCGGGGCGTATGTAATCCAGTACCTCAACTGTGAGGTCCTTCTGATACAAATCACCTTCAAAATCAATGAGATGTACTTCAATGACCCGCTTGCCATTGGGTGAAAGGGTAGGGCGACTGCCAATGTACAGTGCGGCTGGCTGTGTGCCACAACGAGCTGCATAAATGCCTTCCGGCAGTTGAATTTTATAGGGGTCTTCTATTTCCAGATTTGCCGTTGGGAAGCCAATGGTTCGGCCAATCCTATTTCCTTCCACCACTTTTCCGGTAAAAGAAAAGGAATGTCCCAGTAATCGGTTCGCCAATCTGATGTCTGCAGCATCCAACGCTTTTCGGATTTTGGAGGAGCTGATGGTTACTTCATCTACCTCCTGTGCAGGAATTTCGATTACCTGAAATCCGGCGGTGGCTTCAAATTTTTTCAGATAGGAAATGTCTCCTTCCCGCCCGGCGCCGAATCGGTGATCGTACCCAATCACGATGAATTTAGGTTGGAAATGCCGGATCAAAAAGGCTTCAACATATTCGGAAGCGCTGAGTTGGGCAAAAGAAGTTGAAAAGGGCGCCACCACCACGTGGTCAATGCCAATGCCTTCCAATAAGCTAATTTTTTCCCGGGTGCTGGTGATTAACTTGAAGTGTTGATCTCCCGGTTTCAATACAGCCCGCGGGTGTGGATCGAAGGTGATTACCACGCTTTCGCCTCCGGTTTGCTGAGCCAGTTCCCGTAACTGCTTCAATATACGGCGATGCCCCTCATGGACGCCATCGAAGGAACCAATGGTAATTACAGCATTTTTAAAAGCCGGAAGTTTGGCCAAATCCGTGAAAACCCGCATAGCTGGGCAAAGGTAATCGCTTGTTCGGATTTTGCCTCCGGGCAAACATCCATTGGTCAAAATCTGAAAGGGCTTTACCGCAACAGTAGTTTTTGAGATTGTACAGCATCTCCATGCCGAATATTCAGCACATAGATCCCAGGAGGTAATGAGGGCGTTTGAATGGTATGGAGGTCGTTGTCCTGTACTTGAAGGGTTTCCTCCAGTACTACCGTTCCTTTCATATCCAACAGCGTAATGTTGAGTTCAGAAAATGCACAGGTTTTGATTTGAAGATTAAAGGCATCCGTTTGCCCGTCCTGTTGATAGGAAAGGAGGTTACATGTAGCAAAGGGTTGGGCTGTATTTACATTGCTTTGGAAGGACGCGGTTGCCCAGTCGCCATGTTGAATTTCAGCTAATTGAGCCATCGATGCAATGGTGGCTTTCACTACGTTGGATAAAAAAGTGAAATTTAGTTTTTCATTCAGGGTATCGCCGGGGGTGTGGTAACATTCGTTCCTGAAATTGGCGCCATCGGTAAGCATCAGTGCCTGGTCGCCGGCCTCCCAGAATGGCGTATGATCGCTGCGACGCAAATCAGGGGCGATTTGTCCATTACCCGGAACATCCAGTGTAATTACTTTAAGATCGGGTACATATTGTTGAGCCGAATTGCTGAACAACAAAGCCAGAGGCTGGGAATTCGTATTACCCACATTGGTAATGAAATCGCCGCGATATTGATTGGCTGCTATAGCTGCAGTGGCGGCAGGAAACAATAAGGAAAAACCCTGAGGCAAGGTTTGGGTATTGGGTTCATTACTCCAGTACCCGATCATTTCATGGTTGAATACGCCTTCTATTTGTTCGCCGGCCGGAATGCCCTGACTCACGTAACGGATGCTCCCAACCAATCCGGATTCTTCCAGGTCGAAGCCAATGAAACGCAATGTTTTTTTGAAAGGGTATGCACTTAAAATTCGGGCTGCCTCCATAAATCCTACCGTGCCGGAGCCATTATCATCTGCCCCGGGAGCATTGCTGACTGTATCATAATGGGCGTCGTTGATTACTACCTTTTCTGCAGAGGAGGTGCCTGGCAGATTACCAATGAGGTTTTTGCCCGTGTAATTGCCAAAGGGTACGGGTTGTTCCTCATACATCATTCCATGTTTGAGAAACAGGTTCCGAATGGTGTCCTGGGCATTTTTAAGCTGTGCCAAACCAGCTGTACGGTGCCTAACCCCCTCCAGATACTCCAGATCGGCGCGGATTCGGGTGCTATCCACCTGATCGACGAGCGATTGAAGATCAAAGGATTGTTTATCGTCAACGATCAGCCTTGCAGAAAACGCGGCAGGAAGGTTTGCCAAGGTCGTAATATCACACTGAATGCTTCGCATACCGGGCTGAACTGGAAAGCCTAAATCACCACTTACCGGTACAGAACCCGTAATGGAATAATCTTTACCACCATTATGGGAAAACTGGATCTGCACCTCCAGCGGGTCGTTTTCAGCGTCTGTCACTTCGTATTGGATCTGCAGCGTGAGATTGGCCCAGTCAGGACTCACTGTAAAAGCCTGAATAACAGGCGGTTCATTTTGAGCTGACAGGAATACCGCCAAACAAGAGGCAAAAAGCAGCGTGATTATTTTTTTCATGGTATAGCATTTAAAGAGGTAAAAATAGGCAATTCAATCTAAAGTTCAACCCCGTCCACCGTAGGCCGTCTATCATCCACCGTCTTAAAATACAAAAGGCACGCTCTCCAGCGTGCCTTTTACAACAAACAAAACCAACTAAAAAAACCTGCTTTTTTTCATCGCAAAAACTGTTTTTCGCGATAGTTGATATTGGAACGCGCAGGGGTTGGAATTCGCTGCCTGGATTGAGGAAATAATTTTCGCTCCATGATCGTTTGGTCTTAAACTTCCACGGATACCATGAGATTAACCCTATTCCTTCTCGCTTTTCTTCCCCTCAATCTGTCAGCGCAGTCCAAAATTTTGGACGACCCGGATGTTGTCTGGGCGACGCTGATAACCCAGGATTGGCAGATGGATATGGCATTTTATTCGGAGTGGGATAAAGGAGTTATTACGTTAAAGCAATACCCTGTTCAACAATCAGGATTAAACTACTCAAGTCCGTTACTGGCTGACCTGGTTTACAACGCCTTTGCATCCGGAAAGCTGCCTGTTTACAAGGATCCGGATTGTACCATACCACAAGACTTTTTTCTGGATAACCGTACCGACACTATTGTACATTTTGATCCGGTAACATTTAAAGAAATGGTATCCTTTGTATATGAAGAGCCATTTCCGGAACGCGATATACACTTTTGGAGAATCAGGCTGCTGCTGTATTACAATAAAAAAAAGGCGACTTGGGGAACAGAGGTATTAAGTATTGCACCATTAATTGAATACTATAGCTATCCCGAGTACATTCCCCTTTTTTGGTTCAAACCGATCAATCATGCCCGTGATCTGCGTAAAAAAGACATCACCTGGGCCAAAAAGACATTTAGCGGGGCACAAGAAGAAACCATGGTATTCCTGGAGCCAGACTCCTTGATTAAAGTAAAACCAGGTTTTGAGCGTCCGTATACACACTTCCTGGAGACCTTTGAAAACAAACGCCATGCAAACTTTTACGACAGCAGAATGGAACACAAACTTTCCCTGTCTGACCGAAAAAAGATGTTGATGGCCGGGGATTCTATTTTAGAGATTTATCCTGCGACGAATGAAACCTCCATCTATGTATTGTCCCCCAAATGCAAATCTGAGAACGTGACCCAGCTACGATTAGTGCAGATATGGGCCTGGGATGTAGAAAAATCTAGATTGTATGTCTGGCTCGATGCTGTAGCACCTTTATTTGTAAGGAGCTCTCTTGCCAGTAGAACGGGTAGGGGACTCCCTCTTTTTTACCAAAAAATAAAAGGGTAGGAGAGAAGTGCTACGGCTGTGCCACACCCAGCATTTGCTCCAGATCTTTCTCGTCGACTTCCTCAAAAATCGGTTTGTGGAAGCGGTTCAGCTTGTTGAGTATTTCCAGCAGCTGAATTTTTTCTACTTCTGTCAGATCGCCTACCACCAGTCCGGCAAGTTTGGAAATGCCTGATTGCACGGATTCAAACGCTTTACGGCCGGCCGGGGTTAACCCGATCAGTTTGGAGCGGCGGTCTACCGGATGCAGCGCTTCCTGAAGCAAACCTTGCTTGAGCAGACGTTTCAATACCTCGTTGCCGGAAGATTTTTCCATGATACACTGACGCATCACTTCAGTTTTTTTCATCCGAAGATCAGGGTACAGCGATACCAGTACCCCCCAATCGTCGTCGGAGTAAATCGCAGAATCGCGAAAGACCCTGCGGCTGTAGAATTGGGCGTACCGGGACATAAAACTCAGGTACATGGCAATCAATCCATTCACGGGCGGACCAGATGGGGGCTCGGGTACAGGTTCAGACATCTTACGTTCGGTCCGGGTGAGCATCCAGCTGCTGAAGTCTTCCCGATCAAATACCTCTGTCTGACCGCCGGCAGATTCATATTCCTCCACCAGATCCATTAGTTTGCGTATGAACTCTGCACGCATGATTGGTATGATGTCGTTTTAATTTTTTTAAAAAAGTTTTATTTCGTACAAACAAAAAGCTTGCCGCTTTGTTCAGGTGACCTTCACTTAGCATTTAAACCAATCATGCGAATTTCGACCATTCTTGTGTTCCTGGCATGCACCCTCGGAACACTTCATGCCCAAAACACCGGCCTTCTCACCGGCTCTGTCAAAGATAAACTCACTCAGGAAGCCCTCATCGGGGCTGCCATTAAACTGGAAGGCACCCAAATTGGGGCAG
The DNA here is from genome assembly GCA_044347755.1 of Saprospiraceae bacterium. Classification (GTDB taxonomy): domain Bacteria; phylum Bacteroidota; class Bacteroidia; order Chitinophagales; family Saprospiraceae; genus M3007. The sequence goes on from JBIKUE010000017.1 coordinate 39,731, forward strand.
TTACAGATGCTGATGGCAACTTTCGAATAGCCGGCATTCCTCCCAAATCCTATAATGTGGTTGCCACGTATGTTGGATATGGCGATCAAACTAAATTTAATGTAGTAATCACTACGGGTAACGCCAGTCAGCTGAACTTCGAACTGGAACCTGAAGGCACCACTCTGGGCGAGGTGGAAATTTCCGTTAACCGTTCCGTACGCATTGCTTCTGCGGAAACACCACTTTCCATCCAAAACCTCTCTGTGGAAGAAATTAAAAGCAATCCCGGCGGTAATTTTGATATCAGCAGGGTAGTGCAAGCCTTGCCAGGGGTTGGCGGGGTAGCAGGCACCGGTGGAGGTTTCCGCAACGACCTGATCATCCGCGGCGGTGGCCCCAGTGAAAATGTATTTTACCTTGATGGCGTAGAAATTCCAGTTATCAATCACTTTACCACGCAAGGCGCAGCAGGAGGCCCGGCGGGTATCCTCAATGTATCGTTTATTGAAGACGCCACACTCAGCAGCAGCGCATTTAATGCCCGTTATGATAATACCTTGTCGTCTGTACTTCAATTCAGGCAAAAAGACGGAAATCCGGGTCGCATTCAAGGCAATGTGCGGGTAGGTGCTTCTGAAACGGCGCTTACCTTAGAAGGACCTTTAGGGAAAAAGAATGGAAATACCACATTCCTGGCATCTGCACGCCGCTCTTACCTGCAGTTTCTGTTTGAGGCAATCGGATTGCCGATACGTCCGGATTATTGGGATTTTCAATACAAGATCACGCATAAGATCGACGCAAAAACCACGCTTACCGCATTGGGTGTTGGTGCTATAGACGAATTCTATTTCGAGGCGCCTAAAGAAGCTACCCCGGAAAATCTGTATGTGTTGAGCTCAGTTCCCGGGGTGAATCAGTGGAACTACACCCAGGGTTTTACGCTTAAACGATTGATTAACAACGGGTTTTGGAATGTCACGTTTAGCCGCAATATGCTGGACAACCAACTTGACCAGTTTGCCGACAATACTGATGGAAAGCAAAAAGACGAGTCCAAACGTATTCTCGGCATCCAAAGTCAGGAAATTGAAAACAAATTGCGCTTTGATATTAACAAGTATGCGGGAAACTGGAAGTTCAGCGCCGGAGCTATGGCGCAATATGTCAAATACAACAATGATTCCTACGCCAGGATCCGCACGGAAATCCGTGATTCGTTGGGAAATATTATTCAGCCAGCCCTGGAGTCACGTTTCAACACAGCGATTGATTTCTTTAAGTTTGGATTGTTTGGACAGGTCAATCGTACATTTTTCAATGACCGCCTGGGGGTATCTGCAGGTATTCGTGCGGATGGCAATACGTTCACCGAAGATGGCGCCAACCTGTTGAGAACCATCAGTCCACGTGTAAGCGCAAGTTATGCCCTGGCGGAAAAGTGGAAACTAAATGCCTCCATTGGGCGGTATTACAAAACTCCCCTTTATACCGTCCTGGGTTACCGGGATGAGTCGGGCGCACTCGTGAACAAGGACCAGCCTTATTTGCGCAGCGATCACTACGTAGCGGGTCTTGAATTCGTGCCTACCAAAGTACTTCGTCTTACCCTTGAAGGATTTTACAAGCAATACGCGGATTATCCCGTAAGCGCTTTGAGCGGTATTTCTCTGGCTAATCAGGGCGGCGGTTTTGGCATTTTGGGCAATGAAAGAGTGCTGTCTGTAGGCAACGGTGAGGCGTACGGCATGGAATTGTTTGTACAGCAAAAACTGAAAAAAAATCTGTATTTCACCGGCTCATATACGCTCTTTTGGTCGCGATTCAGCAATCTGGATGGCAAAGTGATTGCTTCCGCCTGGGATAACCGGCATTTATTGTCGCTCCTGGCCGGATACAAATTTGGCAAGAACTGGGAGTTGGGTGTGAAATACCGTTGGCAGGGTGGGGTGCCTTACACTCCGTTGGATCTGGATGCCAGTCAGCGAAACTATGCAACCATCGGTACAGGTATTTTGGATAATAGCCGCCTGAACACCCTGCGCCTGGGTGCATTCAATCAAATGGATATCCGAATTGATAAAAAATGGAATTTCCGTCGCTGGACGCTCGATCTGTTCCTGGATATTCAGAATGTGCTGAATGCGGTTAACCCGGCGCCTCCGCAGTACACTTTCCAGCGTACGTCTGATGGGGCTGCTTTTCTTACTACCGATAACCAGCCGCTCCGTGCTGATGGCAGCAATGCGATTCCCCTGATCCTGGATAACACGGAAGGATCTCTCTTGCCGAGTATCGGTATTGTGGTAGAGTTTTAAGGCACGAAGCACGACACAAAGACACGAAGACACGAAGACACGAAGACACGAAGGGGAGTTGGCTTTCAGCCAACTCCCCTTCACTTTGTGCCTTCGCGCCTTCGCGCCTTTGTGTTCTTATGTCTGCCCGCGGACAACCACACACTTTACCAAAACTTAATATTCCTTAACCCCCTCTTCCAGCCTTGTAAACAGGTTTTTGACCGCCGTCATAGTCCCTTATGACTTCCATCATTTTTGATCAGATTTTCCTGCGGAAATTTTGCACCGTAATTGATCAACAAAATGACTGTCAGATGAAACGCATTGTTATATTGGGGGCCGGTACAGCAGGTACCATGATGGCTAATCACCTCAGAAATCACCTGAAAAGAGAAGCATGGGAAATAGATATTATTGACGAAAGAGAAGAGCACCATTACCAACCCGGTTATCTTTTTCTGCCTTTTGATATTTATAAACCTGAAGATATCACCAAGCCTATCAGGGATTTTATTCCTCATGGAGTGAACCTGATTCATGATGCCATTGACCGGATCGTTCCTCAGGAACAATTTGTCCATATGGTCAATGGCGATCGGCTTCATTATGATCTGCTGATTATTGCTACCGGTGCAAAAATCGCCCCGGAAGAAACAGAGGGCATGCTTGGAGCAGAATGGCAAAAAAGCGTGTTCGACTTCTACACTTTTGAAGGCGCTTTGGCCTTGCGCAACAAACTGCGCGATTGGGAAGGTGGCAAACTGGTGGTGCACATCACAGAAATGCCGATCAAATGCCCTGTAGCACCTATTGAATTCGCCTTTCTGGCAGATTCCTTTTTCAAAAACAAACATATGCGCGATAAAGTGGAGATCACTTACGTGACTCCGCTAAGCGGCGCCTTTACCAAACCAAAGGCTACCACTGCCCTGCAGCACCTGCTGGATGAGAAACACATCCATATTGAAAGCGATTTCGCGATTGAGCAGGTGGATAACGAACGCAAAATAATCATCGATTACGGAGGCCGGGAAATCCCGTTCGATTTGCTGGTTACTGTACCCACCAACAAAGGCGACGAACTGATTGCCCGCTCCGGTATGGGCGACGATCTGAATTTCGTACCCACCCACAAAGCCACCCTGCAATCCAAAGACTACGAGAACATCTTCGTGTTGGGCGATGCTACCAACATCGCAGCCTCCAAGGCCGGATCTGTAGCCCACTTTGAAGCAGAGATACTGACGGATAATATCCTCCGCTACATCAACGGGGAGCCGCTGAAAGAAGAGTTCGACGGCCACGCCAACTGCTTTGTGGAAACCGGCGGCGGCAAGGCGCTTCTGATCGACTTCAACTACACCCACGAACCCGTGGAAGGCACCTTCCCGCTGCCCGGCATTGGTCCGCTGCGCTTGCTGAAAGAAAGCCGATTCAACCATATGGGTAAACTGGCCTTCCGGTGGATCTACTGGAATATGTTGCTGAAAGGCACCCACATTCCATTTGTTTCCACACAAATGCAGGAGGCTGGCAAAGAATTTTAATTAACACTTAAAAACACACATATCATGGACAGGAACATAGCAGGCGCAACGATTGAGGTCAATGAAGAAGGTTACCTCACCAACTTCCAGCAATGGAATCAGGAAATTGGTACCGCATTGGCTCAGGAAGCCGATATCAGCATGGGCCCAAGACACTGGGAGGTAATTAATTATCTTCAAACGGAGTTCAAAAACGATGTTCCACTCAGCATTCGCAAAATAGGCAAAAGCGGGGTGGTAGACATCAAAGAGTTTTACCAACTCTTCCCGATTGCCCCACTGAAAACCGCTTCCAAAATTGCCGGCATCCCCAAACCAGCCAGTTGTATTTGACGATGGACGATGGACGATGAACGATGAACGATGAACGATGGACTTGGGCTCGATAAAATTGGGATGATCAATTACCCCACGCACAGATCCAACGTTCATCGTCCATCGTTCATCGTTCATCGTTCATCGTTTAACAATCTAAACATCCAATATCATGAGCGAATATAATGGTGAAATCAGAAAAATGATGATCATCCTCTCCAAGGCTACATTGGAGAATGTGTATGCCGCCTTTGTGCTGGCCAATGGCGCCCGTATGGAGGGTATTGAAGCAGAAATGTTCTTTACCTTCTTCGGCCTGGAAGCCATTCACAAAGAAAAACTGGAACACCTTCATATTGCCACAGTAGGTAATCCTGCCATGCACATGCCCACCCTTCTGGGCGGCTTGCCGGGCGTGGAAGCCTTGGCTACCCATATGATGAAAAAGGAAATGGAGCGTATAGACATGCCGGATGTGCATGAATTTCTGGATATCCTTACCGCTTCAGGGGTTAAACTCTGGGCATGCAAGTTGGCCATGGACATGTTCCACTACAAAAAAGAAGATCTGTATGAAGGCGTTGATGGTGTTCTTACCGTTGGCGATTTTTACAAGCAGGGCAGGGGAGAAGGCACCCACATGTTATTTATTTGATAAGTTTATTCACCGCTAAGTACGCAAAGTGCGCAAAATTGGCAGTTTTTAGTCTGATTTCGAGCACTTGGCGTGCTTAGCAGTGACCTCATCTATTAGCGCACTTAGCATACTTAGCGGTGAGCCCCTTACCTTTCGGACTTATGTCGCCAGTAATTGCCCACCTCAGATCTGACCTGGAGCGCATTCTGAAAAACCAGACTTCCGCTGAGGAAAGGTTCAGGGATCAGATTCTCGCACTCCCGCGCGCGCAGCAGGATAGTTTCCGTAATTTACTGCACTACCTGGCCTTAAGGCGGGAAGACCTGCGCCCCATGCAGGATGCGCTGCACGATGCCGGATTGTCGTCGCTGGCCAGTGCTGAAAGTCATTGTATGCGACAAGTTCAGGCGGTATTGCAGCGTTTGGGGCGCCGGTTGCCAAAAGAACAGTTATCGGGCATGGATGCGCATTATGGTGCCACCACCATCCGCGAACGGGCCACGGAATTGTTTGGCAACAAGCCTGATGAAAATATTCCGCACCTGATGGTTACATTGGAGACCGCTATGGCCACGGATTATAACGCCGTGAAACAATTAGTGAAGGCCGGTATGAATATTGCCCGGATCAATACCGCGCATGATGACACGGATACCTGGACTAAAATGGTGGCAAATGTGCGCAAAGCTGCCAAATCCACCGGAAAAAGCTGCAAAGTGTACATTGACCTGGCGGGGCCCAAGATCCGCACCACCATCATGGGCAAAGGCTGGAAAAAAGAGCGCGTCAAGCTTCTGGAGCGCGAGCGGTTTTTCCTGGCTGAAAGCGGAGCAAAAGTGGACCGCCGTGAAAAAGTGGTGGGTTGCACCCTGCCCGGTGTGGTGAAAGACCTGCGTGAAGGCGATCGGGTATTGTTTGACGACGGACTCTTTGAGGCCGTGGTGGAGACCCCCGGCGAACTGATGGCTGAACTGTACATGCACCGGGTATCTGCCCTCAAACCCCGTCTCAAGGCCGAAAAAGGCATTAATTTCCCGGATACCCACCTCTCCGTGCGCTGCCTCACAGACTTCGATCGCTCGGTGATTCCCTTTGCTGTGGCCAATGCCGACATGCTCGGCTTTTCCTTTGTGCGCACGGCGGAGGATGTGGCGGAATTGCAGCAATTGCTGCGCGAATTTGGCTCACCAACGTTGCCCATTATTTTGAAAATAGAAACCGCCGAGGCGGTGCAAAATCTGCCGTCGTTACTCTACCAGGGTATGCATGAGCAAGTATTCGGTGTGATGATCGCCCGGGGAGATCTGGCCGTTGAAATAGGATTCGAGCGACTCAGCGAAATTCAGGAAGAAATCCTTTGGCTCTGTGAGGCCGCCCATGTTCCCGTAATCTGGGCCACCCAGGTGCTGGAAACCCTCAACAAAAGCGGCATCGCCACCCGCTCCGAAGTAACCGACGCCGCCCGCGCCGCCCATGCGGATTGCGTGATGCTCAACAAAGGCAAGTACCTGCTCAGCGTACTGGCCACCTTACAGGATATTCTGCACCGCAGCGGGGGGCATCACACCAAAAAGCGGTATATATTCAGGCCGCTGAAGATAGCGGAGCGGTTCTTGGGTTAGGGGGACAGTCGGGTATAGTACCCCGGAACTCCGTTCCGGGAGCCGTTCAATCGTTTGGCAACACGCTCTCACTCCATCAGCACAAATCCTGCCCAGAAATAAGGATCCTGATAACGGTCCCGCATTTCCTGTTGGGCAGCGCGGAATGCCTCGGGGATAGTCCTGTTTTCCTGAAGCCATTTGGCATAAAAAGTGGTCATCAGTTCCTTGGTTTGGGCGTCAGGTACCCGCCAGAGGCTCATGATCTGATATTTCACGCCGGCTATCCGGAAGGCGCGTTGCAATCCGTATACTCCTTCGCTACCGTTAATGTCGCCCAGCCCGGTTTCGCAGGCGGACAGGGCGACCAGTTCAGTGCCGATCAGGTTGAAGTGACTGATCTCAAAGGCGGTCAGGATACCGTTTTCCATTCCTTTTTTGATCGGTTTGCCGGTTTTCCAGGCATGGTTTGCGCCGGCAAACAGCAGCCCGGAGCGAACCAGCGGATTGGTACTGGTCTTGAAGCCGGCATCCTGCTCGTTGATACTTTTCCCGGTATCTTCTTTTGGATCGGAGGAAAAGAAACCGTGGGTGGCCAGGTGGATGATCCTGGGGGATGTCTCGCGGGCGCCCAGTTGTTTGAACGCCTCCTCGGTGGCCTCATACCCGGTGCGTACTTCCGGAGAAAATCCGGCGGAGCGCAAAATTGCCTCCAATGCCCGGACTTCCTTTTCAGTGGCTTTAATGAAGGGCCATTCCTCCATGCCCGGCTCTGTGGTTTCCTCTCCAGCGTAATGCAGTCCGCGGTTAGGCAGGGCTTCATCCATTTTTTGCTCCAGCGCAGCATAGATGGCACTGGTGTCCATGTCAAAACGGATACCGCCAAACATGACAGCGTCTTTGCTGACAAACTGTGTATTGTTTTCAGACAATAACTGGCGGGTGCTGCCCAGGATGTTCAATCGGAACCGGTCCATCATCATGGAGTCTGGATGAAAGGGAATGGCGCCCAGATTCACCCGATGAAGTAATCCGGCCGGGGCCAGATACACCGTGTGGGTGCCTGTCAGTGCTTTTTCCAGGGGTTTCCAGATGAGCTCGTACAGGTTGGGGCTGGCAGGTTGTGCTATATGAAGTCCGGATCCTGCAAGGCTGTACAACTCATTGACATCATCTGCGGAGGCTTTGATCTGGTCGTTTAACCAGTGTTGGAGTTGTTTTTCCTCAAACAGGGGAATCATTTTAGGAGCGGTGTATTCCGGCCGGATAACTAGTGCCGCGTAAAGGATGCTGTCGGTTCTGGCAGGTTGATGCCACTGGAAATGGATCATTTCTATGGCCGATTCTCCCGGTTTTAGTCGTTCGCGCACTTGTTGCCAATGGGGCGCCATTCTGGTTTTTTGAAAGGCCGGCAAATTTCGGAGTAGTTGTTTTTCATACATTTCAGCCTCTGCTTCTACCTCCACTATTTTCTTCCGGTCGGCAATCGGACGGGCATATCGCTTGGCCAGCCGGCGGTGACAGCCCTGCCACTTTTCATAAAGCTGTCGGGTATTGGTATCGGCCTCCATTAAAGCTCTACTGAGCAGGCGACTGTTTTCCAGTAAAAAACCGTTTAGAAACAGGGCATTATCATACACAGCGCTATTCAGGGAATCTTCCTGTTGCTGGAGCGCATAGGTGTAAAAGCGCTCCATAGAGGGTTTGAAGAGTTGGATGTAGGCATTTTGCTCATTCTCTGAAGAATATTCGGCAGATTTTCCGATCAGATGCCACTGTAGCTTCATTTGTTCCAGGTAGTTCGGAGCAGCTTGCCGGTAATCCCCCTTTTTATGGAAAAGCATGGCCATATTGCCCAGGGTAGCAACATATTCGCCATGTTCTTTGCCAAATACCCGGATCCAGATGCCGAGTGCCTCCCGATAAAGTTCTTCTGCTTTTTCCAATTCTCCGGTTTCGCGGTACAGGTTTGCCTGTGTATCCAGGATTTTGGCGTACAAGGCATGGTCTTTCCCCAAAATACGGCCACGGAGTATTACACATTCCTGAATGTACCTTTCAGCGGTAACAAAATCTCCCTTGAGCACATAAAGATTCCCCAGAAATTCCAGGCTGCCGGCGTAGTCCGGGTGTTCCTTGCCAAGCACCCGTTCCCGAATATCCTTTGCTTCCAGATGGTATGATTCTGCTTTGTCCAATTGGCCAATGAGTACGTTGAAGGTGCCAAGTCCCGCCAATGCCCAGGCATAATCTATGTTTTCTTTGCCTTTTACCCTGGCCCATATTTGGAGTGCTTCCTGATGCATGGGTTCAGCTTTGGCATAATCCCCTTTTTCCCGGTACATTCTGGCCAGGTTGTTCAGCACCGTGGCATAATCGGAATGTTCCTTGCCAATGGTTTTCATCCGGATATCCAGTGCTTCCAGATAAAGTGGTTCTGCTTTATCATAATCGCCCATGATCCGGTAGATGTTCCCCAGGTTATTGAGGCTTCCGGCGTAGTCGGTATGGTGCCTGCCCAGTACCCTGGCCCGTATGTCGCGGGCTTCCAGATAGAGTGTTTCCGCCTGTTCATATTCACCCATGGCCCGGTAAAGGATGGCCAGAGCGGTCAGGCTGGAGGCAAAGTCGGCATTTTCCCGGCCCTGTGCAGCCTCCCGAATCTGAATGGCTTCTTGATAATATACTTCCGCCTCATTGAATTTGCTCCATTGGTGCAGTCCGCGTGCGTGTGCCTGTCTGCACCGGGCCAATGGAATACTCACCGGCCCGAAACGCTGAATGGCCAGCTGGTCTGCCAGCAGGGTTTGCTGCAAGGCTTCTTCGAATTTCCTGTTGTTGGTAAGCGATTGACTCAGCTGCAATAAGCTGTCGACCTGCTGAACTACCCGTATGGAATCGGGCGATTGGGCCGGCAGGAGGCTGACAAAAAGTGTAAAAATGACGAACAGGGCAATTTTCATCAGGTACAGGCTAATGATAGGTGTGATGAAAAAGCGTGCTCCAGGGATTAATGGCCATAAAAATAGGGATTTATTACATCAAAAGGATGGATATGTCATCATAGACTTTATAAACCGGAATGTTTAAAGCGTGCTTCCGGATACATCACGTTTTTTACCTTGTACAGTCCGCCCCGCTCCGGCGTTTTTTAAGATTTCCGCAAAGATTCTTGCAACAATACTATTTGAATAAAGGGGGCTATCGCCATTGTCTTAGGTGAAAAAAAACCTTGAATAAATAAATCCCTGCAACTCTTCCCTAAATCCACACCTATCCCATACCTTTGCACCCCGAAATGAAAAAACGACCAACGCGTACTTTCACTTCGGCTATGCCGCAAACTGGTGTCCTTTGAGCCGGTTTGCGGCATTTTTTTAGCTTTTTTGATATAACATGCCAAGAGATACTTCCATTCAGTCTATTCTTATCATCGGTTCTGGTCCCATCGTCATTGGGCAGGCCTGTGAATTTGATTACTCCGGCTCTCAGGCTTCCCGTTCCTTGCGGGAAGAGGGCATTAAAGTGTGTCTGATTAACTCCAATCCGGCCACCATCATGACCGATCCTGTTACGGCCGATCATATTTACCTGCGTCCGCTTACACCGGAAAGCATTGAAAAGATCCTGCAAGAACACCAGGAGGATCCCAATTTGCCAACTATAGACGCCGTGTTGCCTACTATGGGTGGCCAAACAGCCCTTAACCTGGCCATTGAGTGCGAAAAAATGGGCATCTGGGAACAATACGGAGTGCGCATGATCGGCGTAGACACCAAAGCGATCGAAACCACCGAAAATCGCGAGGAATTCAAAAAACTGGTGGTCAGTCTTGGACTTTCCGTAGCGCCTTCCTACATCGCTAACTCCTTCCTGGAGGGCAAAGAAGCCGCTCAAAAAATCGGCTTCCCGCTGGTGATCCGTCCGTCTTATACCCTGGGCGGTACGGGTGGCGGCTTTTGCATGAAAGAAGAAGAATTCGATGAGGCGGTAAAGCGCGGTCTTAACGCCTCGCCCACCCACGAGGTGCTGGTAGAAAAAGCAGTACTCGGCTGGAAAGAATTTGAATTGGAATTGCTGCGGGATCACCTGGATAATGTGGTTATCATCTGTACGGTGGAAAACCTCGACCCTATGGGTATTCATACAGGCGACAGTATCACCGTGGCGCCGGCCATGACTTTGTCAGATACCTCCTACCAGGATATGCGTAATCAGGCCATCAAGATTATGCGGGCATTGGGCAATTTTGCGGGTGGTTGCAATGTGCAGTTTGCGCAAAATCCAGAAAATGAGCAGCTTATAGCGATTGAAGTAAACCCAAGGGTATCCCGTTCCTCCGCGCTGGCCAGTAAAGCAACGGGTTATCCCATTGCCAAAATTGCTGCAAAACTGGCGATTGGCTATTCGCTGGACGAACTGAAAAACCAGATCACCAAAACCACTTCTGCCTATTTTGAGCCTACGCTTGACTATGTGATCGTGAAAATGCCGCGCTGGAATTTCGACAAGTTCCACGGGGCAGACCATCGACTGGGCTTGCAAATGAAATCCGTAGGAGAGGTAATGGCCATTGGCCGATCCTTCAATGAGGCCTTGCAGAAAGCTTGCCAGAGTCAGGAAAATAACCGCACGGGACTTGGTGCGGATAAAAAAGAATGGCTTAAGACCGATGATATCATGGAACGGTTGGAAAAGGTGTCGGACGACCGGATTTACCGCGTGAAAGATGCACTTCGACTGGGTATTCCTTCCAAAACCGTGCAAAAATTTACCGGCATTGATCCCTGGTTTATTGGGCAGATCAAAAACCTGGTCAAAATGGAAGAGCAACTATTGCGCTACAATGTGCCGGAAGATATTCCAACAGATTTTTTCATAGAACTGAAGAAAAACGGGTACTCAGATGCCCAAATTGCCTGGTTGTTGCGCATTGAGGAAAAGCCGGTTACCCGTGAGCGCAAAAAACGGGGCATCCGGCGGGTGTATAAAATGGTGGATACCTGCGCGGCGGAGTTTGAAAGCAAAACCAACTATTTCTATTCCACCTTTGATCAGCGCAACGAAAGCATTTCTACAGATAGAAAAAAGATTGTTGTACTCGGTTCTGGTCCTAACCGCATTGGGCAGGGTATTGAATTTGACTACTGCTGTGTTCATGGTTTGCTGGCTGCCAAGGAAGTAGGCTACGAAGCCATCATGGTGAATTGCAACCCTGAAACGGTATCCACTGATTTCGACATGGCCGATAAACTGTACTTCGAGCCGGTATTTTGGGAACATCTGGAGGAAATTCTGGAACATGAAAAGCCCGAGGGCGTCATTGTACAGCTGGGTGGTCAAACGGCATTAAAACTGGCGGAGGAGTTGCATAAAAATGGCTGGAACATCATCGGTACCAGCTACAACGACATGGACATCGCCGAAGACCGTGGCCGTTTCTCCGACTTGTTGAAAGAATTGGGTATTCCGTATCCTAAATACGGAGCTGCACGCGACGTTGATGAAGCATTGGATATTGCTAAAAAAATCCCGTATCCGTTGCTGGTTCGTCCGAGTTACGTATTGGGAGGTCAGCGGATGAAGATTGTCATCAACGACAATGAACTGGAGCGACAGGTTTTGACCATTTTCAAGCACCTGCCAGATAACAGGGTATTGATTGATCAATTCCTGGAGCGTGCCAAAGAGGCGGAAATTGATGCTATTTTCGACGGCGATGAATTGCACATCATGGGAATTATGGAACACATTGAACCTGCGGGTATCCACTCCGGCGATTCTTCTGCTGTTCTTCCGCATTACAGCCTGGGGCCGATTGTGATCCAAAGCATGATTGAGTATGCGGAAAAAATAGCCAGAGCGTTGAATATCAAAGGGTTGATTAATATTCAGTTTGCCATCAAGAACGATGAGGTATATGTGATTGAGGCCAATCCGAGGGCATCCCGTACTACGCCGTTTATTGCCAAAGCATATGGGGTTCCGTACCTTAATATTGCCACGAAAGTGATGCTTGGAACCCACAAACTGAAGGACTTTGAGATTACACAGAAGTTGGATGGTTATGCCATCAAGATCCCTGTGTTCTCCTTTGAAAAGTTCCAGGATGTTGACAAACGCCTGGGTCCTGAAATGAAATCTACCGGTGAGGCCATTTACTTCATCAAGGATTTAAAGGATCCGTATTTCCGGGAACTGGAGCGGAATCGGAGTATGTATCTGTATAATTGATTTGCGCTGGGGTTGTTTCGCACAGATTTTACACAGATTTGAGGCACAGATTTCACACAGATTTTTTGAGTGGTTGAATATTAAAATGACGGTGGTGTCATTTTGCGAGTGAAATATTGTAGTTGTAAACGAAGAGATGTAGGTATAACTCGTGCATTTCGTCACTTTTTGAAAAGGATAGTGTTTTTCTTACGAACCGACAAACGCGCTGCCGC
>JBIKUE010000112.1:0-14935 GCA_044347755.1 Saprospiraceae bacterium
CCTCGAACGTAGAGTAAAACCCTATTTGTAGCCGATTTTGCGTTTTTGGCTTCATAGAATCTGCAAGGTTTTTCTATCAAATGCTATTTTTCTTGCAAGATATATCTTATCTTCGTTATCACAAACAACTGAAAGTCAAAATCTTAGATGGTTTTTAAGGGTTGACGAATTAAGTGTACAAGCGTTCAAGGGATGTCTCAAAAGTACTTTTTTCAAAAGTCTTGCCGAAAAATGTTGTTTCGCTGCCCAAAACCTTAAAGGTTTATTCGAAAACAAGAAAACAATATTTCGTCTCGCAATTCTTAAAGTGTACTTATGAGGCATCCTCTTACTTTGTTATAAGTGTAATATGTTGAATCGTTCAAGTTGAATATCAGAGCGTTTTACATTCCGGGTTAAAGTGGTTTTTAACCAATATGCAATAAAGGATTCTATGGGAATCATAGCATCATTTCCAGTTAATAATACAGGGTTGATAAATGAATTTTTGAAGGATCGATTGAAATATATTGCTGCTAATGCATTAAAATGATAATCCATCCACGGCAATTCGCTGCTGGAGTGTTTATTTTTCCCATTTGCCTTTTTTCCTTCAATACCTTGTAGAAAGATGGACATATGTTGATTGTGTGACCACCAATCAAGATGCCTGATATGCAAAGTACAATCAGGTGCCAAAACTCCAAATTTATTTTCCAAGTCTTTTTGATACGTAGTATCAGCAATAATCAGATAAATTTGTTTGAGTCGAGATTTGCCCAGCATATCAATCTCTTTAAGAAGCCATTCTCCGGTTTCCGCAACGCAGAAAAGTGTGTTGCAGAGATTATGATTAATAAAATGGGTTGTATGATAATTTAAGGAAAGCTTTGTTGGAAGAATTAGCGGCTTTGAGAAAAGGTTTTGATAAATATTAGAATATTTGGGACTTACCTCTTCATCTCCCTCCAAAAAGATATTCTTAATTCTTTCATGCGGATGGATTTCATTAGAATTATTTACTAATTCCTCAAATCGATCAGCAACCGATTTTGAAATATATCGCTTCCAATATCGGCCTTTAAGCACCACATATTTGTCAAATTCAGCTTTTTTTAGAACCAGTGCATTCTCTAGTTCATTTTCCTGCATTTTAAATGCCTTCTTACCGTATGCAAAGTCACCGATTTCAAATTTTTTGATAAAATCCAGTACCGTTGTTCCAGGTGAATACTTTCTGTAAAGATTTAGGTATTTGCCAAATCTGTCTTCACTAAGCTGTACCACACTCATGAATCCTTTGTACTTAAACATTGACAACGCAAATTCGAAATATGTCCTATCCTTAATATATTGATGAATTTGTTCTTTTCCACTTTTTAATTGTTCGCTATGCAGTAATTTAGCCAATAGAATATGCCGGTCAATACCTCGAGGCTTGTACTGCTTTTTAAAATTATCAGCAATAGCATTCCATAATTGGTTCATCACACCGTCAAGATCATATGATTTTGTATTTCCATCCGATTCGCCTTGTATTCCAGTATAAGGAAATTCTTCTGAATGACAATACTCAATCTTCTTCCGATCCTTCAATTCATCTAATGTTGTATCAATTGACTTTTCAGGAGTTAGTTGAAATATTTTTGAATTGTTTGGCAAATTATCCCGTAAAATATGATTGAATTCGGCACTTTGCATATTATAGCCAATTACAATCAAATTCACGGGTACCTGAGTATTCACTAAATTCACATGCGCTCGAATCAATTCAATAAGTGCAGATTCAATGCCGTGCGGCATTCCAAAATAGTCTACCCTGGTAAAACGCAAGGTAGATTCATGACTGATGGTTCCATGCGGCTTTATATAGATTGGACGTTTAAGACCAATTTCGGAAGTATTATCCAATTGATCATAATCTCCATCAGAGATGATCTTGTCATACTCATATGGCTGTAGTTCATCTTCAATTGCCCGGTCTAGAATTTCATCAAAATTAAAATTAACTATAGCGTCAATGAAACGATGTTTAAATAGGTGCGCAATGATTTCATATGTCAAATTTGGATAATACCTATGATCATATAACTCTTTTAACTCCTTTTTTAACTCCTTTGGATAAAATTTATTTATGGCTAACAGCTTAGTCTCAAAGTCTTCCTCTTTTAATTGATAAATACTGCTTAAATTCTTTATTTCACCATCAATCAAATCTTTAATTTTTGAAAATTTCCCTAACAGATGCTCCCCCGCTTGCTTCGCTAGCTTAATTTCATTACAAGCATTGTGAGAAGCGCCAGCTCCCACAATGACAATATTTCTAGAGAACGGATAGGAATGTTTGGGAGTTGGTTTGTTTAGTATCTCCTTGTAAGCCTCATGATGTTTGTTATCAATAATGATGTTCTTTAGTGAGTTGTTGATGTAATTTAATGACAACGCATTGACCAATGCTTCATAAGCGCTAGGATTCTCCATAAATCAATTGTAAAGTTTGATGATTAGAAGCCATCTCAAAAATGCCTGCTGGTCTGAAAAGCCGTCTGATGACCGAATTCAGCGTTCATTTTTTTCGCCATAGGCACCACTATGTCTGCAAAAAATGGCCTTGACTTCGGTCATCATCCAATCTTTTCATCTCCAGCGCCATTTTTGAGATGGCTTCTAGTTTTTTTATACGAAATCCAAACATGCTCTTAGCTCAAGGGGCTATATATTATACTGTGATTAGAGTGATTTTGATGATTTGAGTGATGTAAATTCTTGATTTCAACATGATTGAAAATCAACTTCGTTCAAAACCACTCTGCGTTGACTATACTTGTCTCACATTAACGATTAAACTGATTTTTAGGTTTATGGCCAATAAAAAATAAAGCAAATTTTCGATAAACGAAACTTTTGAGTGAATAAATGACATTAAATCAAACATTTAAAACGCCCCCATCTCAACAAGTCTATTTTTAAACTGTTAAACGCCTCGCCCTTTAACGATAACATCCAGATAGATCCGCGTTCCAAAACCAGCGGTATGATCAAAGGCTTCAAAACCATGGTACACTGGATGTTTCCAAATGGTCAAATGGAATGTATGTGCTTGCGCTGGAACAAAAGTGGATCAAGGCAGAATATCATCTGGCTTCCGGGAAAAAGCAATTCCATCAAGGAGTTGTCAAGTATTTGTACCTTGGGACACACTTTATACTTTCAGAAGCAAGAGTCCTTATGCGTCAGTACAAAACATTGCTGTTCTTTTTTCTGCTTTCAGGCACCTCTTTATTGGCTCAAACCGATTCGCTGCCAACCAAAACCCATTTACGCAACATCGAACTGGGCCTGGATGCCGTTCCCTATATCGCCTCGGAAGCCGGGGTTAGTATGTTGTTTAAAATCCGGTTCCGAGGGCCTTATTTCAAACCAAAGGTTCACCGACAGACCGTTCTGCGCAGTCACCTGAAACTTACCACCTATCATGATGGATATAGCAGTATATTTATAAATCCAACAATTTCAGACACTACCTATCAACATTCCTTTTTCGGCAGATACAAACACATCGGATATTCATTAGGTATTGAGCAGCAATTTGTACGTAAACGCTGGGGAACCTATTTCGGGGCTGAAGCCTTTGGCTTTTATAAGTGGACCAACGGAACGTATCAAAAAGAAGCAGATCCAGAAGGGCCTGAGCCGCCCTTTATTGCTGAATCCTATAATCGTTCTCATTCAGAGCGGGCAATCGGTGTGGCGGCATTAGTTGGAATCAGATATTTTATCCTGCGCCAGCTCAGTATAGGATTAGAGGCGCACATGTCCGGAGCACTTAACCTTGCGGAGTCTCAAAGTGTCATCAATGGAGAAAATATTTATGACAACAATCAAATTTTAGAAATCAAAATAAAACCCATTCGGTTGCTTTACCTGAGTTACCATTTCGGGCGTTAAAAGCGTATCTCCATCTGAATGGTAGCGCGTTTGAACTCTGTACTGTCGAGCGCCACGCACCGGAATCCAAGTTTGTAGTAAAGGTTAATAGCCTGGTAAGCCTTGGCGGCATTAGACAATAAAAACACCTTGTTGGCTCCAAGGGCCCGGGCACGTTCCAGTGCGGCAACTCCCAGCTGATCTCCGATATGCAGCCCACGGGCCTGCTCCGCTACGGTCATTTTACATAATTCCAATACGCCATTTCCGAAGGGCTGTAATCCAACAGTTCCCACAATTTCGCCGGTATCCACCCTTTGAGCCAGCAAAATGGCGCCTCCTTCCTGGAAAAAATATTTATCCGGGTAGTCCAGGGTTTCCAGATCTACAGGCTCCACCTCATAATCCTTTGAAATCCAGGCGATGTTTAAGTCTCTCCAGTCTTTCTGATATTCCGGTTGCCAATCAATAATCCTGATCATAGTTAAAGTAAGGTGAAAATGTCAAAAATTTTTCAGTAAAAGAATCACTTTCCTGCAACTTCGTTGCATCGCACTTGTCAATAGTTGCGGTAAATTCTGTTTCCCGCTTTGATTACCCCTTGGCCAATGTAAAGCAGCAATGCTCACCTTCCACATCTTTTTGTCTATGAAAACAACGCGTAACCTCCTGCTAGTCACCATATTATTGCTTTTTCCCTGGTGCCTGGCCTCCCTGTTTGCCCAACAGGAAAGCAATAAAAAAGTAATCATTACCAAACGCACCGTTGATGCCGACGGTTCGGAAAGCACAGAAACCATTATCAAAAAAGGCGCCGCTGCCGAAAGTTTTGATGTGGACAAGTTCATCCGCGAAAATCGGGCTGACAATACTTTAGTAAAAGTGGAGGTTACTGGTGGCGACGAGGAGCGCTCCATCATAGTAAATGGGGCTAAATCGTCTAAAAGAAGCAAAAATAAGGATGTTCAGGGCTATGCCCTTGCTGATGCTTATTCCGATGCCGGAAAAAGCAAGAGTCCATACCTTGGGGTTGATGAAGACTCCGACGAAAAAGCAGATCAGCCCGGCCTTGTAGTCAATGTAGTTCGGGGATCAGCTGCGGATAAAGCAGGCCTGCGCGATAATGATAAAATCCTCAAACTCAATAATAATAACATTGACCGATGGAGTGATCTCACCAATTTCATGCGCACCGCCAAGCCCGGCGATAAGGTAGATGTTGTTTACGAACGTTACGGCAAAACAAATAACACACAAGTTACCCTCATTACCCGCGACGAGGTGAAAGAGGTGGAAGAGCAGGAAAGAGGCTATTTAGGGGTGTCTGATGAAGACGATGACTCTGAAACCGACGCGCCTGGTGTGGAGGTGTCTGTTACAGAGGGTTCTGCTGCTGACAAAGCCGGATTATTAGACGGTGATATTATCTTTAAACTGGATGATGCTCCTATCGCTGATTTTGAAGATATCAGTGATTTCATGGCTTATACCAAGCCAGGCGATAAAGTGACCATTGTATACGAGCGCAACGGCAAACGAAATACAGCTGAGGCCGTACTCACAGACAATGTCAATACCTGGAATGTGAATCTCGGCAACTGGGATCTGGGCAACACTATCCGGGAAACCATGCAGGATCTGGAAGATGACCTCAACCTGAATATAGGCAAGGGTACGGTTAATGTACGCGCCAAAGATGCCTGTCTTGGAGTTTATTCAGATACAGATGGAAACCAGGAAGGATCCCGAATCAACGGATTTACGGATGGATCTCCTGCTAAAGATGCCGGCTTGCAGTCTGGCGATTTGATTACCGGAATCAATGGGAAAAAAATAAAGAGTCACGATGACCTGTGGAATGTAATTGCCAAGTATAAAGTGGGCGAAAAGGTGTCGGTTGAATACCAGCGTGAAGGCAAATCCATGAAAGCAGACGCCACCCTGAAAGCTTGCCAGGATAACAGCAGCCGGGTGCAAATCTTCGACGGAGATGGCGAACAGGTACGTGATTTTACCTCCTGGAACTGGAACGACGAAGATCAGCGGAACCTCCGCGAACGCAGTATTATTGCTATTCGGCGTGGGGAAGGAGATGCTCCCAAAGTAAATGCAACGCCAGGTGTATCTGCATCTGCGCCAGAACGCAGCCTCAAACTAAATAGTTTCCGTGCATATCCCAACCCGACCATGGGCCAGGTGACGGTTGAATTTAACGCTGAGCCTGTAGCAACCACGATTACCTTCTTTGACCTCGCAGGCCGCCAACTTTTCCGGGAAGAACTCAATTTTTTTGGAGGTCGGTACAACCAACAGTTCGATTTATCCGATTATTCCAAAGACACCATCATCATTCAGGTGAAACAAGGGGAAAAAGGATATTCTGAGCAGTTGCAGGTGAATTGATGGGAGTTTCTCAAAATAGTTTTACCGCAGAGGCGGAGAGACGCAGAGGGGGGAATTTTAAACTGAGAGTCTTACTCAAAGTAAGACTCTCAGTTTAAAATTCCCCCCTCTGCTGTAAAACTACTTTTGAGAAACCATCTTTCCTTTTTCAACCACAATTCCTCGGTTCTGACCCATCCTTTTTGCTAAAACCTGCGTCATCTGTAGTGCAAAGGCAGCTATTAGAAGGCAACTGGGCGTCATTTAACCAAATTGGCGCGATTGGTTGTCAGCATGCTGCTTACTTTGGTGGCTGGAATCCAGCTTCTACACAACTACACTACCTATAGGATGAAACAATTTACCCTGATCTTTATCTTTTTCCTGTTTGTTTCTGGCCTGTTGGCCCAAAATCTGGTCATCTCTACCCAAAATCCTGATGGATTATATGTTTGTGGAAATGATCAGATTACGGTTACGCTGCAAAACGGTGCAGGCCCGGCAGCCACAAACCTGAAAACTACGATCACTTTCCCTCCGGGCATTACCTATGTGCCGGGAACGGTGGCAGGCGCAACCCAGGATAATATTTCCAACCTGAATGCGCCTGTATTTTCCCTGGCCGATCTGGCAGGCAGCGGCTCAACAAGTTTCACCTTAAG
Organism: Saprospiraceae bacterium; assembly: GCA_044347755.1. Classification (GTDB taxonomy): domain Bacteria; phylum Bacteroidota; class Bacteroidia; order Chitinophagales; family Saprospiraceae; genus M3007. The sequence goes on from JBIKUE010000112.1 coordinate 6,951, forward strand.
TGTGTCAGCGGGGTGCTCGTTGGTAGATGCCATAAACAACCAACAATTATTCTCCAACACCATTTTGGCTACTTATGCAGGTGGCAGCAAGCAGGTTATATCCAGCCTGTACCCGGTAGAAACAGGCTTTGTCAATATCTCCGGAATTACTCCTCCTACTGCTACCGCCGTCAAAGGAGACGTAGTGATGCGCATGATCACCCTTAAAAACACGCGTACCGGCCCTATTCAATCACTCCGCTTGACCGATGCCCACTTTCCAGGCATTAGCATTCAATTGCAGGGAGGCGTGAACCAAACCAACGGTCCTACGCTATTTAGTGCAGAGGTGCCAGGCAACTTCTTCGCTTCCGTTGGGAATGGTGACAATTTTCTGGATTTCAACGAAGAAATTACCCTGGTTGAGAAAGTAACCATCGAAGACTGCGGTATTCCAACATTCACCAACCAATCACTGATTGTCATCGGCTGGGGGTGCAATAACAGCAGTTGTCAGCAGGATAGTGTGTATGCGTCCATCACTATTTTACCTACAACAGAAAATCCAAGTCTGTCTTTTGTACCTATTTACGCGGCTCCGGTCAGTCAGTGCGGCGCTATTCCATCTACACAGGAAATTCTGATCATTAATAATGGTCAACTACCCGCTACCAATGTTTTGGTAAGCCCTTACACCCTGGATACTACCTTCCATGCCCTGGATCAAAATTCCTTCCAGTGGAACAATGGTTCCGGCTGGCAACCTCTGGCGCCCCAGGCCTCTACGCCCACTACTTTGGGATCCTGTAATAACTCCAACTATTCCCTGGATGTGGTGGTAACCGTGCCTGAAGTACTGCCAGGCGATACGGTACGCTTACAATTCAATACCTATTACTGCGAACCGATATGCGGCGGCCTCATCCCGCGGATGAAGGTAGCCTATAATTACTTTAAAGCTTGTCCGCCTAATGTCCCGGTAGGCTCGGTATTTAATTTTTACCCGGATACCAATTTCCTTAAAATCACTTCCGGAACCATCTTTAACCTGGAAAATTGTCTGCAGGACGGTGAAACATATTCCCTGAAATACTGGACAAAATCCGGCCGGTTGATACAGGACACCGGATATCTGCAAGTACAGTTCAATCTGCCCCTGGGCTTTACCTGGGATCCCAACTGCCCACTGAACCTGGATGGACAAACACCACTTATTTCCGAGATCAATACCAATACGGATGGGTCTTCGGTGGTTCGAATGGTGTTTGATCTTCCTTTTTCGCAGGATTCTGTGAGCGACGATATTTGCCTCACCTACAACTGTGAGATAGACATGCCTTGTGAGGCATCCGTACCCAATGTGCCTCCGCGCGGACTGGATTATACGGTGTACCCGCCGCCTTCTGATTGTGGAGGGTGTCAGCTCAAGCTGTTTTCCTATTCCATGGTGTCGGTTACACCGAATGATCCGCTCAACTGCGCTATTACTTATTGCGATGAGTTTATTCTGGTGGTAGATGATGCCTGTGATCCTGGAGGCGGTGGCGGCGGTGGCGGCGGAATTGGCGGCGGTGGCGGCACGCTGGTAGTGCTTGATTTTGATTCCTACCGTACCAACTACGGATTTGAAGACAATAATGACGACCGAAAGGCCGATAATTTCAATATAGCCAATGCCCCGGGTGTACGTCGCGACCGTTTCCTCGTAGGCGATACCCTGCGTACGGAAATGCGGGCATTTGTGGCAGAAGGCGCTGTTACCAGCCTGAATTTCAGGTTGTTTCTGGAATCATGGACCAGCGATTTTGATACCCTCGACGGGGATTCTTATGATATAGGTGCGGGTAAAATTCTTTTTGCCAATTATGATACCACCAGTTTTATCAGATCCCAACTGGTGATCAAAACTGCCTCCGGCCAGCTATATACCTGCCCGATAGATCTGCCCCAAATTCGTTCTGACCAACATATTATACAGGTTGCTGAACCCAACATCCGCCCTCCACAGATTATTGATGTGGGTACCAACATGTTCCACCAGTTTAACCTGGATCTTGGCATGCTGAGCTGTTTGCCGCCGGGATTTGCACTTGCTGAAGGCGATTCCCTGATTTTTACAGCTGATTTCAAGTTCGAGTTCAACTTTACACCCATGGGCACCAACGCGCCCCCGCTGATCAATTTCCGGAACTCTATTTGCGATACCGAAAAAACCTATTCCTGGCAGCTATTGGATTACTGCAGCGACAAGGCACTTGGGCAGTTCTCCGGCTATCTGGAAACGGTGAACCCCAATGCACACCGCATTGAGCCATGTGCCCAAAGCACGGAAGTTTCGCCATTCCAATACAACATCTTCATTGCAAGAGCCAATATGTTCCCCTTTGAGGTGCGACAGTTGTCAACGGTTAATAAGTACAGCTACTCATTGCCCACCTCCGTAGCGCTGATCGATTCTAAGTTGAACTATCTGCGTTTGCAGGAAAATGTGCCCGTATTCGGAGTTACCCCGCTCACACCCGGATTTGGCGGAGATTCTCTTTCGCTTGACCTGACGCCTTTTTTCTCGCAGCAGTTAGACGAAGGTTATTCATTCGAGCTTAGTACCCGTTTTGACACCACCTGCGGTTACAACGGTACCCAGTTTGGCAGAACCGTGCTGGGCATGGAATACGCCAATATGTGCTTCCGCAATCCGGTGAATTTTGATTATTACATCGTTAATCCGAACGGCTACCAGAATGGCAGCCCGAAAATGGAAGTATTTACCCAAAGCAATATTGTTTATCTGCCAACAGACGATCTGCAATTCAACTTTTTCCTCCGGAATAATGCCTCGGTGATTGCGCCAAATGCCTGGTTAAGCATCGATTCAGACGGAGACCTGTCGGACGTGCAATTGTTGCTGATGCCTGCACAAACGCCGGTTTCCCAGATTGGAGGCGTGTACCAATTGGGTACCTTGCAAAGTTTTGAGCAACCGGCTTTTCGTCTGATTGCCAAAAATCTGAGTTGCCGGCCGGTAACCCTTACCATTCGCTTTGGCTGGGATTGCGCTCCGGTGTTCAATGCCAACGGAGATGCCTGCGGCACCTTTGTCAAAACCGTAGAACTGCGCCCGCAACCGCCGGAACTGGAGTTGGTGATCGTCAGCCAACCCACCAATATTCCCATGTGTTCGCCCTCTGCTTTTTTTGAGTTTGAGGTATCGAATGCTAACGACGGAACGGCCTATAACATCCTTCCCAGCATCAAATTGCCGCCAGGTATGCGCATTCAGCCGGGCACTACCCAGCTTTCCTATCCGGTTGGAGGTGCTTTTGTGAATATGTCTGACCCCATACTTAAGCCGGGAAATATCTGGCAGTTCGACCCCGAGGCCGCTTCCAACCTGCTGGCCCAAAACGGACTCGTTTCTGCCGATTTGAACCCGCTCAATGCCTTGCGCATCCGTTTTCGGGTTATTGCAGAATGTGGCGCGGTGGCCAACGCCCAGCCCATTTATGGCGCCGAATCCATCCAGGCTTGCGGAATTAATTCCAATATCCTGCGCAAACCGGGCGAGCCTATCGGTATAGAAGGGGTAGATCCCGGCTTGGCAGCAGTGTCCAACCTCCAATTTTCCACTTTGCCGGGTGTTATCAGTTGCGACGATCCGGTGGAACTCACCGCCACCATTGCTGTGAATGGCGCACCCATGAGCGGGGATAGTATCTACATTCTGCTGCCGGCCGGTACGTCGTATGAGCCGGGCTCTTACAGTGCAGGCTTGAATGCGCCGGCTGGTCCGCCAACCATTTCCGGACAGCAATTGCAGTTGCCACTGCCGCTGAGCCTCGGTGCCGGAAGTGTGCTCACGTTTAGTTTTGAGGTTCAATACGATGACCCAGCAGGCTGTGCCGACAAGTTTGTGATCCTGCAAACCAGAGAAAAAACAGAAGTGTTCTGTCCATCCAATAATCAGCTGTGCGATATCTACGTCGCCACCGGAGAAGCATTGCTCAACCTCAACCCGCAAAATCCGGAACTTCAACTCAATAATTTCCAACTGAACAACCAGGGCGGACAAACCACCTTTACGGCTGCGCTGGAAAATGTGGGCGTTACCACTGCCACCAATCCGTTGGTGCAGATTTACCAGGATCTGAACGGAAACGGACAAGTAGATGCCGGAGAACCCAAAGTCACGGAAATTACCGTGAACGGAACCCTGGCGCCTGGAAACGTAGCCGCGCTCAACGGCAGTCTGAATAACCTGCCGGCTTCGGCATTTTGTAGTTTAATTGCTCTTATCCCGGCAGATCAAAACTGTGCCTGTGCCGATCAGGTATTCCCGCTCAACGGGAATCAGGTAGTGACACAGGGTATCGGTTTATGTAATGTACAAACAGTTAACGTTGGAACTCCGGAAACAGCAGGCAGTACCTACACCTGGCTGACGCCAGCCGGATTAAGTTGTACCAACTGCGCCAATGCCGTGTATACGCCCGGGCCGGACGTTACACCGGGCGAATTGGTAACACTGATTCTGGAAGAAAAATCGGGCGGGTGTACCATAGAGCGCCGTTTTGACATACAATTTGGTGGTGATTTCGGGATTGAAACACAAAGTCTCAGTATTTGTGAGGGCGAACCAGCTACGCTGGAAGCAACGGCAGGCGGCACCCTCTACAACTGGGCTGGCCCTGGAATCTCCAATCCGAACCAGCAGACCCAGGTGATACAGCCAAACAACAGCGCCAATTACAGCGTAACGGTTACCTTCTCCGGAGGCTGCACCGGTACAGGAACCGTGTCTGTTACGGTGTTCCCGGCCGATAAAATCACCCTGCCAGACCTCACCACCTGCGAAGGGCAACCGGTTCCAATCCTCGGGCAACTGACGGATGTTCCGGGTATTTACACCCTGGAGCTGCAACAGGCCAATGGTTGCGACAGTATCATCACGCAGGAGCTTATTGTGGTACCCTCCAATATTGAACAAACAGAAGTATTCTGTGAAGGCGGTTCCAAAGAGGTGTTTGACAGTGTGTTCACCACCTCAGGGAGGATTTGCAGGACAGAAACCCATCCTGTAACCGGATGTTCGGTAACCACCTGTATCAACGTGGTAGAAACCCCCAACCCGCAAGTGCCTGAACAGGGTGAACCGCCGGTTATTTTTGTAGGAGATAGTACCATCATTAATACCCCGGACATTTTTGCTACCTATGAGTGGATTCCGTTTGATCCTGCGGTGTTGGAATGTGATGATTGTCCGGATCCATGGGCTTCTCCCGATACCTCTACCACCTTTATTTTAGTGGTTAAGGATGGTAATGGTTGTATTGATACGGCAGAGTATCGCGTATTGGTTTGCAACGATGAAGAGGTGCATATTCCCAATGCATTCACACCCAATGGCGACGGCTCAAACGATTTGTTCCGGGTGGTGCCAACGGAGGGCGCCGAAGTCATTCGTTCCCTGTTGGTGTTCAACCGTTGGGGCCAGAAAGTATATGAGGGTTCCGGAGTCAATGCACAATGGGACGGCAAAATAGGGGATCAACCGGCTGCTTCTGATGTCTATGTCTGGATACTGGACTACGAATGTGGCGGAAAATCTGTTCGCGAAAACGGAGAAGTGACGTTGTTACGGTAGACGGCCTACGGTGGACGGTGGACGGTTTTGGGCTCGTGGTAATGGAAAATTCCAGACTACCCCGAGCCCAAAACCGTCCACCGTCCACCGTAATTCTAAGTAGATTCTAAGGCCTTTGAGCACAAGATGGCTGCACCTTTGCAGTGTTCTTTTACTTTTCCTTCTTGTGCTCATGAAAAAAATATTTACCTTCTTGACTATTGCGGTTGTACTGACGCTCATCTCCTTCAACTTATCTGCTCAAGGCTGTGTGGCCATTCGTCCGATGGGCGGTTGCTCTGGCAATGCAGGAAGTGCCATTCTCAATAAAGGCCAGTTTCAGCTTGGCGCCAATTACCGTTACTTTCAGTCTTTTCGTCACTTTAAAAGCGACACTGAACAGAAAGAACGACTTGAAAAGCATACCGAAGTGATCAACGATGCACACTCCCTGGATTTAGGGATCACCTACGCCATCAACCACCGGTTGAATGTATCAGCCAATCTGCCCCTGATTTATTACGATCGCTCCTCTTTGTATGAGCATTATGGCAACTCCACAACCACCAATCCGGAGCAAAAACGTTTCCATACCGGTGCTCAGGGCATCGGTGATATGCGTCTGGCGGGTTCTTACTGGTTGCTGGATCCGGCCAAACATTTCAACCGGAATCTGGCGGTTGGGTTAGGCATTAAACTGCCAACCGGCAATGAAAATGTGCAGGATGAATTTCACCGTCGCAAAAGCACAGATGGTGGTGATTCCATCATCACCAAAGCAGTAGACCAATCTATTCAGTTGGGCGATGGCGGGGTAGGCTTTAGCCTGGAGATGCAGGGATTTACCCAAGTATTTAGCCGTGGAGCGTTGTATTTCAATGGCTTCTACATGTCGAATCCGCGTGAAACCAACAACACAGTAAACCGTATCTTAAACGCCAATTCCACTAAATCTGATTCCATCACTGCGTTTCATTCTGTAGCGGATCAGTTTGTGGTACGTCTTGGTTTGAACTACGGATTATTTCCGAAACAAGGAATTGCGGTTGGTTTGGGCGTGCGTGCAGAGGGCGTGCCTGCTAAAGACCTCATTGGAGGAAGCGAAGGATTCCGTCGCCCGGGCTTTATCATTGCTGTAGAGCCAGGGGTGGCCATTCAGCGCGGCAATTTCATTTTTTCTGCGAATGTACCTTATGCTTTGTACCGCAAGCGTACCCGCAGTGTAGCGGATATTGCAGCGGGTAACGACGCCAACGGAATTCCGCGCAATGGCGATGCTGCATTTGCCGATTATTCCATCAATGTTGGGGTTGCTTACCGTTTGGGCGGAAAAAAAATGAGCCACGGGGATATGGGCAAACTTCCTGTATTTAATGATGTAGAGAAGAAATAGTGTAAATAAACCCTAACCATATAAAGGAATGCCTGGTACAGCAATGTGCCGGGCATTTTTATTTATAGACTTTTTCCCCTTTTTTCAACCAAACACCCCAGGTTCGGTCAAAAGCATGAACACGCTGAGTTGGACCTGCGCTGTTTACGATTGGGTAGCCATTATTCACCCATTCAAAAATGCCGCCATACATATTGGAAACATTTTGATAGCCGGCTTTAATCAGTTTCTCGGCTACTTTTTCGCTGCGGTAACCCACGGAGCAATACACGATAATGGGTTTGGATTTATTCTCCGGCAGTGAGACCTTACTCAGATCAAAATGATCGTACCCAACCGAAGTTGCTCCGGAAATATGACTTATCTCATACTCTCGTGGTTCACGCGCATCCAGTAAGAGGGACTCCGATTGTTTGTTCACAGCCTCCTGCACCGTGATTTCAGGAACGGAATGGCTTAAGAGCCCTTTCAGCATGATACGGTAAGCGCCGCTTTTTACTTGTGAAAAGCCGTTGATGCTGGTGATAAGGCAAATAAGGAATATAAACAGGAATCTTAACCGTTCCATATGTAGCAAAGTTGCTGGTAATGATACCATCAAACAACTGCCTGCAAAAATAGTTGGGAAAAAGGGAATATGGGAAATGTGGGAAATGTGGATAATGTGGATAATGTGGGAATTGCGCTTTTTTTATCGCATACTGGCTCAAGCTCCCTTCCCCCCCCACATCGCGAAGCGATGCCCCCAGAACCGCGTAGCGGTGACATTATAGTAAAAAAAAATCCTACTGCCAGAAGGGGAAGCAGTAGGAAAATCAAAACATACTATGAGAAAACTGGGACGAAGATATACGCGTGTATACTTCATCCAAAGGCACATTTAGGATGCGGTGGCTAAAAAATGGGAAGCGGCCGGGAAATAAGGCTGGTGCCAATCTTACCCGTGGAAAAGCGCAGCAATACTCTTGTGCTCCACCGTATTTCGGATGGCGC
>JBIKUE010000220.1:0-4346 GCA_044347755.1 Saprospiraceae bacterium
GCACCTCCAGATGGGCAAGGGCGTCCGCTTCTGATTGTACAGGCCAGGCAAAAGCGAGGAATTTGCTGCCCCGATCTTTGAATTCTCCGGTGCTGGCTGCGGCAATGGTGCGGTACGCGTCGGTCATGATTTTTTATTCCTGCTTTACCAGAACCATCTGCATGGCATCGGCTTTGGCAACATCCAGAAAAAATTGTCGAACCTCGTTGTATCTGGCGGCAGACACGTTAACAGGCTTAACTTCAACCTGTCTGATCACCTTTACAGAGGCGTCCATTATTTCAGTTTTTACCTCATAATACCCGAATTCAGTATCAAATTTTTTACCGGAAGGAATGTTTTCTGCTAAATATCCAACCGGGAAATGCAGCACAAAGGTATCACTCATCACATAATAATCTTTCATACACAGATCTAAAGCCCTGTTTTCATTTGCTGGCAAAGATGGCTTGAACGGATTGGCCTTCGTCAGTGGCACAAACATCCGTTTACCAGATTGGTTGGCATATTTTGGCGATTCCAGGCGGAACGCTAGCTGTGCATCTGTCTGGTCTCTTGATGCTTTAACATCAGCTTTTTCCAGTTTTCCAATGGTATAGCGGCTATTTTGGGTAAAGAATTTTTCCCAGTCTTCCCTGGTAGATTCCAGGGCAAAGCGTCGGTAAAAGGTATGTCTGGCTCCACCATAAGTAGCCTTACCCTCTATCAAAGCCAAACCATCTTCTTTCAAGGTCAGGTTTATTCCCTTTTTTTCAAAATTTTCCTGCGGTTTTAAGGCAGGGGTACGAAGTAGTTTTCCGCCTTGCGGTGTATAAACAAGGGCGCAACGATCCGCTGTGAATTCGCCCAGATACCCGGCAGGGTGTGTTTTACTGGTGCATTCCAACCAGATGTCTTCGGAGGGCACATATAAAATCACGTGGTTGAAACGTGGGCTGGGGAAGTCTTCCTCGCAAGGTGGGGCGCCTTCGTCACCACTGTAAATACTGGCCTCCCAGGCTTCTATTCCGCAAGCCTTTAGTAATGCCTGGGTGTAATTAGTTAATGCCTTGCAATCGCCATACTTTTTCTTCTCCACAAATGCTGCGTCAAAGGTTTGCCATCCGCCTATACCCAGTTGTATACTGACATACCTGCATTGATCCTGAGTGATTCGGTACAACAAATCAATTTTTTCACGAGTCGATTTGCCCTGAGTGAGGTTTTGAATCTGAGCGGTGAATTCAGGAGAAAGGGTTTCCCTGTTATTATTCAGGGCATAAAAAAAGTCGCCCGCACTTTTCCAGTCTTTGAATTGCCCGCTTGCTCCATCGAAACGAACGTTTTCCGCAGCAAAATCAATCCTTGCAAACACATCGTTGAAGTATGGGTTATACGGTTCATCAGGAAGGGCTTTCAATTGGCCGGCATCCCATTCCCAAATCCGTGTATCGTCTTTTTTAGAATCCTTGGCAAGGAGCGTTACACCAGTGGTTTTCCATTTAAACAGGTAATCCGCTGGTGCTTCCAAACGGTAATGCCAATGTTCAACGGCCACTCCTAAAGGCTGGATAACAGAAGCTGGTACGAATAAAAACCCTTTAAATTGCGTTTTTTTACGAAATTCAACGGTATAGGGAAATTGCGGGTACTCCAGTTGGATGTATTTACGCTGGTCATCATTAAACTCATACTCTGCATTACCGCCATAGAATTGTATATCTTCTTCTTTGGTACTTCTAACCAGCTGACCGGCAGCGTCAAACAATCTTCCCTTGAGGAGTTTAACCTTCCGGAACTTGTCTTCACCTGCAACTGCAATACCTGCCTGTTTCCCGTCTGCATTCAGGATCGTAGCTACATAGGTTTCTTCCAGAACGGCATCGCCATCCGATTGAATCCGAAAGATCGTTTCGTCCTTTCGTACTACCACATTCGCGTTTTTCAACAGTTCTGGAGTGATGGAGTATACCGGGTATTCTGCCTGGGCCCCCAGCAAGGTTGGGAGCAAGCAGCAAAGCATCGGGAGTTTTTTCATTGGTTATGCTTTTTTCAAGGCTAACTGAAGTTGAACTTTTTCTGCCATGAGTTCAAAAAATTGTTTGAGCGCATCATATTCCGAAGGAAGAAACCTCAATTTGGAGATATTCATTTTTAGGACCACCTGTATATTGGTTTCATTCGTTTTGCCAACGGAAAACTGGATCTTTCCGCTGTTTTCGGGCAAACTAATGCGGACCGGTTGTGGTACATCTTCCAGCACATATCCCTTTGGAATGTCAAGATTCAGTACATATTGTGCCTTGGCAGGAAAAATGAAATCAACCGGAAAACTGCGGTTAAGGCTTTTAAGCGGATTCTTGACAACAAAAAAATCCAGTATCGGACGTATGTAAAGATAGTCATTAACGACCGTTGCTGCATTAGGGATTTCGGTATAAAAATCTACTTTCAAGGGCTTGTTCAGCGTATGCAGATCGGTAAACACAACCGAGTCCACGCTGCGTTCCGGAAATTCTGTTGCAAAGTGTGCTTTTAGAAACTGGGATTCCGTTTCTCCTTCCAGTTGGCTACGCCAGGCGGTGGCTCCCGGGCCTCCTTCAATGATAGTGAAACGGCCACTTAAAACGCCTTCTTCATTGAGTTTGGCAAATCCAAGCCATGTTTCGGAATGTTCCGGGGCAGCAATATCTACCCAGTTAGGGCGCTTTTCGTCTACCATCCATGCCTGCTTGTTATAACACTCCGGTCGCATCTCCCCGGGCGGACGTTTGGGGTTGGTTGCATCCAGAATGGTTCCATTGTCTCCATCTATTAAAAATGCAACCACCGTATTGAACTGATCTGCAAAGGGATACATATCATACATCATACCATTGTCCCGGGTACTGATCAGGATAGGTATTGCGTCAAATTTAAGCTTGCGGAGCAGGGCGATTACGGTAAGGTTCAGATCTGCCGTACTTCCGGTTTTTTTGACAAATGCTGCGTTCAGACTTGCTTCCGGGTAACGCCTGTTCTCTCCGTTCCATTTGATATTTGTACTTACAAAACGAAGTACTTTTTCCGGCAATTCTGCTCTTGGCGTGCTCTCAGGCACCTCCTGACGGAATGCAGACCAGATTTTATCAAACTTTCCGTCATTACGATACTGGCCGCCAAAATCCTCAGACGCGTCCATTTTTTTTGCCAGTTCAGGCCAGGAGGTAAGAATCTTTTCTGTGGTAGTTCCCGGGAAGGCTATTTCACTCAACTGAAAACCAATATGGGCACGATAATCTTCCAGCGTAGTGATGAAAGGTTCTTCTTTCACTGCAGGTAAGTGGCTTAAACCAAATGTGGTAACGCTGGCAGCATATGGTTTGGTAAATGCAGAGGAAACGCTCTCCTGTTGGTTTTCATTCAGGTCCAGTTTCCGTGTCGCCTGCATGAGGTATACATAAATAAAGTACTGAGGGATGGAGGTTGTAAGCTGACTCCAACGCACAGGAATGTCTTGTTGGAAATACCAGGTTTCATACAGGTTTACAATGATAGCCGACTCCAGTTCGTATCGATATTCTACAATACTGCCCTTTTGAATATTTGGGATGAACACCTTTTTGGCGGAGGTGTATTTTGAAATCTTTTCCGTAAATATGTTGTCAGATTTAACCTTTTGAACCTCTCCGTTGGGTTGTATAACCTGAATCTCCAGCTCTTTAAATTTTTCCACATCCCGGTCGGAACGATAATAAATGCGCAGATTTCCCTGATCCAGCGCAGATTCATCAAAGATTTTAATTCTTCGGCGATGATTAAACAATACCCGCCATCCATCCCTGGTATAGGTAAGCTCCAGCCGACCAACATCTTGCAGGATCATGGAGGACGCGCCGCTGTCGAAACTGCAATGGGTTAAAGTCAGGTCGCTCTCAGACACTTTTCCCCATTTTTCAAGTTTGTAGGTTTGTTGCGCGTGTAAAAAAGTGAAAAATCCTCCAAGGAGGAACATCAGGATGCTGAATAATCTGGTCATAATGGTGTTTTTTAATATACCGGGTAATAGGCTGAGAACAGGTTAAAGCAAGTTTGCCGGATAAAGTGTATCTTAGAGAATATTGCGCTTAAACTGGTCAAAGTTACTGGCTTTAAGAATAAAACGCAACGATGTGCGCTTACGGATGTGTATTTTGGATATTAACGTATTCCGGGCGCCTCAGGGCAGAGCATGAAGGTCCGCTAATGACATTGCAAACAGATTAACTTTTTATTGCGCAAATGCCAAAGAATAAGATCCTAATTTTGCCTTCATTTTTGACCAAAATTGGATTTTTCCACACATGAAAAAACTCCTGCTCATTGCATTCCTGATGCCTGCCTCCTTG
>JBIKUE010000018.1:0-52330 GCA_044347755.1 Saprospiraceae bacterium
TCATTAAATCTTTCCCTCATTAACCTAAACACAAGTGCAACTATATCACTATATAATTCTTCAACAGTGACGGCGGGTTTTTATGAACAAATCTTTCAACTTGGGTCTTTACCCAGCGGGAATTATGCGCTTCGAGCCATCTTCAATGGCGGTCTTTACACCAAAAACATTGTAAAACTTTAAGCCATGAAAAAGCTTCTACACGTGCTGGTAGCCATAATAATGGCTACCCCGCTAACAGTTTTGGCCCAAACCACTCCTCTTTTTAAATTCGCACTGTATGCCGAAGACAGTCTGGGCAATCGGGATTCGGTTATACTTGGCTATGACTTAACAGCTTCCTCTCAAAATTTAAATTTCCAGTTTGGGGAAGCCTCCATACCTACACCATTTGATAGTATACTTGACATGAGGGCTATTCATGGGGATGATTTTTTGCGTCGAACTTCTAAAATAATTATAGAAGACGCAGAAACCTTGTTTTTTGATACATCGTGTACACTTAGTGCGTTCACTAAAATTGTAATCAATGTTAAATATCCTCCAGTCCGTTTTTTTTACGACAGCACCCTTTTTCCTGTTCAATCTTGCAAAAATGTAATCCTAACTCGCGACTGGGATATTTTTTTTCTGGAGAATTGGTCGGATATATGTGACTTCCATTGTATGTCTGATTCATCTGTTTACACAGAGCATTTCTCCGACCCTGAGCCTCCGTTTAACCAATGTTGGAATTATCTGAAAATTGAAAAAGAAGTGCAGGGACAAGGCTTGAAAGAACTCCCAGGATTATTTCTCGCAACCTTTTACGGTCCGGGGCCCTGTAACGATCCAACCTTTTTACACACGGATCAAAGCCCTGATACGGATGGGGTTCCGCTATATCCAAACCCATGTGGGGAGTATTTTATGCTGGAAACGGCGTTTTCAGAAAGTATTGCACGACTAATTGTAGTGAATGTGGCCGGAGAAATCATGTCCTGCCCAACGGAAACAAGTCTTCATAAGGTACGGGTAGATGCGTCAGGATTGCAACCTGGAATGTATTTTGTCTTGGGTTCAGACGAATGGGGTAGATCTTTCATCCAAAAGGTGGTGAAAAACTGAGCAGCCATGTCCAAATTTGTGGTTCTTAGATAATTTTTTCAAGTTCATGCCTTCTGCCTGGCCGTCAGGCAGAAGGCAAATTATATCTCATACTATGCCCAAATTTTGCCCGTTTACGTCAGTCTTGTTGCTCCTTTGCAGGATTAATTTGCGTTTGGTGTGTCTTGCAGCATGTTTGCCCGGTCAGTCAAGCTACAGAAGGAAAGGAAGTCGCGGGAAGTATCAGTATCTCCCCCAACCCCGCCACCGATCTCATCCAACTGCCCTGGGAAGGCCCGCTGGAATCCCTGCAACTCTTCGATGCCCTGGGCCAGCAAATGCCTTCTGGCAGGTTCACACTTTCGGAGGGTAGGCTTGAGGTGCCTGTGGGACATTTGCCAACTGGTATGTATTTCCTCCACCTGCGGGCACAGGGACGGGTGTGGAGCGGGCGGTTTGTGAAGGGTTGAAGCTGAATGTTCCATGGTCAACGCTAAATGTTCAATGTTAAATTTGGTGATTACCCTTGGATTATTGATATCCCTGGCGTACATTTGTTTGCGATTAGTTACCGGAATTCTATAACTTGTACAAGGGAGCGCGCTAGTTAACAGCTTTAATCTTTTAGAGGACTTTGGTTTTAGGTATAGCTTAGGTAGGTATTAAAAGTTTTGTCTGAACGGATGGTATTTAACTTTCAGAGATCCTCGCGATAATCACGCTAATCCAATATTTATTTGCAGCGATATCATGAAAGTTTTTGAGTTGCTCCGGTTGCCTGGAGTGGCACTGACACCTATTTTTTTACCCTTAAACATTTTTCTACGATGAAAAACTGGTTAATTTCAACGCTTCAACGCTTCAACGCTTCAACGCTTCAACGCTTCAACGCTTCAACGCTTCAACGCTTCAACGCTTCAACGCTTCAACGCTTCAACGCTTGTTTTGATCCTATCGTTTTGCTTAACGGCAAACACTCTTAGAGCGCAGTCTGAAATTCTTCCTTACAATCCCTGTGAATCTTATTCCATCCCTTTAGCTTGTTTTGATGGTAGCAGAAGTTGTGAGTATTATTCAGAATATCCATGTTCGACAGATTATTGTTGGGCTAGTGGCGCTACCATAAACAATCAGGGTATACCGCTCAGTGGCCTTGTTGAGAATAAGACAATTGAGATCGGTGGGGTTTACACCATAACCCAAGGGGCAACGTTTAAAAATTGCATTTTCAAGATGCGACCAGATGCCAGAATTAATATCTCACCTGCGGGGAGTAGTTCCTTATCCGTCAATTTTGATCAGTGTAGATTTTTTGGATGTAACCAAATGTGGCAGGGGATTGTGGTAAACACAACGAATACCTCTGCTAATTTCATGTTGAATTTTTACGCATGTCGAATTGAGGATGCTTATGTTGGCGTTACCTTGGATGAAGAAAAGGGCAATTACTCCTTCTTAAAAAACAACTTCCAAAACAACCATATAGGTGTTAGTAACTTTCGGCAGAACAATTTAATTCTCAATGCTTTATTTGCGCTTAATACCTTTTATCAGTCGGCGCCCTTAGCTGGAGTCAATCCCACAGGCCCGCTGGGAGGGGTGTTAATGCCTGATTATCCAAACGCGCATGCCGGAATAAAATATAGCAATGTAATCACCACCATTGGAGTTGCTGGAAATGCTAATTTGTTCTCATGTCTTGAGAACGGAATTGTTGTAAAGGACGGCGGTAGAATTGATGTTGTCAAGGATATTTTCCAAAATATTGGGCAAAATGGCATTTGGGTGGAAGATATCTTGATACTAAATGCTAATGGTTGTACCTTCAGGTTTGAGGGTGATTTTTGTATCAGGGCCAAAAACGCCTCACTAAATATTTTTCGGAATACATTTACCGGAAATTGGAGAGAAGGGGTTCATTCTACTCGCAATACCGGTGTCCAATATATTCATATTGCCGACAAAAATGTCTTTAATTTTACAGGAGGAAGGTGGCAATATGGGATTTATATTGAAAGACCACAGGCTACCGCATTGTTTGATTCAAAAATAGATGACAATACTTTTACGGCAAATGCATGGCCTAACCAATTTCTGTGGGTGGTCCGTGTTATTGACATGGTAGATGCACCAAATAAATTTGTCATTTCAAATAATGTCTTTGACATAAATGCCATCCCAACGGGCACTGTTATTCCAAAAATAATTGCCATTTGGGCAAGTTTTGGTGATTCCGACAACTTTGAAATAAAAGATAATGACGTGGGCTATAATACTCTCACGCAGGCTTCAGGAGAAGGGATTTTAGGAACTTATTTTGGCCCGGGACAAAGCACTTCAACTGGTCATTTGATAAAACGGAATGATATCACGGGTTTCCCCGGTGATTTTATAACAATGAGCAGTGCTATTGGGATTGGACAAGTCGCTAATTTGGAACTATGTGAGAATACGGTAGATTGGAGTGACACAGGAATAAGTTTTAATGGACAGAACGATATCAAACTTAGAGAAAATAACTTTAATCACCATTATGTAGGATTATGGATAATCGGTTCAAATGGGCAAATCGGTCTCCAGATTGCAAGAGGGAATAATTGGGATTCTCCTATTGACATTACAAATTTTGCTGCGATAAACCAATCCATTGACCCGTTTGCTTCCGAAATTATAGTGTCTAGTACGCAGGAGGGCAACACGCTTCCATGGCTGCCACCTAGCTGGAGTATCTTTCCTGACCCTATGATTCCAGGCCAAAATTGGTTCCATACAGATCTAAATCCACCATTAGATTATTGCGCCCCTATGAATCCCATTGGATTAAATGAATTGACTCCCTACGAAGAAGCACTTATTTCAGGCCAGTCTCCGCTTGCCGGTACCCCTTTGTGGGACTTAAAACATGAGGTTTATTATAAGCTCTTGTTATATCCGGAACTTCGCCCGGCAGGGTCTGCGGAAGAGGCCTTTTTTAATTCTTTGAACAACACAACCATATCCAGGCTTGCTCAAACACAATTGCTGGTACATAATGCAATAAACCTGTCATCTATTGATCAACAAACGCTGGGTAATTACATCCTTGCAGCAATAGAAGCACTTCCTGCACTTGAAAGTTTTGACACCTTAACTGATTTTTCTAGCATGGAGGGTTTCACCACGTCCTGGTTTGATCAAAGATTAGTTTTGCTTCAACAGTTTGCAAGCAACGCTGTGGATGAAGTTGTTTTGAGGGCAAATCGCTCGCAGCAATTGACAAATGACCTCGAAAATGCACTGAGTTACAATCAAACCATTTTCACCAGTCAATCCTATGAAGAGGCCTCCAAATTGCGAAATGAATTGCGTGTTCGTCATTTATTAGGTCAGCCAATTACCGAGAGCATTTACCAGGCGGCATTGGCGATGGTTCAACTGGGTGATGAGATTGTTGGGAAGGCCACGATGGACCTAATTACCTTTCTGGCGCCTTGTGATCAGTCACAATTGGCGCCGGAGTGGGAATTGCTCGAAAGAAGCAACGCTCAATTACAATCTCCGCTTATTCAAAAATCAGACCTGGTCTTAGTGCCCAATCCAAGTTCAGGCTATTTTGATGTTATATTCGATGCAATTGAAACGGACGAAGTAACTATTTCTGTTTATGATAACCATGGAATGAGAGTAAAAACGGTTACTGCGTCTCCGAAGGCAGGTAAAATTGCATTAAACATGTCAGAGGCAAGATCAGGATCCTATTGGGTTATTTTGAGCGATAGGTTTGGTAACCTACTTGATAAAGCAATGCTCGTTCTGGCGCATTAATTCTCCCTTTCCATCAGGCTGTCTGGCGCCTGTTCGGAGCCAGGCAGCCAATTTTACTTTTTCCAATGAAGTTACAGTTTTTAATAATATTCTATTCCACTTTCGGAATAGCCCTTCTTTCTGCACAAGTCAGGCATGATTATATTTGGACATTAGGGTACGGTGATGTAGGCCTAGATCCCGGGGGAAACTCTTATGGTGGCATTCTCATGGATTTTAACTTTTCGCCTCCCACTTTTACGCTTCAAGACTATCCTTGCGACAGACCGAAAGCCTGTATCTCCACTCCAAATGGCCAGTTGTTTGCCTACACAGATGGTTGTGAGGTTTTTAATTCTGACCATCAAATTATGTTACACGGAGATTCACTGAATCCGGGCAAGGTGTACAAGCTGTTTTGTGCACAATCCAATTATCCACTCTGGCAGCCGGTTGTTTTTTTACCCAAGCCGGGAAGCGATAGTTTGTATTATCTGTTTCATCTCAGGGCAGATGACTTGTACTGGAGGCCCATGAATCTTATGTACACGGAGATTGATGCTTCCGGCGATGGCGGCAAGGGGGCCGTTTTGTCAAAAAATAACATCATAATCACTGACTCTTTGTATTTAGGGAGTTATGTTCATGCCGTTCGCCATGGCAATGGAAGAGACTGGTGGCTGGTCTGTCCAAGGCTTTTTAGTTATGATTTGTACGTTAGTTTACTAACACCGGACGGAGTAGCATATAAAGGAATTCAGCCTTTTGATTTGATCAAAGCGGATAGCACCTGTTGTATTAGTCAACAAGCTTTTTCCACAGATGGGAGTAAGTATTTCAGGAACTCCCCGGAAGGATTGACTATTTACGATTTTGATAGATGTAGTGGTACCTTTAATGTTTCAACTTATCTTGATTGGGATTTACTGCCAAGCGCTATTGGAGGGGTAGTAACATCCCCCAATAGTAGATTATTGTATATAACGTCAGGCGGTACGGTGCAGCAATACGATCTTTGGGCATCTGATATTGCTGCCAGTATGCAGGTTGTAGGGATTTATGATGGTACTTTGGCGCCATATCCAGCCAATTTTTATTGGATGCTGAGGGGGCCTGATGGCAAGATTTACATGAATACGTCATACGATAATAACGTTTTGCATGTTATTCATCATCCGGATTCCTTAGGTACGGCCTGTCATTTTGAACAACATGCCATTACACTGCCAGCCTTTTCTAGTGTGGTAATGCCTAATATACCGAACTATCGGCTGGGTGCGTTACCAGGGTTATGCCCAGTGAGCGAAGCCACAGAGGGGAAGGAGCTACGGGCCCTCCACATCTCCCCTAACCCCGCCACCGATCTCATCCAGCTGCCCTGGGAAGGCCCGCTGGAATCCCTGCAACTCTTCGATGCCCTGGGCCAGCAAATGCCTTCTGGCAGGTTCACACTTTCGGAGGGTAGGCTTGAGGTGCCTGTGGGACATTTGCCAACTGGTATGTATTTCCTCCACCTGCGGGCACAGGGACGGGTGTGGAGCGGGCGGTTTGTGAAGGGTTGAAGCTGAATGTTCCATGGTCAACGCTAAATGTTCAATGTTAAATTTGGTGATTACCCTTGGATTATTGATATCCCTGGCGTACATTTGTTTGCGATTAGTTACCGGAATTCTATAACTTGTACAAGGGAGCGCGCTAGTTAACAGCTTTAATCTTTTAGAGGACTTTGGTTTTAGGTATAGCTTAGGTAGGTATTAAAAGTTTTGTCTGAACGGATGGTATTTAACTTTCAGAGATCCTCGCGATAATCACGCTAATCCAATATTACTTGCAGCGATATGATGAAAATTTTTTGAGTTACTCCAGTTACCTGGAGTGGCACTGGCACCTATTTTTTTACCCTTAAATTTTTTTTACGATGAAAAACTGGTTAATTTCAACGCTTCAACGCTTCAACGCTTCAACGCTTCAACGCTTCAATAGTTGTATTTCTATTGATTTGGGTAAGTATCCTGTTTCCGAATCGGGGGTCTTGCCAAACTGATCCCGCCCCCTTTGAATGTGGAACGTGTTGCGGTTCTCCCGAAAGTAACGGGATATGTGCTAATACCTCCACCTTATGGAATAGTAATGCGCGACACATACCTCGAACAGATGCAAGAACCATTTATGTTCACGCAAACTTCATTATTCTGCGCAAAAGTGACGACCCAGAATCTGATATTCAGGGTAACTTTAGTGAAAATAATGCTGAGCACATGGCTTTTTTACATACCATTGTTAATAATTGTAATTGGCGGTTAGCTAACCTAACGGGTACCTCTAATTGTGGGGACTTGAGAACCGACGCAAAAATTCAGATTATTCCGAATTTCATCTTTAGGAACGATGAATATGCCTGGAATGCAGATAATGCGTCTGTGAAATGTGCTTGCCCTAGCTCATCCTGGTATCTGGCAAATTTGAGCAACGAAATTAATGCTAATCCTTCAATACCACGAGGAATAAATGTTTTCTTTCCAATTCAAGGGGATCTATACAATCGAGTTGTAACCTTAGGAACATTAAACACGCTCATCAATGTGCCCGAATATTGTACCTTGTGGTGTGCAAATCACCCAGATAAATTCAATCTTAATCGCACCTCAGACATTAGTATCAATAACCTCTACCTGAAATACCGTTGGTTTCAACTACGGCCTGACGTGACAGGTTTTCCGTTCAATCCAATTGGAAGGGACATTTTGATCGATGAGTCGCTAAAAAGTATACCTCATGAGTTTGCACACAATTTTATTGGTGATTACATCCATATGGATGCTTGTTCCAATCATTTGTTGACTACAAACTCAAATCCTCCAAATTTCAGCTCTCGTGATGTTCTCCGCGCCACTGATGTAGGTTCTATTCACCGAAACCTTGCCATTTCTAATCTACGTCAATTTGTTGACTGCACAGAAACATACAACCATCCAGGATCCAACACGTCGGACAGAATCGTTGATGTGTCAGAAACCTGGGATCTCAATATGAGGCTTTACACCAATGTAGTAGTCAAAACGGGCGCTACGCTTACCGTCACCTGTGAATTACTCATGCCATTTGACGGCTCCATTACGGTGGAACGAGGGGCCAGGCTTATCGTAGACGGCGGTATTGTCAGGAGAGCAAATACTTGTTCACCGGCACAGTTTTGGCGTGGAATTGCCGTGCAGGGGAACAATGTTTTGGCACAACCTGATCCCAATGGGGTACTCAATGCTAATCAGGCTGGGGTTGTTTTATTAAAAGGGAATGGTATGATAGAAGGCGCTGTAATTGGCGCTGCCGCCAAAGGGCATCCGCTTTGGGATGTGCCTCAGTTTAGGGGAGGATTGATACAGGCCAATGGTTTTACATTCCGGGATTGCCGAAAAGGAGCTGAGTTTATGAAATACGATTTGGTCAATTTCAGCAAGTTTGACAATGTTATATTTGAACGAACCGGAGTAGGCTCCATGCACACCGGTGTGTCCATTTGGGATACAGATGGCATCCTGTTTGAGCGATGCACGTTTAGCAATGTAGCCATGGATGGTATTGTCAGTTGGGATGCTTTGTTCAATGTGACGAAAAAAAATCGATTTATTGGGTCTGAGAGAGGTGTTTTGGCAGGGGCTTCTACACCGCTTTTAGGATCAGTAAAGGTTGGTGTGCTTGGTTCAGAAGGCAATGATCGCAACTGGTTTGAAAATAATGTGGTGGGTATTCGTGCTACAGCCAACTCGAAAGTAGAAATTTTTAGCAATGATTTCTCCAACTTTAATTTCGATGTGGCGATCAAAGGAACAACTGAAAGTTTCCTGACTGATAACTTTTTTGCATCCGGTTCGGCAGGTAATCAATTTGAAAATACTGGCGACAATGTGAATCAAAATCTTTGCAACAGGTACTCAGGTAATATCGTAGGTACCAATATCGTAGGGGAAAATTCCGGGTTCTTATTCAGGGAGGAGGATTTTTCAACAGATTTTCATGATTTATTCATCGAACCATTGGCATCATTCCCTCCGTCGCCTCCGTCGGCCTCCATTCCAGGAGAAATTCAAATAAACCAGGGGGGTGCCGGCTTTGCCAGATGGAACTATTTCACCCCTGGGAAACCAGAGAATATTAAAACTAATGACATTTTACCTCCTCCATTAGTCAACACCGTACCGTTTTTCTACTTCCATCCTGATCCAAACCTGAATGCAAGGTTGAAGCCGAAATGTTCGCTAAGTGACGTCTGCATGCCGAAAAGTGATTTTACCAATGTATTGACAGGAGGCTTTCCTTATTCAGACTGTATGTTTCCTGAGTCTCCTCAGGAACAACCGTGTACAACGAAAGCTTGCTTGGATGCCATAAGGATTGAGATTGCTCAGAAAAATGCAGCCTATTCGGCCAATCCTACCGACCAATTGGCAGCTGAACTTCAGGTTTTGATCACACAACGGGAGCGTATTACCAGCGAACTTGTCCGACAGTATATTGCGATAGATAATTGGGGCGCTGTTGAATCTTTGCTCAACGAAGATCTGAATCCGGCCAATCGTCGGCGCTTGGTGGCAGCAAAATTAGAGCAAAATCAGTTTGCTGCTGCTAATGCATTACTTCAGGGCTTTCAGCAAGGGAATCTGGATGATCAATATTTTGCCCAAATTCAAACCATCAATGCGGCAAGACTTTCCGATCCTGAGTTTGTATTGAACCCTGCACAGGAAGAAACCCTGCTTGGTATTGCCAACTCATCAAGTCTGGAGGCAGGATATGCACAAACGGTTTTGGGAATACTTACTGGGCGCGTATTTATGCCTAAGTTGCCCGTGTTGATTGAGGAACGGAGCAGTAATCCTCAAACCTCGCAACCAGGCAAAGTTGGGGTATTGTTGGCATCTCCCAACCCGGCCAATGATGTGCTCAACATCCAGTTGCCAAAGGCAATAGATCGGTCTGCTAACCGGATACTTGAACTCAGGGATATAGCCACAGGCGCCCTGATACAACAGGTAGCAGCGCCAGACGACAGCAGCGTATCTCTTTTGGTGCAGAATGTTCCAGCCGGCATTTATGTGCTCATTTTGCGCGAACATGGCGTTGTTATTGCACGCCAAAAAATCACTATTCAACATTAATTAAGTCATCCGGCCGTGCAGTGGATCAACTGATCTGCTGCACGGCTTCATCCTATTATACCATGAGTAGTCGTTTTTTCCTTGTTACGGTGGTGATGCTGGGTTGTTTTCAAATCGCCGCTCAGTCATCCGAAACCTATCTGAAAACATTCGATCCAAATCCGCAGTATGAGTACGTTTATGATAACAGTGGAAATATTTGGAGTATTGGCCATTTCATCTACGTAACCAATGCCTTTGGCGTAGGGCTTCACCGGGAAGCGCAAATTGTTAAAATAAACGCGGATACTAAGGAGATTGTCAAGGTGGTTAAAATGGAGGGGCCGCAGGTAGACCTGTTATTTAGTATGCGTGGTGGTGGGTATTGCCTCACCTCAGACAACAATATTTTACTAACTGGAGAATGGCGGGATTATGATCATTCCCGTATGCGCACGTTCATCGCCAAAATGGATCCGGATTTAAACCTGGTATGGATTAATTATTACCCTGATCTTTCAGATCTCCATGTTTATGCGGATGCTATTGCAGAAACGCCATCCGGAGACATTCTGCTATATGTAACAGAGGGTAAACCTAAATCTATTGAGGAGCCCTGGTTTGCTGTAGAAGGTGAGATTAGGATTATTAAAACGGATAGCATTGGTAATCTGATCTTTAATAAAGTTATCCCAGATACTTTTTTGCAAAGTATCGGTTATGGCCATTTGACGCCTACAGAGGATGGGCATTACTTATTAACTTCAAACGTTATTGGATATTATTATCATTGGCTTTATGGCACCTACCGCTACAACGCCATTATGCATAAAATTGATGAAAATGCGAATCCAATCTGGAGCAGGTTAATTAATTGGGATAAAACATTTCTTCAACCGCCAACTGTTACAGGTTTGTCTGGCGGCGGCGGAGCTGTCATGTGGCGGCAAGATACGTTTGTGCCAGACCCAACCATAGCCTATAATTTCAGTGTTTTAAACAGGATAAACAGCGAAGGTCAAATAATTTGGAAACGTGAATGGAACGATGTGGCAATAAGATCGGTTTATCGTATCATTACTGCTGCAAATGGGGATATTTTAGGTTTCGGATACTATTCCAAAGATGCAAGCAAAGGCAAAATTTGGCTATTTCGCGCTACCGAAGCTGGGGAAATTTTGTGGGAACGGCATTATTCAGATTCCATTCAGCGCCCTTGGTCGCCATTTATGGAGATGTTTGACATGTGTGAATTGGCTGACGGCCGAATAGCCACAACAGGTGTGGTTTTCGATACCAATTCTATAGGATCTCTAAACCCCAACATCGGGATTCTGGTAGTTGGCGGTGCAGATGGATGTATGGATACGGGCTGCTCAGGGCTTACGCAATATATCACAAGTGCTTTTGAGCCGATTATTCGAGCACCGCAGCTTCCTCAGCTCATCTGCTCCCCTAACCCTGCGCAGGATATGGCTCTTATCCAGCTTCCGGATAGGGAGCTGCATCAATCAGACGCAACAATCCTCAAATGCTATGATATGCAAGGCAGGCTTATGGTTGAAATACCCTGGGCAAAAGGGCAGGATGGCGTACCAATGGACGTCAAAAACTGGCCTTCCGGGATCTATCAACTGCTGCTTTGGGCAGACCGCAAACCACTTTGCAGCGGAAAATTGATCGTTCAACATTAAACACAAACCACCATGAAAAATTACCTGCTTTTACTCTCTATCCTGCTCTCCACTACCGGTATTATGGCCCAAACCTCCGATTTCGCTCCCGTTGGCGCCAGGTGGATATACACTGAAGCGAATTTTGCGCTCCAGGGTGTTCCCTACATCATGGAAGTAACAGGAAAAGAAAACTTTAAAGGAAAATGGTGCAGCCGGTTCGAGTATCAACCGAATAGCCTGGATAAACTATACCTGTATACAGGAAACGACACCGTTTTTTATTACAGCTTTTTGAGTGAGCAATTTGAAATGCTATACGACTTTTCGGCAGAAGTAGGCGATAGTTGGATCATAGGAGGTTTGGAGGGCTATAATCCGGATAATCCGCTACCTTATGCGCCCGATACCATCACAGTAGATTCCATCAGCCATTTATATATCAGCGGAGACACCCTCAAAGTTTGGCACATCCATAATACCTTTTGGTTTGATTGGGGAGATCGTATCATTGAAAAGGTAGGGAATGATGGTCTTCCCCTTCCGAGGTTTGGGCTATTTGAAACAAGTGTATGGGGGCTCCGCTGTTTTGAAACCTCGGAAACGTTCTTCCAATTCGTTCCTTACCCTTGCGATACTATTTTTTCTACCACAAGTGCCACCAACGCGCCTGTAGAGACCCTGAAAATTCATGTCTCCCCCAACCCCGCCACCGATCTCATCCAGCTGCCCTGGGAAGGCCCGCTGGAATCCCTGCAACTCTTCGATGCCCTGGGCCGGCAGATGCCTTCGGGCAGTTTCCATCTTTCGGAGGGTAGGCTTGAGGTACCCGTGGGACATTTGCCAGCCGGCATGTACTTCCTCCACCTGTGGGCACAGGGGCGGGTGCGGAGCGGGTGGTTTGTGAAGAGGTAGTCAGTTCGATAAAAGTTGACAATGAGCCATCTTCAGTGTTAAAACATTGTTTAAGTAACCCGCTCTTCTGATTTGCCGCCGGAAATGGAGCATCTTTGCAGCAAGCAATGCACCCCGTTCCTATGCGAGCCATTCTCTGGGCAATCCTGATCTGTACTATTTCCTCCTCGCTGGAGGCCCAAAAAAACGCCTTTACCCTGGTAAAAGGCCGGGTTACAGACGCTGAAACCAAAGACGGACTGGCATTCGTAAGCGTTGCAGCCCCCGGGTTCTCTGCGGGCACCCGAACCGACGAAAATGGCTATTATCTGCTTCGTACCGAGCAAAAGGTCACCAAACTACAGTTCTCTTACCTGAGCTACAAAACCCAGGTGCTGCCGGTTAAAACCGGAGTAGAGCAAACACTGGATGTAGCCTTATTGCCGGAAACCAATCAGTTGGAGGAAGTAACCATCAAGGCAAAAAAGTACAAGCGCAAGGATAATCCGGTAGTAGAACTGATAGAATTGGTGATTGCCCATCGCGACCAAAATCATATTGGCGACCTGGCTACTTATCAGGATGAGCAATACGAAAAGATCTTTCTGGGCCTGAGTAATCTGGATGAAAAACTGAAGTCCAGAAAACTGCTAAAACCCATGCGCTTCGTGCTGGAAAATACCGATAGCAGCAAACTGGGAGGGTTGCCTGTTTTGCCGGTGTTTTTACAGGAAAACGTGATGGATTATTACAGCAGTGCTGATCCCAAACGCTGGAAAAAATACATTAAGGCCACCAAGTCGGTCCGCTTTGGAGAAATGGTGGATGATGAGGGCCTGGATAAAAGTCTTCAGTATTTGTATCAGGAGGTGGATATCTACCATAATTACGTGGATATGCTTTCGGATCAGTTCATGAGTCCGATTGCCAAAAACGCCCCTTTGTTTTACCGGTATTATTCGGCAGATACCTTGGAAGACCATGGGAAAAAAGTGGTTCGTTTGGAGTTTTATCCCAAGAATAAACAGGATATGCTTCTGCAAGGTGACTTGTATGTGGTGTTGGACAGCACATATGCCATTTCCAGAATCAACTTTTCCATTAATCCCAACATCAACCTGAACTGGGTAAAGGAATTGGTGGTGGAGCAAGATTATCAACTACTTCCATCCGGTAAATGGGTGCTGGCCACTGAAGATTACCGGATGCATTTTGGGTACAATAAAAAAGGAGTGGGCATGGTAGCCCAACGGTTGGTGATCCACCGGATGCCACAAATCAACCCTGTCTTTCCGGATACCTTGTTGAAAGGAGTAGCCAATGAAGTGGTATCCCTCCCGGTAGCCTCGAAAGCCACAGATCCTCTGTTTTGGGAGCAGACGCGGCCCATTGCCTTAAACCAGGCTGAAACCGCTACTTACACCAATATTGATAGTTTGCGGAACACCCGCTACTATAAAACCATAACCAAATTGGGGTATACCGTATTTGGCGGTCATCTGGATTTGGGTAAGATACAATTAGGGCCGATCCCTACTTTTTACTCCTTCAATGATGTGGAAGGGGGCAGATTGCGCATCGCAGCCAGGACAGGGCCAAAATGGAGCAAAAATTGGCGCCTGACGGGAAATGTAGGTTATGGTTTGGAAGATAAAAGATGGAAATACAGCATAGGCGGAGTATTTGGCTTCAAGGGCACGGAGTTCAACAAGTTCCCCAACCATCTGCTCAGGGTAAACTATCTGCATGATATGTTGCTCCCAGTCCAGTCGTTTCAGGGAAACCCAAATGCCACCCTGGCCAATTCGGTAGTTCGGGGCTTAAACGACAAATTCTTTTATTACGATAGGTTCAATGTGCAATATGAGCGCGAGTTTCCCAGTCATTTCTCCTATCAGATTGGCGCCGATCAGCGACAATTTCGTCCGGCGGGCTCGTTGTTTTTTATTCCGGCAGAGGGATCAACGGCTGTTCAGGATCCGATCATTGCATCAAGCGCTTTTGTACAGCTGCGATTTTCGCCGGGTGAGACCTTCTATCAGGGAGGCAACACCCGTTCTATTGTGGATTTTAATTATACCCTGATGCTCCGATACGCCAAAGGAGTACGCGGGATAGCTGGGGGGCAATACGATTTTCATGAAATAACGGCCAGCTATTATAAGTTTATGACCACCCCTCCATTGGGATACAGCAAACTGTATGTAGAGGCCGGCGGAGTATTGGGGAAAGTTCCTTTTCCCTTGTTAACGCTGCACCGCGGCAATCAATCGTATATAGCGCAACAGTTTTCTTACAACCTGATGAATTTTATGGAATTTGTAAGCGACCGTTACGCTACACTGATGGTGGATCATTACTTTCAGGGATTCTTTTTGAACAAAATACCCCTGCTCCGCAAATTAAAGTTACGGGAAGCCTGTTCTTTGAAAGTGCTTTATGGGCAGGTAAGCGCTCAGAACCGCCCGGAAAACAACCCGGGGCTTTTAAGGTTTCCGGCGTTCCCGGATGGCAGGCCTATCACATACACCCTGGAGCGCATGCCTTATATAGAGGCCAGTATTGGCATTACCAACATTTTCAGATTTCTGCGAGTGGATCTGATCCGGCGTTTCAGCTACCTGGATCATCCGGGCACCACCAAATACGGGGTACGGTTTGGGGTGTGGGTGGAGTTTTAGGGAATATCCAATATCCAATATCCAATTTCGAATGTCCAAGTGGTGCGGGGGTTTGGCGTCAGCACGTTTGCTTGATTGTTCACGGGCGCTTGGTACAAGATATTTATCCCTTGGCCGATCACACTTGAGTAGCCAAATATAAGTGCTGACGCTAGTCACTCGCCCTACTTGGACATTCGACATTGGATATTGGATATTCATTCAGTGCTGACGCCAAACCCCCGTACCACTTGGACATTCGAAATTGGATATTCGATATTGGATATTTCTACAGGTTTTTCATGCTCAACGCCACCCGCTTTCGTACCATATCCACCTCTACTACCCGGACGGTTACGTGCTGGCCCAGTGATACTACTTCCATGGGGTCGCGCACAAACTTGTCGGCTAGTTGAGATACGTGCACCAGGCCGGAATCTTTCACGCCAATGTCTACAAATGCCCCGAAATTGGTGATATTGTTCACAATTCCCGGCAGAATCATGCCCGGGTAAAGGTCTTCCAGGCTGCGAACATTAGCAAATTCAAATGCTTTTGCAGCGCCACGCGGGTCGAGACCTGGTTTTTCCAACTCCTTTAAAATGTCTTTGAGCGTGGGGAGACCCACATCCCCGCTAACGTACCTTTTCAGGTCGATGGCAGCGCGTTTTTCGCGGTCGCGAATCAAGTCAGATACTTTACAGCCCGAGTCAGCAGCCATTTCCTCTACCAGGGCATAACGTTCAGGGTGAACCGCCGTATTGTCGAGCGGGTTTTTGGCTTCCCGGATGCGCAAAAAGCCGGCACATTGCTCAAAGGCTTTGTCGCCTAATCGCGGCACTTTTTTCAAATCGCTGCGTTTGGTGAATGCGCCGTTTTCGGTTCGGTACTCCACGATATTTTTAGCCAGAACCGGACCCAGGCCAGACACATAAGTGAGCAGGTGTTTGCTAGCTGTGTTGAGGTTGATCCCCACGGAGTTTACACAACTTTCCACCGTACGATCCAGTCCGTCTTTGAGTTGGGTTTGGTTCACATCGTGTTGATATTGCCCTACACCGATGCTTTTGGGATCAATTTTAACCAGTTCTGCCAACGGATCCATCAGGCGCCTGCCAATGCTCACCGCGCCGCGTACGGTTACATCTTCTTTAGGGAACTCTTCCCGCGCTACCTCACTGGCCGAATAAATGGAAGCCCCGGCTTCGTTTACCTGAAATGTTTCAACCGGTCGCCCAAAGGAGATTTTCCGCAGAAAATCCATGGTTTCACGTCCGCCGGTACCATTGCCCACAGAAATGGCTTCAATCTGAAATTTATCCACCAGATGCTCTATTTCGGCCTGTGCTTCAAAGGGATTGTGCAGGAAAATGGCAGAATACTTGAGCAGTGTGCCGCTGGCATCCAGGCATACTACTTTGCATCCGGTTCGGAATCCTGGGTCAATACCCATCACCCTTTTTTCGCCCAACGGCGCCGAAAGCAGCAGCTGGCGCAGGTTTTCTGCAAATACCCGGATGGCTTCTGTATCGGCTTTTTCTTTGGAGGAGTTGCGGAATTCGGTTTCAATAGAGGGCTGAAGCAGTCGCTTGTAGCTATCCTTTACGGCAGTACGAACCTCGGCGGCAGATTCGCCGTACCCGGTTACAAACATATATTCCAGGTCCTCCACCGCTTTTTCTTCCTCAGGCGCCACGCTCACGCGCAGGAAGCCTTCTTCTTCACCACGACGCATGGCGAGTAACCGGTGACTTGGGCACTTGGCCAGGGGCTCGCTCCAGTCAAAGTAGTCGCGATACTTGGCGCCTTCATCGTCCTTGCCTTTCACCAATCGTGAACTGATCGCCGCCCCGCGATCAAATAAACGCCGCACTTTATCGCGGGCTTTGAGGTCTTCGCTGATCCATTCGGCTATGATATCGCGGGCGCCTTGCAATGCATCTTCTACCGTTGGCACCTGATCGGTGATAAACTGGGCGGCCAGGGTTTCTACCTCCTTGTCGCGTTGCTGGAAAATACGTTTGGCCAGCGGTTCCAGGCCTTTTTCAATGGCCATGGTAGCGCGGGTTTTGCGCTTGGGCCGGTAAGGGAGATAGAGGTCTTCCAGTTCCGTCATTGTGGCCGCGTCTTCAATTTTTTTGCGCAGCTCGGGGGTTAGTTTTCCCTGCTCTTCAATGCTTTGTAATATAGTTTCGCGGCGCTTGTCAAGCTCCTGCATTTTCTTCCAGGCATCCTGAATGTCGGCAATTTGCACCTCGTCCAGTTCGCCGGTGGCTTCTTTGCGGTAACGGGCAATAAAAGGTATGGTAGCACCGCCTTCCAGCAACTGGATCACAGATTCAATTTTGCGTGCCGGAATTCCGGTAATAGGGGCAATACGTGGGGCGTAACTCATAGCTTTGGAACGATGAACGATGAACGATGAACGATGAACGATGTTGGGGAGGCAAAAGTCCTTTTTAAGGGGCAATTTGAGGTGTTTTAGGGCTAAAAAAGTTATCCACAACCAGACTACTGGACGTTTTGAGATGCTAACGTCCAACGTCCAACCGCCAACCTCCAATGTTTCCTTGTGCAAATTTGCACAGACTGTATATTTTCGCCCAACGAACGAGACCCTGTTTATGCTTAGAACCATCGTTTTACTGATTATCACCTTGTTGGCAATTCCATATGTGGCCTTTCACTACGATCAACCACTTGCACCAGAACATTGGGCCGTATTGAGCACACTGTTTAAAATTATGTTTGGGGTGGCGATAACCTGTTTTGTGGTAAGTGAACTTACCAGTAATTACAGTCAGGTGGACAAAATATGGAGCATTATCCCTATTGTTTATGTTTGGGTAGTGGCCGTTGAAAGTGGTTTTTCCCAGCGTTTGGTATTAATGGCAGTGATGGTAACCATTTGGGCGGTGCGACTTACCTTCAATTTCGGCCGTAGGGGTGGCTATCATTGGATTCCCTGGAAAGGGGAAGAAGATTACCGATGGAGTGTTCTCCGGCAATACCCATTCCTTAAAAGTCGGGTAAACTGGAGCTTATTCAATCTGTTATTTATTTCCTTGTATCAAAACAGCCTGATATTATTGTTCACACTGCCAACAGTGGCGGCCTGGCAAGGCGGGGACACGCCTTTGAATATATTGGATTACCTGGCTGCGGCGTTGTTTTTGGGATTTGTGACAACAGAAACCATTGCGGACCAACAGCAATGGAATTTTCAAACAGAAAAGTATAGAAGGAAGAATACCGGAGAAGCTTTAGGCCCGTTATACGAAAAAGGTTTTTGTGCTGAAGGACTTTGAGCGTGGGTTCGACATCCTAATTACGCCTCCGAACAGGGTATTTGGCTGAGTTTCTATCTTTTCAGCGTAGCGGCCACGGGTAGATGGGTGAATTGGTCCTTGGCTGGCGCTGTTTTATTGATGCTATTGTTTTTGGGCAGTTCAGACTTTAGTGAAAAAATCTCTGCCGGTAAATATCCTGCCTATGCGGATTATCAAAAAAGGGTGGGGCGGTTTTTCCCGAAACTTTTTTGAAAACCAAACACGCCCTGAATTCAACTGTTTAAATGCTACTTTTACAATCAGATCAATACAAACCATGATTTACGAAAAATTATTACAAGACAACAAAGCCTGGGCCGACAATATGTTGGTGCATGATCCGGAATTTTTTCACAGGCTGATGAATGTTCAAACGCCTGAAATTCTTTGGATAGGATGCTCTGACAGCCGTGTTCCACCCGATCAGATTACCCAAACAAAACCGGGTGAGATATTCATCCACCGCAATGTGGCTAATCTGGTCGTGCATACCGATTTGAACTTGCTTTCTGTTTTGCAGTATGCTGTTGAGGTGTTAAAGGTTAACCACATTATTATTTGCGGTCACTATGGATGCGGTGGGGTAAAAGCGGCAATGGGACGCAGCTCCCTGGGAATCATCAATAAATGGTTGCGTAATATCAAAGATGTTTACCGGTTTCATCATGATGAACTGGAGGCGATCACGGATGAAGACAAGCGCCTGAACCGGCTCATTGAGTTGAATATTGTGGAACAGGTGAACAACCTCGCCAAAACGTCCATTGTGCAGCACGCCTGGAAAGAAAGACAGGCGCCCCATTTGCATGGCTGGGTTTATAGCCTTGCCGACGGGATTATTAACCCACTGTTCGATATAGCTCCCGGCACACATTTGGAGCATCCTATTTACGAGTACGATAATTTGTAAGACTGGGATACCTGTACGGTTATTCTGGGTACAATGACTTCAAGCCTTATAGGTTTCCAAAACCTATAAGGTTTGAAGCCAAAATACCCAGACCTGCTTACACACACCTCATTTCCATAAACTTACCCTACCTTTGCGCGGCCATTCCCGGCCATGTAATTATGCGCGTTTTTTCCATCTTGGCACTATGCCTTTTCGTCTGCAATGGCCTTCAGGCTCAGGGCTTTCAAATCCTGTTCCCCGGCTTGAGTGGTCCTGAACTGGTAGATAGTGTGGCATCCAGGTATCGTCCTAATACCGTATTGGATTATGCAAATGCTCGTGATACCCTTTATGCAAAGGTGTTGGCTTTAGACGATGATAGTTTGCGTTGCATCTATTCAGGTCATACCCTGTACCTGGATCCTGCCCAGGATCCAACACAGTATATTTATCAGGGAGGTGGAACGAACGGGATGAATACAGAGCATGCATATCCTCAAGCCAAAGGCGCCGCCGACGGCAATGCCAGAAGTGATATGCACCATATTTACCCCACCCGGATTGCAGTGAATGAAGCCAGGGGGAATTCGCCCTACACCGAAATTCCGGATGCTCAAACCCAAAAGTGGTTTATCCGAAACCAGCTTTTTACCAGTATACCTTCCTCAAACATCGACGCTTACGCTGAACAACGCACGGATGCTTTTGAACCCAGAGAATCGGCTAAAGGAGATGTTGCCCGATCGGTGTTCTATTTTTATACGATGTACCGGGCTCAAGCCAATCTGGCAGATTCCGCTTTTTTTGAGCTGCAGCGCAATGCCCTGTGCCAATGGGCCGCGCAGGATCCGGCAGATTCCTCAGAACTGATCAAAACCTGGCGGATAGCTCCATATCAGGACGGGAAACCAAACCCTTTTGTAGTGGATTGCACCCTTGCCTATCGCTGCTGGTGCCCGGAAGTGCCGCCGAATTGCCTGGTAAACGCCAGTGAACCAATGCTTGTTCCAGTACGGCTTTGGCCCAACCCGGCCCGGGAATGGATCCATTTCGAATCAAAAAACGGGGAGCCGGTCAATATCCAGATCATTGACCTCACAGGCAGGTTGGAAGGCGCCACATCAGCTCCATCTACTCAGGGAACCATAGCGATCCAATCTACACCACCGGGCCTATATTGGGTACTGGTTCGGGATCTTTCAGGAAACAAGACCGTTTATCCCATATTGGTGCAATAACTAATGCTTCCGTTGACCAAAACATCCAATTTACACTCATACAATGCTCGAATTTTTGACCCAGGCACTCGATTTTTTTCGCCATCTGGACGTGCACCTGGAAAACATTATGCGTGATTATGAACTGGCTACCTACCTCATCCTGGCGCTCATTATTTTTTGCGAAACAGGACTCGTGGTAACGCCATTTCTACCAGGCGACTCCCTCTTGTTTGCGGCAGGCGCCATTACGGCTAAAACCGGGATCCTGAACGTTTGGTTGCTCATTCCATTGCTGTTTTTTGCCGCTATTCTGGGGGATAATACCAATTATTTCTTCGGCAAATTCCTCGGAGAAAAGGTCTTTACCCGCGATTATTGGTTCTTAAAAAGGAAATACATAGATCAGACGCACGAATTCTATGAAAAACATGGTGGACGAACATTGATTATTGCACGTTTTGTGCCCATTGTACGCACTTTCGCGCCGTTTGTGGCAGGGGTGGGCAAGATGACTTACCGGCAGTTTATCGGATATTGTATTTCCGGCGGTATTCTCTGGGTAAGTTCCCTAACGCTGGCCGGATACTATTTCGGGCAAATTCCTATTGTCAAAAACAATTTTGAAATAGTGGTGCTGGGTATCATCGGCATCTCTGTGTTGCCTATTATCGTGGAATTTCTGAGAGCCAAATTCGGGAAAAAGTGATCCATTTTAATTTGAAAGCAAGATATTGAAAATGAAGCAGCTATTTGCCATACTCACCTTTCTGATTTGTCTGCCAGGGTTTTCATCTGCCCAGCAAAATTTTTCCATGGCTGATGCCTTTTTGAAAAGAGGCGCCTTTACACCGACCAACCTTCGCCAATTGCAATGGATTCCTGGGAAATCCCAGTTTACACATGTGGTGAATAACAAAATGGTGCGTGTACATGCACCTGATTTCAAAACCGATACGTTGGATTTTTTACCCCAAATCAATCAAAAATTGACTGAATTGGGGGCAAAATCTATGGAAGCACTTCCCGGATTGACCTGGTTGAACGAGGATCAGTGTTGGTTTCGCACAGACAAAGAGATCTACACTTATAGCATTTCCAACGGCTTGAGCAGAAAAAACTGGTTTCCGGCAGAAGCTGAAAATCTGGATATTCAGGATAAATCCTTTGCTGCGGCCTATACGCTGAACAATGGCCTTTGGGTCAATTTGGGAGGTAAAGAACTCGGTGTAGCCAAAAGTGAGAAAGATGGTATTGTATACGGCAAAAGTGTTCACCGCGATGAATTTGGCATTTTCAAAGGCACATTCTGGAGCCCTTCCGGGCGCTTCCTGGCGTTCTATCGCATGGATGAGAGTATGGTAACGCAATACCCGATTTACGTCCTTGATTCTATGCCTGCTGTTGCCCGTGAAATCCGATACCCATTTGCAGGGGCCAAAAGCCATCACGTAACCGTTGGTATATTTGATACCCAAACCGCCAAAACCCTGTACCTGAAAACCGGCGAACCTGCCGAACAATTCCTGACCAATGTGGCATGGTCGCCTGATGACAAATATGTGCTGATTGCCGTGGTAAATCGGGAACAAAACCACATTTGGCTGAACCAATACGATGCAGCTACAGGAGATTTTATCAAGACCATCCTGGAGGAAACTTCTGATAAATGGGTAGAGCCGGAAAAGCCGGCGGTATTCTTGCCAGGATCTAACGATCAATTCCTTTGGCAAAGCGAACGTGTTGGCTACAATCACCTTTATCTGTGCAGCCTGAATGCTAAAACCATGAAACAAATCAGCACCGGGCCAAATCCGGTGACTACCTTTTATGGTTTTGACTCCAAGGGGGAAAACTGTTATTACCAGGTGGCTGATGAAACGGGCCTGAACCGTTTTGTGTACAGCGCCAACCTGAAAAACGGCGCTGAGACCAGACTTCATGATGACCCGGGGGTGCATAATGCCCTGATCAGCAGTTCAGGAGAATGGATGCTGGATGTGTACACAGAAGCATCTACACCAAGAGAGATATATTTGAGCAAAACAGGTAAGAAGTCCAAAAGGGATCTGGTATTAAGTGCCCCTAATCCCATGATTGGCTACGCCCTGGGAAATACCCTTATGGTTAACCTTAACTCTAAGGGAGGGTTCCCGCTGAATGCCCGAATGGTCCTTCCCACCAATTTTGATGCCTCCAAACAATACCCGGTAGTCGTGTATGTTTACGGCGGTCCGCATGCCCAGATGATTACCAATGGCTGGATGAACAGTTCAGATCTTTGGATGCATCATATGGCACAGGAAGGGTTCATTGTATTTACGCTGGATGGAAGAGGATCTGCACACCGCGGTTTTGCGTTCGAAAACGCCATTCACCGCAGGGTAGGGGATGCTGAAATCGAAGACCAGCTCACAGGCATAGAATATTTGAAGGCTCAGCCCTTCGTAGATCCTGCCCGGATTGGCGTATTTGGCTGGAGTTATGGTGGATTCATGACCACTTCGCTGATGACCCGACCGGAATCAAAGGACATATTCAAATGTGGCGTGGCCGGAGGGCCGGTGATCGATTGGCGCATGTACGAGATCATGTATACAGAGCGATATATGGATACCCCTCAGGAAAATCCGGAAGGATATGCCAAAAACAGCCTGTTTCAGTACATCGACAATCTGAAGGGCAGATTGCTGATGATCCATGGAACTTCAGACGATGTAGTACTTTGGCAGCACTCCCTGCGCTACATCCGCGAGTGCGTACGCAAGAACAAACAGATTGATTATTTCGCCTATCCGGAGCACTTCCACAATGTGATGGGGCGCGATCGGGTACACCTTTTTGAAAAAATTGAGCGGTTTTTCAAAGATAACCTTTGATGGCTCTACATCTCCCGCAGCAATGTGAATGGCCTCGTGGTGTATACTAACCATTTGCATTGCTGCGTTTTCGTATAAACATCTATGTCTTATGCGAAAACTGTTCCTTCCTTTTTTCCTGGCGCTCCTTTTTACAGCCTCTTCTGCGGCCCAGAAGTCCAACACTGTTTCCAATATTTATGATTTAAAGGAGGCTATTGCCCAAAAGTTGGTCAGCGTTAAGGTGGAAGGCAAAGGCGGTCACCAGGGAGAAACCCTAAAGCTTGTTTGTAAAAACCTGCGGGGGAAATATCTCAGACTCCGAATCCCTCAAGGGCTACTCATGGAACCTGCTGATACTGCTCAGCAAACGCTGGTGGTGGCTAAGGAGTTGCTGTTGGCAGTAACCGCAAAAACTCCAGCTGAAGGCCTACTCTCTACCTTTTGTACGCAGGCAGGAGAAATGTCTCCAAAGTCAGCCGAAGCGTTTGCCATTGGTGCAATGGCGCCTACTCAGCTTTGCCATTTGTTGAAATTCATGACGGAAAAGGGCAAAGTGGATGGTCCAAATGCACAAACAGCGGTTTGGTGTCTGCTCAGTGGCAGATCCCTTGGATCCATTGATGATCCGGAATTGACCCGGTTCGTTGCTGAACAATTGGGTAAAAAAATACCTGACTATAAAGTCAAACACCAAACGGTAGAGTATCTGCCAGGCGAGCGCGCTGAGCTAGGGAAGGCCTTAGTGGTGGAAACCAATTTCAGTTACTATCTGGAAAAAGATGAACGGGTGCTCATGGTACTCCTTGATTCAACAGGAAAACTCGTCAAACAAGTTTCCAAAGAAGAAGTGATGAAAGCCGGACAGCACCGCACGGGCATGCGTCTGGAAGTGTACAATCTGAACTCAGATCGTTACACCCTTCGGATGCAAACCAAATCCGGCCGCGTCATCAAAGACATGGAAGTGGAATTTTAAAGTTTGCTTCAAAAACACCGCTCAATTGAGCTGAAGGGGTCAGGTATTGATTCCCTGGTCTTGCAGTGTTTGCCGCAACAGAGGCTCCAGTTCGGATCTTTGGGCTTCACTGCGGATACGTTTGGTGAGTTCATCATATAATTCCTGAGAAGGAATTTTGTCAATCTGATAGGTAAGCAGACTTACGAGCCGCGCATACCGTCTGCGTTGGTACCAGAACCAGCCAATAATAGCCATAGCAACCAAACCCAGTGCTATCAGCAATTGTTGGGCTTGCCGTTGAATAAAAGGCACATCCTTTCTGACCAGTTTTTCCACGCGGTTCAATATGGTATCAACTGTAGGTTGAAGCGCTTCACGTACCAGTGCGCGGGCCATCATTTGCGTACTGTCATCCAGTGCGCCTCTTACTATGAGTTGCACTTTTTCTTTGGCAGTTTCGGCGTCAAAATCATCCAGGGCTTTCTGAATCATATCGCTCAGCGCAGATCGCGTTTGTTTTTTCAGGGTCCCGGTAGATTCTTCTATCAGACCAATCAAAAACTTTTTGAGCTCTTCGTCCTGAATATTGGCTTTCAAACCGTTTAGCCGAGCTTCCAGGGTTTGGCCAAGGGAATCCAATTGATGCCGGCTCATTCGTCCCAACGTGGCTATGGTTTGTTCAAGTTTGCGAAAATCAGGATTCAGGGTATCCATAGCGCCCTTTAATCCCTTAATCAGGTTTTGGGAAATAAGTTGTGCGCTATCAGCAAAACCCAGGGCAGCTTGTCTGCTTGCCGATCGCAGCATACTGTCGATATGAGCCTGGTTGTTTGTTTTGAACCCCGACAAATCTGCGTTGTTAAGGTTTTTGCCAAGTATATTGCATTGGGAAAGTAGCAGGAGAAAAAAAATGCTGCTCAGGAAAAGTATCCCGAAAGGGTAGAAAGACCGTTTTGTCATATGGCCGGAAGGATTTTGTCCTACAAACCTCGGAATTTTGCCAGACAATCCACCATCAATTCAAACAAACCCTGGTGGATTCTATCAAATCTCTTTCTGCAAAGCCCTTAAACAGGTTACTTTTGTGGCTTCGATGGACTCCAAAACCAATCAAAATCAAGAATGACTACGGATCTTTTGTTGGGTAGCCTGGCGTTAAGCCTATTGCATGGCGCCATTCCTAACCATTGGTTGCCCATTGTGGCCATTGGAAAAAAACAGGGCTGGACTGCCGGGAAAGCATCCAGGATTACCTTGTTGGCAGGTAGTGCGCATGCGCTCAGTACCGTATTGATCGGAATTTTAGTCAGTCTGGCAGGTTGGCAACTTGCCGCCTGGACAGCCTTCTTTATGGAAACGGCAGCCCCAACTTTATTGATTCTCTTAGGTCTTGTATTTATCTGGCGCCACTATTATCACCAACACTTTCATCTGCATAAGCCGGTTTCTGAAAAATTGCCGGAAAAGCAATTGATCGTAGCCCTGGCTTCGGCCATGTTTCTTTCTCCTTGTTTGGAAATAGGCGCTTTTTTTCTGGTGGCAGGAAGCCACGGACTATGGGCCGTAATCAGCCTTTCTTTGCTCTATACCCTTACCACGGTTGGTGGTATGATTGTTTGGGTGCAGTTGGTCTGGCACGGACTTAAGCTGGCTAATTCTCATGCCCTGGAACACTACGCAGGGATTATTTCTGGCGCGGTACTCATTCTGGCCGGCATTATTGGCTTTTTGCATTAACGGTGGACGGCTTACGGCTTGCGGTAGACGGCCTACGGTTGTCATCCACCGTAAGCCGTCCACCGTCTACCGTCCACCGTGTTCTATTCTTTTACGAACTTCAGACTCACCACTTTTCCGTTGGTTGTATGTACCAATAAAGCATACATGCCACCAGGAATATCAGCTACATGGATGGGTTGGGCAATCTCATTCAAGGCAATTTCCTGTACCAGGCTGCCTCGTAGATCCACTATCTGGATGGCTAGAACATCCAAATCAATGATAACCAATTCAATATTGCTGCTGGTTGGGTTGGGCCACAGTTTTACACTGCCAGTTATTCCAGGCTCTGTTGTGCTTACCGTATTGGTAATAATTATCGGCGCCAATGCAGAAGTACATCCGTTTCCATCAGTGATGGTCAGGGTATAGGAGCCAACTCCCAGTCCGGTCAGGTCTTCAGTATTGGCAAAAGATTGACCGTTTTTATTCCATTGATAGGTAAACGGGCCAACGCCAACTGTTGTTACCGAAATGGCGCCTACATTCTGGCCGTTTACATCGTTAAGGGTTTGGTCAATCAAAATATCTGAAGTTGGGAATACCGTAATGTTAAAGGAGCAGGTGCTTTTGTTACCTGAAACGTCGGTAGCTTCATAAACAACCACAGAGGTGCCTTCATCAAATACCGTTCCACTGGCCGGACCGCTGATCACTATCGGGGGACCAGCCACTCCACAGTTATCGCTTACGGAGGGAGGACCGTAACTGATAAAGCCCGGACCGCAGACCTGAATGTCGGTCTGACAAATCAATAAAGGAGGCTCTGCATCTGTAGCTATTATGCTGAAAGAAGTTGTGCTCAAACATCCATTGTTGTCTGTTACGGAAAGGGGATAAGTACCCACTCCAAAATTCCCGGGGATGCCGCCACCAGGCCAGGCGAAACTGTACGGAGGAGTGCCGCCATTCACCGTAACCTCTGCAGCACCATCTGTATCATCCGGGCACAAAACGTTTTGAATGTTTATCACAGCAACCTCTAAAAGAGCTGGTTGGGTGATGGTTGTTGATTGACTTACGGAGCATCCGGCGCCGTCAGTGGCTACCACTGTGTAGGTTCCTACAGACAGGTTGGTAATGCTTTGTGTGGTTTCATTATTACTCCAGAGATAGGTAAATGGCAAAACACCATTGCTTAGTGACACAGTGGCCTGGCCATTTGCGGATTCAAAGCAGCTGAGATTAACCGGGCTGATCGTTGCGCTCAATACGCAATTGAAAGCAGTAACATTGACCGTTTGTTCAGCGGTACAACCATTCGCATCGGTGACCACTATAGTATATGCGCCAGGCGCAA
Organism: Saprospiraceae bacterium; assembly: GCA_044347755.1. Classification (GTDB taxonomy): domain Bacteria; phylum Bacteroidota; class Bacteroidia; order Chitinophagales; family Saprospiraceae; genus M3007. Next base: position 27,568 of record JBIKUE010000018.1, read on the forward strand.
GGCCGGAAATATTTGAAGTGGTTGCACCTGTACTCCATAAGTATTGATATCCGGGAGTGCCACCCGTAGGATTGGCTTCCGCCGTGCCGTCAGAAGCTCCAATGGCAGAAACACCTGTGGCGGTAGCATTGGATGAAAGTGCCAGGGGCTCTGTAATATTGATACTGAATACCGCCGAACAACCGGCTCCATCCAGAACGTTAACGGTGTAGCTGCCTGGAGCCAGGTTATTGACACTTTGCGTGGTAGCTCCGTTAGACCAGATATAGGAAACCGGATTAGTTGCTCCATTCAAAGAAATAGACGCCAGACCATCATTGAAATTCTGACAGGAAACGTTTGTTGCAGAGATACTGCCGTTCAAATTACATCCAAAGGCATTCACTGTTACAGTTTCTGTTGAAGAACATCCGTTCGCGTCTGTTACAACTACCGTAATAGGACCAGGCGTCAAATTGCTTATGGTTTGTGTAGTAGTGCCATTACTCCAAAGGTAAGTATACCCGGCTGTTCCTCCTGTTGGGTTGGCTGTTGCTGTTCCATCATTCGCACCATTGGCTGTTTCGCCAGTGGCGCTGGCATTGGCAATCAAATGATCGGGTTGGGTAATGGTGATGGAAAGCGAAGTGTCGCATCCTTCGCCATCCGTTACAGATACCTGATAGGTGCCGGCAATCAGGTTGTTTACGGTTGCCGTAGTGTCGCCGGTGCTCCAGGCAAATAGATAGCTGCCATTTCCGCCGCCACCAGCCACGGTTGCAGATCCGTTACTGCCGTTAAAACAGCTTACGTCTTGCTTAGCACTCACACTAGCGGTAACAGGAGGGGATAATTTTACCACCACACTATCCAGGCTGGTACAGCCATTGTCGATATTGGTGATTTTCAGGAAATACTTTCCTATGCTATCTACCACTGGTGTAAGGGTAGTGTCGCCCGAAACAATATGTCCGCCTTCTTTGGCTGTCCATAAATACTTGAAGTTTGGACCTTGGGACGAAGGCGTAGCATTTAGCTGGATGCTGGCGTTATTGCAGTTCAAATTTGATGGGTGGACTATGCTGTCGAATGGAATAGTGGTGTTTTCTATTACATTGACTACAGCAGAAGAGGTACATCCGTTTACAGTACCAGTTACCACCAGAGTAAAGGTGCCGGGTTCGTAAGTGACTGCATTTTGCAGGTTTGAATTAAGGTTAATGCCGGTCCAGGCGTAGGTCACGTTGGGTGCAGCAGGAGAATTTCCGGATAGGGTTACAGAATCCGCCACACAGGTTAATTGCCCTGAAGCAAAGGCTGAGGCGCCGGGAGGGGTTGTGTTAGAAATAACTGAAATGGTATCATATCCAATACAACCGTTTGCCGGATTGGTTACCGTGCCAAAATAATCGCCACCAACCGTAACATCGGGGTTGGGGATATTGGAAGAAAAGCCGTTTGGCCCGGTCCAACCATAAACCGCATTAGGTACATTGCTGGTCAGGTTAAGGGATACCGTGGTGACTAGGCAGGTTAAAGAACCGGATACCGAACCGTTTGCAGCAGGTTGAGCAAAGTCACTATTTACCGTTGCGACGGCCGTTTTAGTGCAGCCATTTTCCGGATTAGTAACCGTTAGTGTGTAAATTCCGGACGCAAAAACTTCCGGGTTTTGTTGATTTTGGTTGCTGGGGGTAATGCCAGGCCCCGTCCATTGGTAGGTTACGCCGGGTGTGGTAGAGTTGCCGCTAAGGGTAATCTGTGGTGTACTGCAGGTGATGGTACCGCCGCTTGCGGAGGCATTGGGTGGATCAATCTGGCAACCCGGGGTTACGGAGGCAGAAGCGGTACACCCGTTGATCGTGTTGGTTACGGTGAGCACGTAGGTTCCGCACTGGTTCACTGATGGTGTAAGCGTATTATTGCCGGAAACAATATTGCCGTTGGTGGTCGTCCACAAATAAGTGAAATTGTTGCCTGTAGAGGAGCCTTCGCCGGATAGTTGTACCTGCGGCGAGAAGCAGTTTAATTCTGACGGGGCGCTTGCAACAGCCTGAGGTGGCGTTGTGTTTCCCGGGATATTAACGGTAACTGCTTTGGTGCAGCCATTGTTGTCCGTTCCGGTTACCGTATATGTTCCAGCCGTATTAAAGGTTGCGGTTTCTCCAGTTTGCCCGTCAGACCATAGAAAAGTATATCCGGGGGTGCCGCCACTGGCGGAAGCTGTGGCTGTAGCACTGGAAACACAGGTTACAGAGCCGGAAACCGTAGCGCTCAGGTTGAGCGCAGGCGGTTGGGTAAGCGTAGCCGAAGCGGTGGCAGTACCACTGCCACCTGCACCGGTAACCGTTACCGTATACGTGCCAGCAGCCAGATTGATGGCCGTTTGAGAGGTTTGGCCGCCGGTCCATGCATAGGTATAAGGAGGAGTGCCACCACCTGGCTCAACCGTAAGGCTGCCATTATTGCCCCCAAAACAGGAAGGGTTGATCGGGTTGGTGATCTCAGCTGTCACAGGAGGTGGCCCTGCAAAACTGAAGGTAATATCGCTCCAAACTGCTTTGTCGCCACCCGTGCCTCCCGTTCCGTTGCACATGTTGCCGATGAAATACGCTTTAATCGTGTTGCCATTCATGCTTGCAGGCGATTTCCATTGGAAGTCCCAAGAAACCGATCCACCGGCAAAGTTTTTGCCGGTTCGTTGCTCTATATATTCCCTGTTTTGAAGATCCTCTGTTCCGGTACCATTGCCCATAATATTGATCAGATCTCCGCAATCGGCATTACTACCGTCCACAACTACCAACTGGAATCCGGCTTTAACCGGATTGCCGGAAGTGGAAGTGATCTTAAGGTTGATGTCATAAGTAGTCTCAGGACTTGCAGTAGTCGGGAAGCCGGTAACTTCTACTGTTCCGGTATAATTTCCACCACTATGGCAGTCATTACAGTTGCCATTGAATGGGGCGCCGGTTTTTCCGGTTGGCGGATTACCATTGTTGGCAAGCCAAACCAGGGAGCCAAGTAATAATCCAGTGATGGGTAGCAGGCGGGATTGTTGAAATTTTTTCACGCGGTGAAATTGTTTGCTGTGAACAGAAAAGGGCAACATGCGCAGTACATGTCACCGGTTTTCAGGAATTTACCTTTGCTTTTCTGATTGGAAGAGGGGCTATTGCTTTTTTGAGATACCGGCAACAACTAAGTTGCAGATCGCGATGGGATAAACCATTTTTAGTCAAAGTAGTTTTGCTACTTTGAGACATTTAGTAAGGAATGTATGTTTTGAGCCAACCAGGTGATTTTAGAACCGCCGGCACGATCAGGTAGCAATGAGGCCAGCTTGTGCTGAAATTTCCAGCATTCGATCAATGGATGCCCGACCCTGTTGAATAACCCAGTCCGGAAGGATAATTTCCGGGAGTTCGTATTCCATGCACAAATAAAGCTTCTCCATTGTATTTCGCTTCATGTGCGGGCAATCATTACAAGCACAGTTATTATTCGGAGGCGCCGGGATAAAGGTTTTATGTGGACTGGCTTTTTCCATTTGGTGCAAAATGCCGGCTTCTGTGGCCACTATGTATTCAGTAGCGGAGTCGTTGATGGTATATTTCAATAATCCGGTTGTGCTGCCGATATAGTCGGCCATATCTAAAATATGCGCTTCACATTCCGGGTGTGCAATAAATTTTGCGTTAGGGTGCCGTTGCCGGAGTTTTACAATTCGTTCGTGACTAAATATCTCGTGAACCATGCAAGCGCCATTCCAAAGGATCATGTCGCGGCCGGTTTTTTTGATCAGATAAGCCCCCAGGTTTTTATCCGGAGCAAAAATAATGGGCTGATCTTTTGGTATACTTTCGATAATGGCCACCGCATTCGTGCTGGTGCAACAAATATCGGTTAGGGTTTTCAACTCCGCGGTACAGTTGATATAGCTTACCACCAGGTGGTCAGGATGTTTCTCCTTAAATTTTTTGAACAGTGCAGGCGGGCAGGAATCTGCCAGTGAGCACCCTGCCTTGAGATCAGGCAATAGCACTTTTTTGTGGGGGCTTAGCATTTTAGCGGTTTCTGCCATGAAGTGTACTCCGGCAAAAACAATGATCTCTGCATCCGTACTGGCCGCTTTCTGCGATAATCCAAGTGAGTCACCTATGTAATCAGCAATGTCTTGTATTTCGGACTCCTGATAATAGTGTGCCAGAATAATCGCGTTTTTTTCACGTTTCAGCCGATTAATCTCGGCTGCCAGATCAAGCGTAGGGTCGACATCCAGATCTAAAAACCCTTTTTTATTCAAATTTTCAGTGGCGTTGTGTAGATCAGACATGGGTTGTGTTTGTGGGTTTGTGAGGTTTATGGGGTTTATGGGGGTTTATGGGGGTTTATGGGTTTATGGGGGTTTATAGAGTCCTTAGATCATAGGAGTCATGATGAACCATCTGGTCAAAGTCCAAAAATGCACTAAGCCGAACGTCAACTCAAACACTCGTCAACACATCCACCAGTGTTTTGATGGCGATAAATATGGGCTCTCGGCCTTCTTTACTGACCAGGGCGTCAGGGTCATCTTCACTTTCAAGCACTGCTTCTTCTGCAAAGGCGAGCAAATCTTCCTGAGTGGTATCTTCAAAAAAAGGATTCAGTCGATCACGGAATTTTTTGGCGGTGGAAGCCTCCAGGATGGCATAGTTTTTTTCCTCTGCTTCACCAATTTCATCCTCCGAAACTGATCCGACGGGTCCGTTTACCTTTTCATTGGATTTCCATGCGATCAGTGCCAGATATTGAAGATAACCACGTTCATCTTCTGTAAGTAACTCGAACTCTTCACTGAACAACCAGGCAAATATCACCGGTTGGGCTTCTGCAAATGCTTCCATTTGCTGCTCGTATTGTTCATCTGAGTAATTCTCCAGCGCTTCAATTGTGGAATCGATGTCTTTTTCGGAAACAAATTTCATGTTGGATCAATGGAATGAAGGTGTGGTTCATTCGAGTGGCAAAACTACGGCTTCCGGTTCGACTGAACGTCTTTGCGAAAAAAAAATGCCTTAATATGCCAAACAGGATAAAAATAACGTCTGAAGCTTCAGGCCGTTTAATTTTGCCTCAAATTTTACATACACATGAAGTACCTGCCAGTTTTATTGCTCAGTTTTTTTGCACTTTTTGCAAACGCTCAATCACCAGAAGTCTATTCCCGGGTGGAAATTAACCTTCAGGGTAAAAACATTAACCTCCTCACATCACTCGGAATAGAAACCGATCACGGCATCCATGTCCCGGGCCAATTGTTGGTAACGGATCTGGCAGCATCTGAGCTTGAATTGGTGCGTCAGGCAGGTTTTAATACGAAAATCCGCATTGCAGACCTCAAAAAAGACTATCTTGAAAAGCTGGCCAATCCACAGGTCGAAAACCGTGACGCTGGTTGTTCCTCCAGCCTGATTACCCCTTATCCTACTCCGACCAATTATACATACGGCAGCATGGGCGGATATCATACCCTGAGTGAAATGATGAATGTGCTGGATGATATGCGCACTAAATTCCCTAATTTGATTACCGCCCGAATGGATGCCAGTGATACCATCACTACCTGGGAAGGTCGAAAAATTCAATATGTGAAAATTTCGGATAACCCTGATTCTGATGAAGCCGAATCCGAAGTGCTATACACTGCCTTGCACCACTGCCGGGAACCAAATGGCGCCAGCCAGATGTTGTTTTTTATGTGGTACCTGCTGGAAAACTACAATACTGATCCGGAGGTGAAATACATTGTGGATAATCTGGAGCTATATTTTGTTCCATGCATAAATCCGGATGGTTATGTATACAATGAAACCACTGATCCTCAGGGTGGAGGTTTGTGGCGGAAAAACCGACGTGACAATGGTGACGGAACTTTCGGCGTGGATTTGAACCGCAACTACGGTTATTTCTGGGGAAATGACAATAATGGTTCGTCTCCTAATCCGCAAAGTCAAACTTACCGGGGACCGGCAGCGTTTTCAGAGCCCGAATCCCGCACGATGAGAGATTTTGTTTTGGCACATGATTTTGTATTTGCCCAGAACTATCACACGTTCAGTAATTTGTTGATCTATCCATGGGCATATAATAATGAACTCGCCGACCCATCTCTGGCTATTTTTGCCAAATTGTTTACACGGGAAAATAAGTATAAACCCGGCACTGCCATTGAAACGGTAGGCTACAATGTAAATGGAAACTCTGACGACTGGATGTTTGCAGAAGGTGGCGCCAATTCTTTCACCCCTGAGGTTGGCAAAACGGGCTTCTGGCCTCAGCCAGATGAGATCGATGCGCTGAACCGTGAAAATGTTTGGCAAAACCTTAGTACCGCCCTTTGTGCCCTGCGTTTCGGGGTAGTGACAGATAAAAGTGAAACCTACTTTTCCAGCCTTACTCCGGAAATCTCTTTGGAACTGTTTCGTTATGGATATCAGGATGGCCCTTTCACCATAAGTCTCAGTCCAATTTCCGGAAATATTCAGAGTATTCAGAACGGCACTCATAATGTAAACCCTGCGCAATTTGAAACGATATCCCTGAACAGTCAGGTGGTGCTAAATCCAGCCATTCAGGTTGGGGAAACGTTTTCTCTTCTGCTCACTTATTCCAACGGAGCCTATACCAAAACAGATACCCTTCAAAAATTCTATGGAGGGAAGGATGTGATTTTATTTGAAGAACCGGCCAACGACCTGAATGATTGGACGGTTAATGGAAACTGGGCAACAACCCAATCCACCTTTGTGTCTGCACCAACCAGCATAACAGATTCACCCAATGGACCTTATCCACCGGTTACGTATTCGGATGTCCAGTTGTCTAACGGAGGTTTGTTTATCCCGGATGGTGCAAAAAGCCCTCAGTTGCGTTTTTGGGCAAAATGGGATATCGAACCGCGATATGATTATGTGCAGGTTCGGGCAGTAGGTGTAGAAGATAAAGCGCTTTGCGGCCGTTACACCAAACTGGGTTCAGGTATTGGAGCACAACCATCCGGAGAATCCATTTTTGAAGACTTCCAGCCTGAATGGGTGGAGGAGTGTATGGATTTGTCAGCGTTTGCCGGTCAAAACATCACGATCAAGTTTGTGTTTGGCTCCGATAATGGCGATGAACGGGATGGCTTTTACTTTGACGACATGGAAGTAGTGTATACGGATCCAACCCTGTTGCAAACCGTAATTATTCCGTTGAATGGATTCCGCCTGAAGCAAAATGAACCAAATCCAGCGAATGAATTCACTACTATTCGTTGGGAAAACGGAGGAAATATTCAGGGCCCGGCAACCTTGCTTGTGTTTAATGCGTTGGGTGAGAAAATGGTTGAACGAAATGTCCAATTGTCTGGCCAAACGCAATTTCAGCTCCAAACAGCTCATTGGCCCGCCGGCATATATACCGGTCAAATCCAAACTCAGGCAGGTGTAAGTCAGCCGATAAAAATGACGATTTCACACTAATTCCCCACATTAAACACATTCCCCTATGCGCACGGTATTCTGCACTTTCGGCTTGTTTATAGTTCTCTCCTGTGGTCTGAACGCACAAACGGTGCAAAAATTTGAGCGTCGAAGTGCGCCGGTCCGGGAGTTTGGGATCGATCTGAAATATCCATTTGCAGGTGGACTAAATGCGCCACAGTTTTCATCAGCTGATTTGGATCACGACCTAACTCCGGACCTGGTACTGTTCGACCGGGTGGGAGGCGTCTTGCTTACGTTTATCAATGAAGGCGCCCCAGGCAATCCGAATTATGTTTTCCGGCCGGAATATGCCACCAATTTTCCGGATGGGCTGGCTGATTGGATGTTGATGCGGGACTTTGATCAGGATGGCATAATGGATATTTTTTGTGCAGCCATTTCACTGGCCAGTCAGGAAATTCAGGTCTTTAAAGGCTATTATGATGGATTTGGGTTGAAGTTTACGCCACATTTGTTTACGTATCCCGCTAATTGCTCAGCCTGCAATCCTCTTTACATTTTTTATCCGGACGATAATCCGCCTGCATGGAACAACTTCCCGATCAACCGTGGAGATGTTCCTTCCATCGATGATATTGATGGAGACGGAGATCTGGATATTGTTGCATTCGCTGCTGGGACATCCACTACGCTAACCATGCTTCGTAATACCTCTGTAGAAAATGGGCTTCCTTTGTCAAAGCCGCAGTATGAGCTTTATGACAATTGTTGGGGAAGATTTTTTGAAAATGGCATGGAGGGTTGTAAAGCGCAACTCAGTTGCCATCCGGATACCTGTTTTGTTGATTGCGCAGGGGTTCAAGCCCCGGGTTCAGAAGAACGCGATAATTTACACCCCGGAGCAGCTATTTCTACCTTCGATTATGAAAATGACGGTGATCGTGATTTGTTACTGGGTAACGTATCCTATGACTGTGTTGTGCTGATGTACAATGGTGGCACCCCTCAAAACGCCTGGATGGTATCGCAGGATACCTCATTCCCCTCTAATAATGTGCCTGTTTCCATCCGTACTTTTCCGGGAACTTACCTGATAGATTATGATAATGATGGAAAAAGGGATTTGATTGCAGCCCTAAATAATCCTACCAGTGGAGAGGATCGAAAAGGAGTGTGGCTGTATCAAAATAATGCCTCAACGGTGGGTTTACATGAGTTTGAACTGGATGTAAAAGGGCTTTTTCAGGATGATATGATAGAAACAGGTACTGCTGCGCACCCGGCTATCGTAGATGTCAATGGGGATGGGCTGCTGGATCTTGTGGTTGGCAATTATGGCTATTATTCCTTTGCCAATAACGCGGCAACCTTTACCAATTCCAGATTGTATTTATACCTGAACATTGGTACCCCGACCGTCCCGGCCTTTGAGTTAACAGAAACAGATTTTGCAGGCCTGTCGCAGTTTGCGCCGCAGGACTATGATTTTTCTCCCACTTTTGGCGATATCGACAGTGATGGAGATCTGGATCTGTTGGTAGGCAATAATAAAGGCGGCGTGTACTGCTATCGGAATACGGCAGGCCCTGGGCAGCCATTTATCCTGGAATACGATGCCAATCCAATGTGGCTGGATATGGATGTGATAGGCTCTGTTTCTGCGCCAATCGTATATGATCTGGACAATGACGGGCTACAGGACTTGGTGGTTGGAGAGCGTTCCGGCAATATCAATTTCTTCAAAAATACCGGTACCCCTGCCAATCCTGTTTTTTCAGCATCACCCACCTTGCAAAAGATTGGTCAAATTGATGCCAGGGTGCCTCCGGAAGTGGTAGGAATGAGCACTCCGGCGATCATTCAAACGCCGGATGGCCCAATTATTATCACCGGCGCTCAACGAGGGCAGCTGGAAGCATATTACTTACAGGGCGCCAACCAGGATACCTTTCCTGCCATTTCTGTTACATGGGGTAATGTGGATGAAGGCAACCGTTCTCACCCGGCCTTTGCGGATCTGGATAACGATGGCGTGTTGGATATGGTGATCGGCAATCAACGCGGTGGCTTATCCTTGTACCGCACAGAATTGGTGGATATAAGCGTGCCGGTTAGTACCTACCAGCCAGCGTCGCCTCAACTCCTCCTAAGTCCCAATCCGACACGTTCCTGGACAAAAGTAGACTGGCCGGTGCAACAGCCGGTTCAATGGCAGGCCTTTAATGCCATCGGACAACTGATAGCTTCCGGACAGGAAGACAGCGGATCATTTCATATTGATGTAAAATCCTGGAATCCCGGCGTTTATATCTTCCAGGTAGAATCCGAGGGCCGTCAGGCAACAGCAAGGGTTTTGGTATTTTAGTGTGGGGGGGTGAGTGTGGGAGTGTTTGAGTGCGGGGGTGTTTGAGTTGGCGTTCGGCTGGGCATTTTGTAAGGCTTGACGCCTTATCCATTGAGGGCTTAGCCCCTTGAATAACCCAGCCGAACGCCAACTCAAACACCCCCACACTCAAACACTACACCGCTACCGGCGCTTTAATGGCTGGCCATGGGTCATATCCCACCAGTTCGAAATCCTCGTATTTGAACTGGAAGATATCCTGCACCTCCGGATTGATTTTCATGATGGGTAAAGGACGGAATTCTCGGGAAAGCTGCAAATTTACTTGCTCTAAGTGGTTGATATACAAATGGGTATCTCCACCTGTCCAAACAAAATCTCCGGGTTCCAAATCACAAACCTGTGCGATCATCAAGGTAAGCAAGGCATAGGAGGCAATGTTGAAAGGTACGCCTAAAAACACATCTGCACTGCGCTGATACAACTGACAACTCAGTTTTCCATTTGCCACATAAAACTGGAACAGGCAATGACAGGGTGCCAGCGCCATTTTGGAAAGATCAGCTGGATTCCAGGCAGATACGATGATCCGGCGACTATCGGGGTTGGTCTTTAAGGTGCGTATTACTTCGCTGATCTGATCAATGGTTTGGCCGTCAGGAGAGGCCCATGAACGCCATTGTTTACCATATACTGGTCCAAGATTGCCATCTGCATCCGCCCATTCATCCCAAATACTTACGCCATGCTCCTTCAGGTAGGCAATGTTGGTTTCTCCTTTTAAAAACCAAAGCAGTTCGTGAATAATGCTCTTGGTGTGTACTTTTTTGGTGGTTAACAAGGGAAATCCATCCGCCAGGTTGAATCGCATCTGATATCCGAAAACGGAAATGGTGCCTGTACCGGTTCTATCTGACTTTTCAGCACCTTGAGAAAGGATATGCCTAAGGAGGTCGTGGTAAGCTTGCATAGTTGAAGTTTTGAAATCCCGGCGCTAAGGTCGCAAGTGGAGGCTAAAAATTACTCATCCGTCAAAAAAAGGCAGCTCTATGCATCCATTAACGGTAAAATTTGTTCTTAAGCTTACTTGAGCAGCATCTATGTCGGGGAAAACTTGCAATTTTACCCCCCGATTTGACGCCACTGCGTTTTTCGTTCCATGTAACTCCGTTTTCAAACGTGCAATTTTTATTCCCCGGATTTCTCGCAGCGCTTGCAGTTATTGCAATACCCATCATTATTCACCTGTTTTATTTCAGGCGTTTTAAAAGGGTATACTTCACGAATGTTCGTTTCCTGAAAGAAGTTAAGGAGGAAACCAGCAATCGCCAAAAACTGCGCAACCTGCTGGTGCTTCTCATGCGTTGCCTGGCTATCATTGCCATGGTGCTTGCCTTCGCCCAACCATTTATACCCTTAGCGAATCAGGCCAAAAAGGGAGAACGAGCGGTTTCCATATTTGTAGACAATTCTTTCAGTATGAACGCATTGTCTAAAGATGCCCCACTGGTGGAGTTGGCTAAACAACGTGCTCGTGATATCGTATCAGCTTATACAGTAACAGATCGCTTTCAAATTCTGACGAATGAATTCGAAGGTCGAGACCAACGTCTCGTGAGTCAGGAAGACGCCCTGGCGCGTATTGATGAGATCAAAATCAACCCGGCTTCCAGAGATCTTTCCAAAGTGTTGATTCGCCAACAACAATGCCTCAATACAGGCAAGCAGGAGAACAAAATCGCTTATCTGGTCAGCGATTTTCAGGAAAACATATCAGATGTAACCAATTTCCGGGATTCGCTACTGGAGGTAAAACTGGTGCCTATGCGGGCAGTACAGGAACGCAACGTATCCATTGACAGCGCATGGTTTGAAAGCCCGGTTCAGATACTCAACCAACCAGCCAATCTGCTCGTAAAACTCAGCAATCGCAGTGATGATGAAGCAACGGATATCAGGCTCAGTTTGCGTCACGACGGCCAAACCAAGCCGGTTGGCGCCTTGACCATTCCCGCCAGAAGTACCCGGCTCGATACCGTAAGCTTTACCATTCTTCATCCGGGCTGGCACGAAGCCAAAGTGTCGGTAACAGACTTTCCGGTGCAGTTTGACGATGATTATTTTGCATCGTTTTATGTGGCAGAACGCATCAATGTGCTGTCTGTCAATGGCCAGTCTGCCAACAAATACATTGAAAATGCCTTCCTCGGCGCTAAATATTTCCGGCTCGATAATTCAGATGCCCGTGCCCTGGATTATTCCCGTTTTGCAGAATATCAGCTCATTGTGCTGAATGAATTAAATGCGATTTCTTCAGGTCTGACCAATGAATTAAAGACTTTTTGTCAAAACGGAGGAAATGTGCTGGTATTCCCGGGTCAAAGTGCTGACTTAGCTTCTTATGATGGCCTCTTGCAACAGTTTGGAGGAGGTAACCTGAGTGCTTACGACCCAACGCCACGCCAGGCCAGCCAGATAAACACGGAGGAGTTTGTGTTCAAAGATGTATTTCTGAATAAAAGCGCAAACCTGCGCTTGCCGGCTACTCAAGGAAATTATCGATTTGCCCAGGGTAGGGGAGAGCAAATCCTGACCTATCGGGATGGTTCGGCTTTTTTAATAAAATTCCCACAGGGGGAGGGAGCGCTTTATGCTTGTGCTGCTCCACTGCAGGAACAAGTAAGCGATCTGGTACGTAACGGAGAGATATTTGTACCCATGTTGTTTAAAATAGCGATTGCCGGAACCAAAGGGCGGCAAATTGCCTATACCATTGGGAAAGATGAGGTACTTGAAGCCAAACACAAAGTTTCCGCCTCTGGCGAATCCAACTATAAATTGAAAATGGTGCCGGAAAACGCCGGCCAAACACCCAAGGATGCCGCCGCCGGAGGAGAATTTATTCCGGAGCAACGCATTTTTGGATCTAAAGTGATGCTCACTCCAGGCACGCAGGTGCGCGATGCCGGCTGGTATAAATTGCATTTGCTGGGCGACAGCACGCTAGCCGAGTTCGCCTTTAATTATGACCGTAAGGAAAGCGACTTGCGGTTTAAAACGGATGAGGTGCTGGCCAAAGATTTGCCGGCCAACATGAGTGTTATGGCAGCCAGCGCAGAAGCCAATTTTGCTCAGGTAGTGGACGAACAGGAGCGGGGTATTGTACTCTGGCGTTGGTGCGTCATTTTCGCCCTGTTATTCCTGGCGCTGGAGGTGTTGTTCCTTAGGCTTTGGAAGGTTTAGTGTTTTAGTGTTTTAGTTCCTTAGTGTTGGAGGAAACAAACTTCTCGTGTCTTTATCATTCCCCTTCCCCCACGGGCTCTCTGGCCGTGGATAAATGTGTATTGTTTCCACCTAAATCCCAAACATGCAGGTAAACGGGCGCTTCATTGCGTAGTAAATCCACTACGTCTTTTAATGCCGAACGGTGAAAAAACATCCGGTAAATGCCCTCCTCATCGCGGTAGGCGTCCCGGAGTGTTTCAGCATCGGGTCGGAAAAAGAGATTGGCAAAATTTACACCTCCAATATCGAAGAGGTTGATTTTAGCGCCTGTTGTAAACAAGGACGTTCTGTACTTCTTGATGTCAAATGTAGTGTAGGTCATGGTCAGGAAGGTTTTTAAATAAAAAAATCAGAGGACTATTCGCTTCATCTACGGCATCCATGTATTTTAAATCCACCCTAAAAGTAAATCCTTTTAAGGAAATAGCCAAGCCGGATTTTAATGGAATCAAGAATAATACCTTAACATTCTTTTAAGTATTCAGCCTTTAAACCATAATGGCATCACCCGGTCTATGTATACGTTCGCCGGCCGGTAAACTGTTTTTCCACCAAACCATTCATTACACATAAAAATACCGATTCATGAAAAAGTCTGTTTTGTTTCTGACTGCCCTTTTGCTCACCGTTTTTGCCATGGAGTCCTGCCGTAAAAACGACAATAACGATGTCGCCATTACCACTGCTGAAGACCTCTCCGTTAACGAAGATTATACTGAACAAATTGACCTGGATGCTGATATTGCAGTTGAAGAACGCGGTGGAGGCCCTTGCCCCACGGTTACCTTCGCCCAACCGGAAGGCACCTGGCCCAATACCATTACCGTCGATTATGGCGCTTCCTGTACACGCCCTGACGGACGGGTGCTAAGCGGCAAGCTTATCATCAACCAAACTGCAGAGATCCGAACGCCTGGCGCCGTTCGTACGGTTACCCATGAAGATTTTTTTGTAGACGGTGTAAACGTTGAAGGAACCCGCACCTGGACCAATAACGGCCAAAATGCCGACGGTCAGTGGTCATACACAAAAGTTGCTACAGATATGAAGCTCACTTTTGAAGATGGCACCAGCACTATGTGGAATAAGACCCGCACGAGTGTTCTGATTGAAGGCGGCAATACGGCTACCCATTGGGACGACGTTTGGAGCAGCACGGGTATCGCTTCCGGAACCAACCGGAATGGCGTAGACTTTACAGCAACCATTACGGAGCCACTTGTCAAGCGTGCTTCTTGCCGTTGGATTTCTTCCGGGGTCATTGAGTTTACCGCCGGTGTGCGCACGCGTACCCTCGACTTCGGTGATGGCACTTGCGACCGATTTGGCACCCTTACGCTGGCCAATGGTGAATCCTATTCCATTCGCCTCCGCCGTTAAAAGGCACAAAGACACGAAGGCACAAAGACACGAAGGCGCTAAGGCACGAAGGGCCGGCTGTTAGCCGGCCCTTCGTGTTTTTATTCAGCGAAGCTGAATAAAAAGTGTCTTTGTGCCTTAGTGTCTTTGTGCCTTAGTGTCTTTGTGCCTTAGTGTCTTTGTGCCTTAGTGTCTTTGTGCCTTAGTGTCTTTGTGCCTTAGTGTCTTTGTGCCTTAGTGTTTGTGCCTTAGTGTTTGTGCTTTGTGCCTTCCAAAATCATTTTGGTATGTGGGATTCCATCCTCCAGATACTCCTCTCCGGTAGACCTGAACCCGAACCGCTCATAAAACTTCAACAGGTAGGACTGTGCCCCGATCTTGATAGGTTCATGGCCAAATAGTTCACGGCATTTTCGAATGCTTTCCTCCATAAGGATGATTCCGGCGCCGGTTCCGCGTGCAGACGGAGAACTGACCACTCGTCCGATGGACACATAGTCAGGGTAGGAAATACCCTTTGGGATCAATCGGGTGTAACAAATCAGTTTGCCTTGCTCATTTCGTCCCATGAGATGGTAGCTTGCTTGATCATTCCCGTCACAATCCTGATAGGGACAGTTTTGTTCCACCACGAATACTTCCTGGCGCAGGGCCAGAATTTCATAAAGTGTATGTGGAGAAAGTGCGTCAAACGGTAAACAGGAGAAATGAACCATAGCCAAAGGAATTTCGGACAAAAGTAAAAAAGCCTGTTGGTGAACCAATGAAAAACGGGCGGCCCGATAATCTCGGGCCGCCCGTGGAGGGAACGGTTGTTCGTTCCAATATTATTTGCCGGCTTTCAAAGCGCGTGGAATTTCAATGGAAGCAATAGGCACTGCGGCTGGGTTGGTGATTTCAACGCCGTCAACACCCGAGATGTCACGAATACGAAGCGTTGAGCCCAGATCCATTGCCGAAATGTCTGCATTGATCTCATCTACTACTTTGTCAGGAGTAGTCAGGATATTGACAGAACGCATGCGGGGAATAAACTTACCACCGGCTTTTACGCCAGGCGCCTGACCTGCAAAACGCAGTGGAACCGTAGCTTTGAATTTAACACCGGGTACCAACTCAAGGAAGTCGATGTGCAGAACAGCCTCAGAAACCGGGTGGAACTGAATGTCCTTCACAATGCACTTGTGCGTAGTACCATTGATGGTAATTTCTGCCATTTTGAATTTTGGCGTAAAAATAAGCGGACGAATTTCCGTAGCGTCCAGCGTAAACTGGATAGGCTCGCTACCACCGCTTTTATACATGATCGCTGGTACTTGACCGTTGCGACGAATTTTAGTTGCCTCTACTTTGCCGGAATTTTCTTTCCGACTACCCTGCAATGCAATGATTTCCATTGTTTTATGCGCTAAAAAGTGATACTTCTTTCAAAAATGCCCGCAAAGGTAGATAATCCTGAACCAATTTTCCAAAGGTCAGTGGAAAAAAGTGGACAGAAAATTCATTCGGTTTATTTTAGACTCCATATCCAGGAATTATCGCGTGCTCGCCGGGTTTTTTTAACTTTACCAGCGGATTCCAGTTCCTGAAGTTTAAGTTGCACCACAGATGTTTCCAGATGGGAGTCTTTAGCTATACCTTCTGCAGTTCTGAAGGCAAACTTGCCGGCGCCCAGAACACTTAGGATTTTTTGTTCTTCGTTTGGCGCCATTGTCGCAGATTTACTGTTCCCGGCGTTGAACGACTCAAATTCTGAACCTTCAGAGGGTATGGAAGCCGGATTTTCTCCGGCTACAGGATCTGAATTTTGTGAAACCAACACATCTGTAGTCTCTGTAAGCTCTTCCTGTTTTTGTTTCACTTCCTTCATTTCCTGAAGCAGTTTATCCCCTAAGGATTGCAGGAATTTAGAAGAAAAAATGGCCGCAATGGTACAAAAGCCAAAAAAAACAAAATGGGAAATGATATCACCTCCAAGGCATTCGCCCATAAGATTGCTGGATACAGTTTTTAAAAATAACGGCACGGTAGCCGCTGCAGTAAGCCCCAGTAGCACAGATTTGCGAAACCCGGCGCCATTAGTCTGTTCCATATAATAATTCGCAGTGCCACCTAATAATCCGGCGGCCACAATGATTCCGATAAGTATTCCGATGCCCATGTGAATTTGGAATAAGTTTTGCTCAAATGTAGTATCTATTGAACATTTCAACCAAACTGCTTGAAAACCAAATTTTATGCGTTTACTTTTTTTGATTTCTTTCGGCTTCCTGTTGAGCCTCAATACCCGGGCACAGGATACCAGCCAAGTCTTTATTCCCCTCCTTGCATATTGGTCGCTTAACGATACCTTTCCATATAGTGTCCAGGAGTATAAACTCTCTTATCGCAATGACGAAAGTTTAAGAGATAGCATCGGTAGAGACTATTTATTAAGCCTTGTCGTCTCAGACACAACAGATTCCACCTATGTTATCAGGCTGCTGAAAAAATTTGATTTTGATGAAGTGCGGGAGCAAATGATCCGTATCGGCATTCCGGAGTCCGAAATTACCCTGATTGAAAAAGAGCTTGATGCAATCATTCTGGAGTATTCCATTGATAATAACGGCGTATTTTTGGAGCCCCTTAATGTAGATGTTATTCAAGCTCCCGTACAGAAGGCTGTGGAACGTTTAAAGCAAAACAGTAAATATGCTAAAGACCCTGTATTGATGGAAGCCTTGCTGGAATTGTTTGCGCGTCCGGAATTTACCCAAATAAAGTACTTTGATGATCTGCAAACCCTTCACAAGTTTTATGGATTGGAATATGCGCTGGACAGCACCTGGATATTTACAGAAGAGGTAAAAAATCCGTTTAATCCGAAAGAAGTTTTGAACTATCAAAATGAAGTGCTGACGACAGCTCCTGAAGACTGGAATGGATTGGTTCGACAACAGGTGAACATCACCATAGCAGAAGCTGATGCGCGAAAACTGATGACGGCTGCATTAATCGACTTTGCGGCCGAATCCACCATCAAAGATATTTTAGATAAATATCCGCCACAAATTGATATTTACATCAGTTACGTAATCAATCCTGACTGGGGGGTAGTTTACGCCATGTATTATGAAAAAACGGTGTATTTGGGTGGGAAAATCAACTCAAAACAGGTACTCAATATGGAATTCGAAGGTGGATGGTAGCGCAGGGCATTAACCACTAAAGCATTTTCACGTCCTCCCACTTAACGTGTACGGTTCTTTGGTGCTGTGCGCGTTGGATGATATCCTGGGTAGCGCCCTCCAGTCTTAGTACACCTCTTGGACAAACGGCTGCACAAATGCCGCAACCCACACAGCTGGCTCTTACCACATCCTGCCCGCGTTGGGCGTACGCGCGTACATCGATGCCCATCTCACAGTAGGTACTGCAATTACCGCAACTGATACATTGCCCTCCATTAACCGTAATGCGGAATTTGGATTGTTTTTTCTGGAAAATACCCAGAATAGCCGCCTGTGGACAACCAAATCTGCACCAAACCCTGCTACCCATGAGTGGATAAAACCCAACCCCGATTACACCACTAAAGGCCATTCCGATCACATATCCGTAGATACTGGAATAGGTCTGGGAGAGCTTTCCCAGAAATGCGCCTTGTTGCCAGGAGTTGATCCAAAGTAAACCGGTCATAAGTACCACGGCCACAAGTACAGAATGAATCATCCACCGTTCTATTTTCCATGCTTTTAAGGACTTGTCTGATAAATGCCGAAAGGGATCCCCGGCTGTTTCAGCCAGGCCACCGCAACCACAAACCCAGGAGCAATACCATCTTTTCCCGAAAAAATAGGTCAATAAGGGCGTGCCTACAAAGGTCATGAGCGCACTAAACCCAATAAAATAGGCACTGACAGAAGTCGCATGACCATAATATTGTACAGCGCCTGGTGTTCCATAATAATCCTTCAATGGCCAGAAATAGGTGAAATAATATTCAGGCTGGTTCATCATTTGCATAAAAGCCGGGATCAAAAATGAAAAGCCTGTTTGAAAAAACATCACGGAAAGGGTTCTAAAGACCTGATACCGGTTATGGCGATATTTATACAAAAATTTGACACCCATCACCAACACAGAAAAGGTGTATAAAACACCATATACAAACCATTTATCAGCTGAAAGCCCACGAACTAACTGGCTTAGTGGCTCAAATAATTGGATCAATCCGCTGAACCACTCCCCGGGAAAGAAGTAAAGCACCGTATAAAATCCGGTGAGAATAATGGCAGCCAGCCAGGCCCATACACCACGGGCCGATAAGCTGTCAAACCATACCCGGTTGTTTTTAATGCCTTCCGGCTGGCTCAGGTACTCCTGACGCACAAACCATCCTATGCCCACGGCGATCAGGCCCAGCGCAAGAATCATGGCCGGAATGGGAGAAAAAGCTTGTTGGGCCGCCCAAATGACCAAAAGTAACAATACTCCAAACCCTGATATCGTAAGGGCTGCTTTTTGAGAACGATGTAAGGTTTCAGTGGTCATGCCGGATTGTCGTTTGAGTGAACCGTTTTTGTAACTGTGCGGGAGCCCAAAAATCGCAGAACGCCAGGCAATCCGCGCTTTTGTTGGAGTGGAATGGTTTTTCCGGTTTTACCTTGATAAACCCGCAATACCTCCTGCTCATATTGACCTGAAAATTCGGGGTCAAAATTGGCCAAACCGAGGTTGGTTAGCACCTCCTCCACAGAAGATTGGGTTTGAATCCATTTTTCACACACTTCCTGTCGGTAACGGATTCCCATCAGGTTAAATCCTTTTACCGCTCCATTTGCCTTTTCAAATACGATCCGGATACTTTTTTTACCTCCCGGATGTTCCCAATACAGAGTATCGAGGCTGTCAGGTATTTGGGCCGGAACTTGTCCGTAAACCTGATATTCAATGTCAAAAAATTTAGCAGAATTAAACCAGGTGCCAGGATCATAGGCTTTTTCCCTCCCAGGTGCGGCCAAAAGGTTGAATGCTGCGGTTTCGCCCATCATGCGACCGGTATACCATACGGCTTCAATGGTTTTTCTTCCGGGCAACGGCTGTTTAAGTTCGGCGCAATCCCCAATAGCCCAGACATCTGGCATATTGGTTTTTAGAAAAGGATCCACAAGGATGCCCCTTCCAGTAGACAGAGAGGTGTTTTTCAGAAAATCTATATTGGGCCTTACACCTGCAGTGAGGCCAACAAATCCGCAGGGAATCCGTTCTCCGCCTTTCGTGAGGATTGCTGCGCATTTTTGCCCGCCGGTATCCGGTTCAATCGCTTGTAACTCCTCTTCATGTCGCAAGTCAATCCCGTACTCCCGTAAATGCCGGGTCACCATTTGAGCTTCTTCAACAGGCAATACGCTGCTCCAAAAAGCAGATTCCCGAACCAAAAAGGTGACAGGAATGCCCCGCGAATGGAACATCTCAGCCATTTCTACACCAATTAATCCACCACCAACAATCACAGCACGTGCTAATCCGGAAGAATGACGTTCCATAGATTCCAGATCAGACCAATGATACAAACCCTGTACGCCCTCCAGATCCTGGCCAGGCCACCCAAATTTATTAGGTATGGAACCAAGCGCCAGTACAAGTTTGTCGTAAGGCAACAGTTGGCCCTGATCTGATGTCAGCAATTTTTCTTGAAAATCAATGCTTCGGATGCGCGCTCTAACCCGCTGAATACGGTTTTTATCCCAGAACCAGGGTTCATATGGTCGTACATCACGCTCGCGCATGTGTCCCATATATACATACATGAGGGCTGTCCGACTAAAAAATTCGTCAGACTCATCCGATACCAGGGTGATATCGTGATCGCAATGTTTGCGCAAATAACGGGCACACGTTACCCCACTGATGCCATTGCCTAAAATGAGGATTTGCATATAAGCCGGATTGTTTCGACACGGATAGGATAAGAGCAACTATTTGGTTTTTCAGCCTAAATGGTGTTTAGCACAAATGTAAACAGTGCCACCTGTACCACATTGTCCGCATCAGGACAGAAAAACGTTCTTAGATCAAATCTCTGAGAATGAGCTGTTTTTTCATCACCTTACCATCGCGCTTGATCACAACTTTTACCTTTTTACCAGGCTTTTGTTGCAATAATTGTTGAAGTTCGGCAAGTGAGTGCAAGCTGGCTGCCCAAAAGCCAATCTTCATGATCCGGTCTCCCGCCAGAATACCTGATTCCTCTGCCGGCGACCCGGGCAAAACATTTAATACGGTGAAATAATTGAGGTTAAAACCTGATGCAATGATATTCAAACCACTCCGGTCGTATACAAAGGCCTCTTTGATTTTTTTAGTTGGTTTAAGCCATAAAGTAGCTGAATGATAATCAAGACAGATCTGAAACCTGCTTAAAATATCATTCCCAACCAGGCCGTTCCGTCCATTAAGATAACTCAGGTCCATAGAGGTATCTATCGTTTGAAAATAAGTCAACACGTTTCCCGGTTGAAAACCGCCTAATGTCAGTTGGGGCGTTCGTCCCACAAAACCTTCCAGATAACCTCCCAGCCCCATGCCAATGTTGGATGGGATGGCATTGGCGGATGGTTGGATAAGCGGGTGTGTGTTGGTGAATAGCATAAGCGGCATACCGGCTCCCGTATCAAGCAACAATTTTATATTTGCACTGGTGTCCTGCCTTAGCTGTGCCTGAGTATTGATGTAGACTTTATTTCGAAATAGTTCTACGGGTAATGGATCAAATCCATGTTTGTCCGGGGAGTAGGTGCCTCTTTCGTACAAACTGATGATTCGTTTCTGATAATTGATCTTCATCAGATAGTTGGAAAATACCCTTCCGGCCAAAATACCATGGACTTCTACGCCGGCATATTGTTCAAACCTGAAATAATCATCTTTGAGTACCAGAACATCTTCCTGCCTGGCTACCACCTCTTTGCCCATGATTTGAAGGCGAATGTTTCGTGCCAGGTAGGCTACTAATTCGGATTTTAGGTCGGAGCCTTTTACCCGGAATTCCCGGTCGTAACGAACCTGCAGAATATCACTGATTTCCCGTTTGGTCAGGATGGTATGTTCTGCGCCGGTATCATAAATGAACTTTAAAGGAAGAGGACCATTGAAAGCGATGTTCAGAACAATAAAGTTATTTACGTATTCAAAAGGAATATCTACGTGGTTCAAACCTTCAGAAATGATAAAGCCGCTTTGGCCCTTGCAAGGAAAGGTAAACAAGAGTAAAAACCATAAGGCCAGGATCGCGGTTTTTGTTCTCATAGCAAAGGGCAATTGGAGTAGCCTGCAGGTTTGATTAATTGAAGAGCGAAGGAAACCAAAATTGCGCTTCCCCGGAGGTTCTGAATCGATTTTTTTGGATGAACAGCCACATTTTTTAACGCTGTGGCATAGTTTGATTCCATAACTTTGCCGCTCATTCACTAACTCAATCACTCAATCACCCATTCACTCAGTAATGAAAGTAGCCGTTGTAGGAGCCACCGGTTTGGTTGGAACCAAAATGTTGCAAGTGCTGGAAGAACGTAATTTCCCCATCACCAAGTTATTCCCGGTAGCTTCAGAACGCTCCGTTGGTAAAACGGTCAAATTTCGTGGGAAACGATATAAGATCATCAGCATGGATGCAGCAGTTGGCAAAAAGCCGGATGTAGCCATTTTTTCTGCCGGAGGCAGTGTTTCTAAAGAATGGGCGCCAAGGTTCGCTGACCGCGGAACCGTTGTGATCGACAACTCATCTGCATGGCGAATGGACCCGGATAAAAAACTGATTGTACCAGAAGTAAATGCCAGCGTATTGACCAAAAAGGACAAGATTATTGCCAATCCTAACTGCTCCACTATTCAAATGGTGGTAGCACTCAAGCCATTGCACGATCAGTTTGGAATCAAAAGGGTAGTGGTGAGTACCTACCAAAGCGTTACAGGTACAGGCGTAAAAGCCGTTAACCAACTCATGAATGAGCGTAAAGGGAAATCCGGAGAGCGGGCTTATCCGCATCCCATCGACCTGAACTTGTTGCCGCATATTGATGTGTTCACAGAGAATGGATACACTAAGGAGGAAATGAAAATGGTCAATGAGACTAAAAAAATCATGGGCGACGACCAAATTCGGGTTACAGCTACCACCGTGCGTGTTCCCGTGATTGGTGGTCACTCTGAATCAATTAACGTAGAGTTTGAACGAGATTTTGACCTGGCTCAGGTACGCAGCCTTTTGGAAAGGGCTCCCGGTGTGGTGGTGGTAGATAATCCGGCTGAAGCACAATACCCAATGCCTTTAATGGCGCACGATAAAGATGAGGTGTTCGTTGGCAGGTTGCGTCGTGATGAAACCCAACCAAATACACTGAATATGTGGGTGGTTAGCGATAACCTTCGCAAAGGGGCAGCTACCAATGCCGTTCAAATTGCTGAATACCTGCTTTCTGCGGGGATTTTGAAACTAAAACAGAAAAAAGCCGTAACAATCGCCTAATTTTGCGGCGAAATTAACATTCACGTACAAGTCGTCCATTACGTACCGACAATTGCAGTATTATGAAGAACAAGCTTGTTATTTGGGGCAGCAATGCCGAAAATGAGAAAATTCTGATCGCACTCGAACTCCATGCCGACGCGAACAAGATTATGTTGTACTCCTTCCCGGAAAGTATTGTCACTGAAGCCTTTGTGCAAAAAATGATGCAGGACTGGCGCGATGATAAAGAAGCCGTAGCGTTTCCAGAGGGATATCAAACACTTGAAAGAGAACTTACGGTTACAGATAGTCTGTTGCCTGACGACCTGAAGGCTGATCGGCCGGATTTGGTACAGCGCGCGCAGACGGAGTGGCAGTTTGCAGTACTTTCTGCCAAATTGCATGCCGCCTATCAACAGGAATTAGCTGAATTTAAGGAGAAAGTAGCCTCTCTTGCCAACTATGATAACAAGCTTTTTGCCGGACTAAAAACCTTTTGGGACAAAGTTCAGGGGCAAAGCCGTGAGCGCAATCTATATAAACAACACGCCGATGATCTCCGCGACGGTATCAATGCGCTTTTTGAGCAACTCAAAGAGGTGCGTAAAAAAGTGAACAGTGAGTTCATGGAAGTGTCTGAGGGTGTCTACAATAATTTCAGCAAGGCACTGGATGAAATTGAAGAGCGCATTGCTTCCGGAGGCGCCAAATTTAACAGCGTTTTTGACGACCTGAAAAAAATGCAGCGGGATTATCACAACTCCCGTATGAGCAATGAACATCGTAATAAACTCTGGGAGCGTATTGATGGGGCTTTCAAAAAAGCAAAGGAGCGCAAATTTGGCCCGGATGCTAACAGTGGAAGTATTTCAGAGCGCCATGATAAGCGCCTGGCAGGCCTTGAAGATGCCATCAAACGTCTTGAAGATAGTATCCGCCGGGATGATGAAGAACTTAGTTTTCAGCAAAAAAAGGTAAATACCACAGAAGGACAGCTGGAAGCACAAATCCGCAGCGCTAAAATCAAAATGATTGAAGAGCGGGTATCCGGAAAACGTGAACGCCTTGCAGAACTGACCAAAACGCGTGCAGATGTGCAGCGTCAGGTATCCACTGCCCATGATAAGGAGGCACGTCAGGCTGCTAAAGAGCAGGAGCGTCAGCAAATTGAAGCTAAAAAGGCAGCCATTAAATCAGAGATCGAAGCGGAAACGCATGCCAAGGCAACTGCTGCTCACAAGGAGGATTCTTTGTTTGAAGCCGCAACCAATGTGTTGGGAGATGTACTCATGGACGCTCTGGACACAGCAAAAGCAGTAGCATCTGTTGCCGCAGAAAAAGCGGAGGAAGCTTTTGAAGAAGCTATAGAAAAAGCAGAGGATGTATTGGAGTCCCTGAAAAAAGAGGATAAAGAAGCTCCGGTAGCTCCTCCTCAGGAAGAAGCGCCTGCTGCTGCTACTGAAGAAGAAGCACCTGCTGAAAAACAAGAAGATATTGCGGCTGTTTCAACCGACCCGAAAGAAGGTATCATTATCATTGACGATGTAGTGCACAAAGCTGATGAGGATAAGAAGGAAGCAGATGCATAGTGAGTGTTTGAGTGTTTGAGTTGGGGAGTGTTTGAGTTGGCGTTCGGCTTAGCTTCTTTGGTACAAGTCGAATTAATTCTGCTCAAGCCTTTAACGACAGAACAATCATAAAGAAAGAGGCCGTCTCATAAGTGAACACTTATGGGACGGTTTTTATTTTCCGGCATAGAGTTTTATCTTTGGATCATGGCAATGACAAATAAACGGCGACACAAAGTAGTGACGTTCAAGCCCTACGAAC
>JBIKUE010000113.1:0-14857 GCA_044347755.1 Saprospiraceae bacterium
GTTGGGGTGATCATCCTTGTCGTTCCCAAGGCGCGGTGGGGATTGGTTTTCAGGCTGGATCACTCACGAAAGTTGCATTTGGTCAAAAGACCAAACGCGGCGGGGAAAACACCACGCGGGGCGGAAAGTTTATGCAGAAAATGCCAGATTCCTTTTGACTGCCATCAATTTAGCCGATGATTTTATTCCAGTATGACAAGGTCAGGAGAAAAATCAAACGCAGCGGTAAGGCTGATAATAGTCATGTGCATGGATGACTACCGACACTTATTGAGAAAGGAAACCCTCGGTAGTTTTGGCCAAAATTATTTACACTTACTACACTTGTCATGGCTACGCAAACCAAGTATGTATATGTCTTCAGCGCCTCCAAAACGGAGGGTGAAGCTTCCATGAAAAATCTGTTGGGTGGCAAAGGCGCCAACCTGGCTGAAATGTGTCGTCTCGGCATTGTGGTGCCGCCTGGCTTTACCATCACCACCGAGGCCTGCACGGAATACACCAAAAACGGCCGCGATTATGTCCTCAACCTCATCAAAGACGAGGTGAAAGCCAGCATCGCGCTGATTGAAGCAGAAATGGGCAAAAAATTCGGCAACAACGCTGATCCTTTGCTCCTGTCTGTGCGCTCGGGCGCTCGCGCCTCCATGCCAGGGATGATGGATACGATCCTTAACCTCGGCCTCAACGACGAAGCGGTGGAAGGACTGGCGCGTAAAGCCAACAACGACCGCTTTGCCTGGGACTCCTACCGCCGTTTTGTACAAATGTATGGCGACGTGGTGATGGGCCTCAAGCCGGTATCCAAAGAAGACCACGACCCCTTCGAGGTGATCATTGATATGGTAAAGGAGGAAAAAGGCGTCAAACTCGACACCGACCTCGATGCCGACGACCTGCGCGAACTGGTACATCGCTTCAAGGCATTGATTCGTGCCCGCCTGGGCCGCGATTTCCCCACCGATCCCTGGGAGCAACTGTGGGGATCCGTATTGGCAGTGTTTGAAAGCTGGAACAACAACCGCGCCCAGGTGTATCGGGAATTGAACGGTATTCCGGAATCCTGGGGTACGGCCGTGAACGTGCAGGCGATGGTATTCGGCAATCTCGGCAACTCCAGCGCAACAGGCGTGGCGTTTACGCGCGATGCCGGCACCGGCGAAGACTTGTTCAACGGCGAGTTCCTGGTCAACGCACAAGGCGAAGACGTGGTGGCAGGTATCCGTACGCCCCAACAGATCACCCTGGAAGGTTCGCGCCGCTGGGCTCAGTTGGCGTGCATCAGCGAGGAGGAGCGCAAACGCGATTACCCGTCTCTGGAGGAGATTATGCCCGAGGTTTACCGGCAACTCGTTCATGCAGAAACCACCCTGGAAAACCACTACAAAGACATGCAGGACGTGGAGTTTACCATCCAGGAAGGCAAACTCTGGATGCTCCAAACCCGCAACGGAAAACGCACCGGCGCAGCTATGGTGCGCATTGCCATGGAAATGCTGCGTCAGGGCATGATTGACGAAAAAACGGCCATCATGCGCGTGGGTCCTGACCGCATGGACGAGTTGCTGCACCCTATATTCGACACGGCAGCCCTGAAAAAAGCCCGGGTACTCGCCCGCGGTTTACCTGCTTCACCGGGCGCAGCTACCGGCCAGATTGTGTTTTTTGCAGATGAAGCCGAAGAATGGGCTCAAAAGGGCAACGCCGTTATTCTGGTGCGTCTCGAAACCTCTCCGGAAGACCTCCGCGGGATGAGCGTGGCCAAAGGCATCCTCACCGCCCGGGGCGGCATGACCTCCCATGCGGCCGTAGTGGCGCGGGGGATGGGCAAATGCTGCGTTTCTGGCGCCGGAGCTGTGCATGTGGATTATAAAAGCCGCATCATGACCATCGACGGACAAACATGGAACGAAGGCGACTGGATCTCGATTAATGGTTCTACCGGAGAAGTATACGAAGGACAGATCCCAACCATGGATGCTGAACTCAGCGGTGATTTTGGGACTCTGATGCAGTTGGCCGATAAATACCGTCGCATGGAGGTGCGTGCCAATGCGGATACGCCGGAAGAAGCCATGATTGCCCGCAAGTTTGGAGCCACCGGCATCGGACTTTGCCGCACCGAACACATGTTCTTTGAAGGCGAACGCATCCGTGCCGTGCGCGAAATGATCCTGGCCGACGACGAAGCGGGCCGCCGCAGAGCGCTGGCCAAGCTTCTTCCCATTCAACGTGAAGACTTCGAAGGCCTCTTCCGGGAAATGGATGGCCTGCCGGTGACCATTCGCCTGCTCGATCCGCCCCTCCACGAATTCGTGCCTAATGATGACGCCAGTCAGCAAGTGATGGCTCGTGAGATGAAAGTATCGTTGGGTAAGATCAAAATGCGGGTGGAAGATTTACATGAATTCAACCCCATGATGGGACACCGCGGCTGCCGCCTCGGCATTACCTATCCGGAAATCACTGAAATGCAGGCCAGAGCCATCATCGAAGCGGCACTCAACATGCAAGCCAAAGGCATAAAGGTGATAGCCGAGATCATGGTTCCGCTGGTAGGTACGGTGCGCGAGTTCAATGCACAAGCCGAGGTAATCCGCCGTACGGCCAATGCTGTTTTTGCCGAACGCGGAGAAAAGATCCATTACCTCATCGGTACGATGATCGAAACGCCGCGCTCAGCCCTGATTGCCGACAGCATTGGGGTGCAGGCGGAGTTTTTCTCCTTTGGTACCAACGACCTTACCCAGATGACGCTCGGTTTTTCCCGCGACGATGCCGGCAAATTCCTGCCGGAATACCTGAAAAAGGGCATGTACGAACGCGATCCGTTCCAGTCCATAGACCAAAAAGGAGTGGGCCTGTTGGTAGAAATGGCGGTACAAAAAGGCCGGGCAGTCCGCAAGGATATTGAAGTAGGTATCTGCGGCGAACACGGCGGCGATCCTGCTTCTGTGGAGTTTTTCCACCGGATTGGTCTTGATTACGTGAGTTGTTCGCCCTTCCGCGTACCCATTGCACGACTGGCCGCTACCCAGGCCGCTATTCGGGAGATGAAGTAGGGTGGGGGGGCGTTGGATTTTTTGACGTTGGATGGTTTGACTATTGGACGTTGGATTCTTGAACGTTAGACAATTTATCCGTCGCACTTGGTGTTTTCACCATGTGCAACGTAGGTGGGCTGTTCATCGTTAGCACTCACTCCGCCCTGCGATTGGTGAAAACACCAATCGCGGCGGAAAGGAGAACTGATAAAACATGCGCTGGATGGGAAGTTGTTTTGATTCGGCTCACGCTGGCACGCTGGCGCAAAGGCTGCAAGCCTTGTGCCGACTATTCCTGCCGGTTTTACCGGCCGAACCCATACTTGCATAACTATTCCGTCCGGGGCGACCACTTGACCGGGGCGACTACGAGGGTCGCCCCTACCGACTCCGCCCAAACCATCCAACGGCATAACAGGTCTGATTTCTTGTTTAAACCTCGGTTGATATGCTTCGGATGCTACGCTCGGGCTGGGTAAGGGCGGCCCTTGTGGTCGCCCAGATGGGGCCGCCGGCCGTCCCCGCTCGTTAACCAGGACAGTAGAAATTGCCAAAACACACCATAAAATACGCATTCAAGTCCTTCAAAGGGCTTATCTTTGTGTGAGTTATGCTTGTGCCTCTACCATCTCCAGAAATTCGAAAGCATTTGCTTTGGGAATATGAATGGGAAAGTGTTGACTTTTCCCAATTGGCTACCGTTGTCATTGAACGGGTTGTTGAACGTGGGAATCCTCATGAATGGCAAGAGATTGTAAACTTTTATGGAGTTGATAAAATTTTGAACGTTGCTGAGAAGAGTAAACGTTTGAATGCCAAACATAAATACTTTACCCGCATTTATCTTCAATCCGGTTTTATACATGATATACAAAGACCCGGACGTCATCCTGCCTGAGACATTTGACTTGTTGTATAAAATTCAACAAGATGCATTTTTTGACCCATTTTTCCTTGTTGGTGGGACAGCACTTGCGCTGCAAATAGATCATCGTCTTTCCATTGATCTGGATTTCTTTTCTATTCAGCCCTTTGATAACCAACAATTAGAAGGCTATCTCACTGAACAGTATGGATTCAGTACCGATTATGTGGCCAAAAACACCTTAAAAGGCTTTGTTCAAAATGTCAAAGTAGACTTCTTGACCCATGCATACCCCTTGGTCAGGCCCCTCATTCGGGATGAGGGCTTGTCGCTTGCTTCGCTTGAAGATATTGGCGCTATGAAGCTCAACGCGATTGCCCATAGTGGAAACAGGCAAAAAGATTTTTACGACTTGTTTTTCCTCTTGGAGTACCACTCATTGCAGGATTTGCTCAGCGCCTACGAAATCAAATACACCCACTCTAACCCCATTATTCCACTGAAAGGAGTTACCTGGTTTGAGGACATTGATTTTGAGATAGAAAGGCCAATGCTTAAAAGAAAAACAACTTTCGATCGTGTAAAAAAAAGGTTGCTAGAGGCGACCAAATATCCTGAAAAGGTTTTTTAGCGCGCTGGCGCAAAGGCTGCAAGCCTTGTGCCCACTATCCCTGCCGGTTTTACCGGCCGAACCCATACTTGCATAACTATTCCGTTCGGGGCGACCACTTGACCGGGGCGACTACGAGGGTTGCCCCTACCGACTCCGCCCAAACCATCCAAGGGCATAACAGGTCTGATTTTTTGTTTAAACCTCGGTCGGTATGCTTCGGATGCTACGCTTGGGCTGGGTAAGGGCGGCCCTTGTGGTCGCCCAGATGTGGCCGTCGCCCGCGCTTGTGGTCGCCCTGATAAACAAGGTGACATCTCCGACGCAGGAGGAGGTGTCACCTTGAGGCTTTAAAATATCGCCCACGCCATGACACATGTTCACGTTTTCACAAATTTCAAACTCAAAACTCGCCCACTACCCGTTGTTATCTTCAAACAATAAGTCGCTGCAGGCAATTGCTGAATATCTATTTTACTCAAAAGATCGGAGGTTAAAATAGAACCAATCATCCCCCCGCGCATGTCAAGTATAGTGGCCGAAATCACTTCCAGACCATAAATTTCCATCTGGATGTAGGATTGAGCCGGATTGGGTTTGAGCCTGACCCAGCCATTTTGTTCCGGTTCATTCGTGCCTACATAGTTTGAGATCACAATCGGGTCAATGGTGGCCGTGCAACCATTTGAATCTATAAGGATGAGGGAATACAGACCTGCTTTTAACCCAGCCAAATCCTCTGTTATTGCATAAGGCTGACCGTCTTTGGTCCAGGAATAAGAGTAACTGCCATTCCCGACAACTGTGATCGAAATAAGGCCTACGCCCTGACCATTCATATCGTGGCCAATAGAATCTATAAGTATTGTTGGAGCCTCATACACCTCGATCGAAAAGGAACAAGTAGTTGCGTTGCCAGAAGCATCGGTTGCTTGAAAAACGATGATGTGCACGCCTTCCTCCATAAATGAACCACTTGCCGGACCGCTAATGACTACCGGCGATTCCGCAAGACCGCAGTTGTCCTGGGCAAAAGCTTTTGGATAATCAACAATGCTTGCTCCACATACTTGAAGATCGGCAGGGCATGTAATGGAAGGTGGCAGACTGTCCGTCGCTACGATGCTAAATGAAGTAGTCTTCGTACAAGCATTGGCATCCGTTACGGTAACGATATAGGAACCTACACCAAGATTTTCAGCACTGCCGCCGGACCAATAAAAATTATAGGGAGAAATGCCTCCCGTTGCTACTATGTCAGCAGAACCGGTCATGTCCTGCGGACAAAGCACATTTTCTATGTTGACGATAATGGCGTCCAAGATGGTTGGCTGGTTGATACTGAACGTGATAAAACTAAAGCATCCGGCAGCATCAGCAGCAGTGACGCTGTATAATCCAGCGGATAATTGGCTTATGCTTTCAGCCGTTTCGCCGTTGCTCCACAGATAGGTGTAAGGCGAGGTGCCACCCTGCATCTCAATATTCGCCTGACCATCGGCTCCTCCGAAACACCGAACATGCGTGCGAGAAATGATGGCGGAAAGGGAACAGTTGAAAGCGGACACATAGGCTGTTTGCATTTTTGTGCAGCCATTTGCGTCAGTAACAACCACCGTATACGTACCTGGGGTAAGACCAGTGATGGTTTGGGTAGTTGCTGCGTTACTCCACAGATAACTATAACCCGGGGTGCCGCCAGTTGGATTAGCCGTGGCCGTACCATCACTTGCCCCATGGTCTGAAATGCCCGTAGCTGTGACATTGGCTAAAAGCACTGGCGGCTCACTGATTGTAACGTTTAATAAAACAATGCAGTTGTTGCCATCCACCACCGTGACGGTATAAGTTCCTGCTAATAAACCAGTTACCGTTTGAGTGGTTGCGCCGTTCGACCAGGTGTAGGTGACGGGGTCCGACTCCCCGGAAATGCTCACGGTTGCGCTGCCATTGTTTGTACCATAACACGTCAGGTTTGTCGAAGCTATGGAAGCCATAAGGCTGCAACCATATTCGTTTACGGTCACGGTTTGTACCACAGAGCACCCCATCGCATCCGTGACGCTGACTGTATAACTCCCGGGCGAGAGGTTTGTAATAGATTGGGCGGTACTGCCTGTGCTCCATAAATATTGGTAGCCTGGATTGCCACCGGTTGGGGATGCTGTTGCGGTACCATCATTTGCACCATTAGCGGTTGGGTCTGTGGCGGAAGCATTTGCCAAAAGTTGAGGCGGTTCGCTAATGACCAGACTAAGCATGGCCGGGCAATTGTTGCCATCTAATACATTAACTGTATAAAACCCAGGTGCAAGATTATTGACACTTTGAGTGGTTGCACCATTTGACCATGTGTAGGTAACAGGATTGGTTCCTCCTGTCAAATTTACGGAGGCTAAACCATCGTTATATCCAAAACAGGACACATTGGTTGCGGATGCCGAAGCCATTAAACTACATCCGAAAGCATTGACAGTCACACTTTGGATTGTTATACAACCATTGGTATCCGTGACACTGACCGTATAAGTGCCCGGTGAAAGATTTGTAATGGTTTGAGCCGTGCTACCGTTACTCCAGTTGTAGGTATAGCCAGCCGTGCCACCGGAAGGGTTGGCCGTAGCCGTGCCATCGTTGGCATTAAAGGCTGTCTCACCCGTTGCAGAAGCGTTTGGAAGGAGCGGGTTGGGCTGCGAAATATTAACCGAGGCAGAAGCGGTACAATTCGCCCCATCCGTCACGGTTACGACGTAGGTGCCAATCATTAAGTTGGTGATGGAAGCGGTCGTCGCGCCATTACTCCATTGATAGGAAAACACCCCATTCCCGCCGCTGCCCAATGCGGTGGCTGTGCCGTTGCTGCCGCCAAAGCAACTTACATTTGTAAAGGACTGGATAGACGCCACCAAAGGCGGGTTGCTGGTTGTTATGTTCGCACTGGTGGTGTTCGTACAGCCATTAGCGCCCGTAACCGTAAGGACATAGTTGCCAGTTGGCAGGTTATTCAAGTCTTCCGTGGTAGCGCCGTTGGACCATTGGTAGGTGTATGGTGAAACACCGCCCGTGACACTGGCATCAATACTTCCATTGTTCATATTGCAGGAAGTTGGGGTAGGCGCTGCCGTAGGATTGGGCAGATTTGCGGTGTTATTGACCACAAAAGTTGCTTCTTCTACACAAGCATTTTCAGTGACGGTTACCGAATAACTTCCGGCAGGAAGACCAGAGAGGTCTTCCACTGTGCTGCCGTTTGACCAGATGTACATATAGTTCCCGGAAGGGGTAACTGTCAAGTTTATACTTCCGTTGCCGCCGCTACAGGAACTGTTATGGACAATAGTAGCACTGAGGCTAAAGTTTGAATTGAGATTGGCAACATCTACACTGAGGCTGCTCGTACAGCCATTTGCATCGGTCACTGTGAGGATATAGGTACCTCCGGAGATATTGGAAAGGTCTTCTGTCGTCGCACCATTTGACCATTCAAAGTTGTAGGGCGTTCCACCTCCGGTAACGCTGGCATTGATGCTGCCATTCTCCAAACCGCAGGTGCTTGGGGTAGAAATGGCACTTAGAGATGGCAAGT
Organism: Saprospiraceae bacterium; assembly: GCA_044347755.1. Classification (GTDB taxonomy): domain Bacteria; phylum Bacteroidota; class Bacteroidia; order Chitinophagales; family Saprospiraceae; genus M3007. The sequence goes on from JBIKUE010000113.1 coordinate 8,106, forward strand.
TTGGACCACCATTTACGGTGAAAGTTTCCTCCTTCGTACAGGAGCCACCCGCACTTACCGTTACGGTATAAGGTCCTGCGGGGAGGTCGAATATATCCTCGGTAGTGGCTCCGTTCGACCATTCGAAGGTATAGTTGTCAGGCGGCGTCACGATGAGGTTAATGCTACCGTTACCACCATTGCAGGCAGTGTTGTGAATAATACTACCGAGGAGGTTGAAATTTGGGTTGTTATTGCCCACCACTGCGCTAACCGTATTGGTACAACCATTACTACCGGTCACCGTTAGCGTGTAATTCCCTGCCAGCAAATCAGAAATATCCTCCGTGGTTGCTCCATTGGACCACTCAAAGGTATAAGGAGCAACACCCCCCGTGACGCTGGCGTTAATGCTGCCATTCTCCAGATCGCAGGTGCTGGGGGTGGTCACTGCCGATGGGGAAGGAGCATTAGAGGCATCATTTACCGTGAATGTTGCCTCTTCAGAACAAGAGATGCCGGTAGTTACCGTGACGGAATAATTTCCAGCAAGCAGATCGGAAATATCCTCGGTTGTTGCGCCGTTCGACCAACTATAAGTGTAACTCCCTGAGGGTGTTACCGTCAAGTTTATACTTCCGTTGCCGCCATTGCAGGTGGTGTTGTTCACAATGTTGGCGCTGAGATTAAAACTTGGGTTATTGTTGCCTACTGTAACGCTCACTGACTTGGTACAGCCATTATTTCCAGTAACTGTAAGGGTGTAATTGCCTGCCAAAATATCAGATATATCCTCTGTTGTTTCACCATTGGACCACTCGAAGGTATAAGGCGCAACGCCCCCCGAAACGCTGGCATTGATGCTGCCATTAGCCAAGTCGCAGGTGCTTGGGGTGGCAACTGCCGTGGGGTTGGGTAAGTTTGGCGCATCATTCACAGTATAGGATGCCTCGGCCGTACAAGAACCACCCGCACTTACGGTGACGGTATAGGCGCCGGGCGGCAGACTTGAAATGTCTTCCGTTGTAGCGCCGTTCGACCATTCGTAGGTGTAATTGTTGGCGGGAGTTACCATCAGATTAATGCTTCCGTTACCACCGTTACAAGTTGTATTGTTTATGACGACACCGCTCAGGTTGATGGCTGGGTTTACATTGTTTACAGCAACACTTATAGTATTGGTACAGTTGTTGGCGCCAGTCACCGTCAGTTCATAGGTTCCTGCAATTATATTGGCCAGGTCTTCGGTCGTCGCTCCGTTAGACCACTCGAAAGTATATGGTGCAACGCCCCCCGAAACGCTGGCATTGATGCTGCCATTGGGAAGATCACAGGAGGAATTCGTTGGTGTCGCAGTAGGGTTAGGCGCGTTAGGGACATCATTTACAATGTAAGTAGCACTGGCAGAACAGCTGAGGCCCTGCGTTACAGTGACCATATAGGTCCCCCCTGCAAGGTTGGAAAGGTCTTGAGTGGTGGCCCCGTTGGACCAACTGTAGTTGTAAGACCCCGCTGGCGATACACTCAGGTCTATAGCACCATTGTCGTTTGCACAGGACGTGTTGTTGGTGATAATTGCACTAAGCGTAGGGTTGACAATGTTATCATTTACCGTGGCCGTGTGGGTGGCAGTGCAACTGTTGTTGTCGGTTATGGTAACGGTATAAGCGCCCGGGGAAACATTACTTAAGTCTTGGGTCGTTTGGCCACCTGACCACGAATAAGAGTAAGGAGCATTGCCTCCTGTTACAGAAAGGTCTACCGAACCATTACTTTGTCCACATACAGCGGACACAACAATGGAACTAGGATTAAGGGTAATTGCTGTCACCGTGGCTGTGCCAGATACGGTTCCAGCACAATCTGGATCTGAATCAATACTATTTACGCTGACCAGCGTATAATTACCAGATTGGGTTGCAATTATGGTATAAGGGGAGGAACTGGTGATAATGGCAGGTTGAGGTACACCATTAATGGCATAGACAAACTCCCAATCAGGTTCTCCTGTTAGTGTCACAGTAAGATTGACTGAACCGCCAGAGTTGGTGCAGATTGTACCGCCACCAGAAATAGTAGCGGTGGGCTTTGGGATCACAGTTACTGTGATGCAGGATTCATCCGGGTTGGAAAAACACTGGTTGGAGGTTTTGACACATAAGGTGGCTGTTCCGCTGAATCCAGTGGCCCAGGTGACTGTTATATCTCCATTGTTATTGTTATTACTTAAGGTGCCTGCATTGGAAGGGCTGAGTGTCCAGGTATAAATAGTGGCGCCAGAAATTGGAGGTACATTATAGTCCGCAGCAGTACCTTGACAAACAGGAGTTGGCCCTGTTACCACACCAGGATCGTCTGGTGGAAAACCTACTGTGGAGCCCTCCAAGACCTGTATTACATAATCGCATACATTCCCAGAACAACCGTCGATCACAAGCCAATATACTTCGCCGACTACAAAATCGGTGGCGGTAAGTTGGAAGGGATCCTCCGTGCAAGCACATTGTGCATCCATCAGGTTGTCGGTACACCAGCCGCCGGGAGGAGGGAATGCCGGGCAATTGTCATAAATAGCCGCTTGAAGGCCCTGTTGGCCGCCTGGGTCGCAGTTGGAAGGTGTAATTTCCAACGTAATGGTCGTAGTGCCGGCAAAGAAGCCAAACCATTCGTCGTTGTTCAGCTGCCAGCCCGCGCAGCAAGGGAAGTTCCGTGGCTGATTACTGTTGTTAATTTCGGCACAGTAATCATCCAGGTTTTCACAAATGATCGGGTTGCCACAGTTGCTGCCAGAGTTTGGGAAACCGGGCGGAGGGCAGTTTTGGCTATAAAGTGAAACAGAAAAGAACGTGATGGATAGAAATAAGTAAAATAATCTCATGAGAAATAGGTGGTTTGAATCAAAGAAAAAACTAACTGTTCCGAGCGGCAGGATTAGAGGAAAAGGAATAAAAAATAGATGTTATTACGAAATTCGGAGTTTTAGAGGTTTGTATAGCGACGAGAGTATTCTCAAAGGTTCAACTTTCAAGTTGAAGCACCAAGCCTTTTGTTTAAAAGGTATGGAAATATACTCCGGATGGGGGGGGCGGAGTGAAGGCTTCTATCTTGGGCGTTCACCGAAATGGCACAATAATCAATAAAATGAATATTGAATGCGTTTTGGGTTGAAGGGTGCCTCACTAGGCTTATACGTCAACCCACACCTTTCTCTTGTCTTTCCCCACAATACGGACAATACCCAAACCCTTCTTCCAACTGCCTGCTACAGCTCGGACAAAGCCGCACCTCTTCCACCACGGATTTTAGTGGAACACCCGTACGCACCGTATAAATCTCAGGTATTTCCTTCAAAAAACTCGACTCCCGGCCCTTTTCCGTGATCAAGAACAGCTTGTCTTTGGCCCGGGTGATGGCCACGTAAAACAAACGCCGTTCTTCTTCCAACAACAAATCCAGATTAGCCTTTTTTATTACTTGAAAAATCCTATCCTCCATCCATATATCCGGGAAACCGCCATAACCATCCGTTAGACCAACAATAAAAACAGCCTTAGCCTCCAATCCTTTGGCAGCGTGGATGGTTTTGTTTTGTACACGCAAGCCTTCCTTCTTTAGCCCTTCAAAGTATGGTGCAAACATTTTGCTCCTGCGGTACAGAAAGAGTATTTCCTCGTTTGTAATCCCCTCTTCAATACATTCACGCACCATTTTCATGCAGTAAGCCACATTATCCTCTTCCAGGGAGCCTGCGTAAACGACTATTTTATGAGGCGAGTTTTTGGAAGCCTGTATATCTTTTTCAATTTTGTACCGGTTGTTTTTGATCACTTCGTTGCTTGCACCAACGATATTTTGTGTGCTGCGATAATTCAGATTTAATTTGATGATCCTCGATTCCGGGAAATGCCGCTCAAAATCAATGATATAATCCACATTGGAGCCCCTGAACCCATAAATACTTTGCCAATCATCGCCTACGCAGAAAAGTTGAGTATGCTCTGTCATCAGGAGTTTAATTAACTCCACCTGCAGATTGTTCACATCCTGAAACTCGTCTACCAGAACATACGGATACCTGTTTCTCACTTTTTGGGCAATATCCTCCTGGTTTTTCAACAAGGAAACCGTCCGGGTAATCAGGTCATTAAAATCCAGATAGGATTTGTTAATACAGTATTTTTCGTATTCCAGAACAATTGGAATGGTAAGCTCATAAAAATGGCGTACCCGCTCATGTTGATCCTTTCTGGCATTTTCCAATGCCTGTTCAGGACTTAAACCTTCCACTTTGATCAAGTCGGTGATGCGCATGATCGTGCGCACAAATTCCTTTACGTGATCCAAATGACCTTTGAATGCCTCTTGAAACGTGATTATTTTAGACGTGTTGTATCCAGCTGGCAACCTGCCCTTCATCAGGTTGTCCAGTACATGGTTGAGCAGGGCAGAGTTTTCAGCCATCGACTCAAAGGTTTTGGCATATAAAATGCCGCCTTTGTGAAACTGTTCCTCCTTATTCTGCATCGGATAGCTCTTGTTGCTTACATGCTCAATGTAAAGGTTAGCCGCCGGAATATAAAAATCCGGTCTAAAGGGAAAATCCTTTATTTGCAAAGTAGGCTCGTACTGATAAGGTATGCTGTGTCGGAAGAAATAATCGGCGATATATTGCTCGGATTTTGAGCGAACCCTGGTGCCGTCAAGCGAGGTGTAAAACTTGCCATCCTTGTGCCCCCGGAGAATGGATACATTGTCTTTAAAATGGATCTTGTCTACCAGGTAGTCCAATACATATCGTTTTAAATCAAGAAGAAATTGCGTGTCGTCGCACTGTTGAATGACTAGTTTGTGAAACACCTCAAAAGTGGTTTCCGGCGCCAGATATTTCGAAAACTCATCCTCTTCATTACTTTTTTCTTCTCCTACAATCCGGAATCTGTTGTCGAATTCATTCACGCCAAACGTACGCAGCAGGGTATACCCAAAACTGTGAAATGTTCGAATGGTCAGCCCTTCAATCCATTTATATTTCCGGATGTATTCGCGTCTTGCAGTGTCTTTCTCGACTTTAGACTTCTTTTTGTCGTGCAAAATAGCAGCATAGGCGCCCGTTTTATCGGCTACCAGGATAAGCCGATCCAGCATTTCATTGGCTGCATTTTTGGTAAATGTGATGGCCAGTATATCCAGAGGGCTCACACCTTTTTCCTCTATCAAATAAATGATTTTCTGCAACAGCGTTTTGGTCTTACCGGAACCCGCGCCGGCAAGGACTAAAATCCTTCTCTCCTGACTGATTACAGCATCCCGTTGAGGTCCGTTTAAGGCTTCAAGGTTAGTCATAAACGTGTGATTTTACTATTGACTGCGAAGGATATTTTGCTCCAATTGTCGAACCAACTCTTCTCCACATTTACTTACTATTAACCCTATTTCATCCGGAGTATAAAATGCATCATATCGCTTTTGAAGAAAATCTTGCTCCGCTATATGATCAATGGAGCAGGAGTAAGAATATGTTTCAAATTTCCACCGAACTCTGCACCGAATAGAAAATGGGTTTCCTTCCTCTTTTTTGTATCCGTGCAAGTCGTATATGAATGTCAATTCTTCTGTAGGTTGATGATTAAAAGTTGGGATTTTAGTTGCTAAATCTATTGCACTGGTTAGTCTGATTTGTGATGCAGCAGAGGATATAATCATGTCTTTTGTCAAAAATAGCTCATCAAAAGCACTCAGTCTGTCTAATAATGATGCAATAGTTACCTTGATGCTATCATGATAAACATAATTGGTAACGACCTCATTACGAGCTGTTGTGAGTGCATCCTCTGATGGCAAATTGCTTTTTAGTAGCTGAAGTTTTTTGGCCCAATCATCAATATCTTCAATGACTTTTCCTTCAACAGCATCTAAAATAAGCTGCATGGAACGTTCTATCAATCTGCTCATAAATTCGTACAACAAATCCGGACTGCCTCCATAAGCCTGGACATCAGCAAGGTATTTGTTATAGCTTTCCTTTTCAGCACCCTCCGTTACCCAAAAGGGTGGATAACCAAGTGAAACCAAAATTAGATTTGTGAGTAAGCGAGCTGTCCGGCCATTACCATCACTAAATGGATGTATCGTGAGGTATCTCGTATGAAATTCAAACGCCAGCAATAATGGATGGGGCGCGTCCTTGTGTTGGCCGTGTATTTTGTCAAGTCCGGCATTGAGCCAATCTAACAGTTCATGGATAGCCTCAGAAACTTTTTCGGGTGGTGTGAATTCAAATTTTTCGAGTCTGTAGTTAATAATATGATTTCCAACCCGTTTCCATTGCCCAATTTCTGATTCCTGGCCAGGTAATTCCGGAATGATAATTTGTTTGTGAATGTCCTTTATTCTTTTTTCGGAAATGCGCTTTTCACCTTGACCAATTAACAAAATGTCCTTCATCGCTTCATCATGTCCCTGCATTTCCCGGATATCTTTCAAGGGCTTGCCGGATACCGTGATATTGCCAATCATCACGCTGCGCGTTTCCGGCTTGGTCAGCGTGCCACCTTCAATTTTATTAGAGTGGTAGTTACATTCCAGGCGGAATTTATAGTTGATTTTACGTAGCAACTCCTCAGAAAGTTTGCCTTTTGCTTCGATAGCGGCACGGAGCGATGCAATACTTTGAAGTTTGAGATCAAGATTTGACATATTGTACGATGGCTGGAAATGGCAAATTTAGGGAATTTAGTCCAAAAATCAATCGAATTGGGCCTTTCAACTCACAC
>JBIKUE010000114.1:0-14816 GCA_044347755.1 Saprospiraceae bacterium
GACACAAAGACGCGAAGACACAAAGACGCGAAGTTTTTATGCGCTTTGCGCATAAAAACTTCGATCAACTTAGAGTCTTAGCGCCTTTGTGCCTTCGTGTCCAACAGATTTTTTGGTGCCTTAAAGAATCTTATGTAACTTGTAATGCATTTCAAGGATGCAATCAATTACACCTCATTCTTTAACCAACCAAATGAATTATGTATCAGAAAACTACCAGCGAAGCAGAGCGTATAGGAGCTGCAATTGTCCAGGCAGCATATGAGATTCACACAGAAATTGGCCCAGGACTATTGGAACGAATTTATGAGTCGTGTATGGAACAGGTGTTGAAGGAAGCAGGATTTGATGTGAAGAGGCAAGTGACAATACCCGTTCATTTTCGTGGAACGCCACTAAAAGCAGGACTACGTCTGGATTTGTTGATTGATAACCAAGTCATTGTTGAAATCAAATCGGCCGAAGTAATGCACCCTGTATATGAAGCACAAATAATCAGTTACCTTAAGCTTTCAAACAAGCATTTGGGATTCCTGATCAACTTTAACGTACCACTCATCAAACAAGGAATAAAACGCTACATAAACTTTGTGCCTTAGTGCCTTTGTGCCTTAGTGTCACTTCCAACCTTTAAAAATAAACCTTTGTGCCTTCGCGCCTTTGTGCCTTAGTGTCACTTCCAACCTTTAAAAATAAACCTTTGTGCCTTCGCGCCTTTGTGCCTTAGTGTCACTTTCAAACTTTAAAAATAAACCTTCGCGCCTTCGCGCCTTTGTGCCTTAGTGTCACTTTCAACCTTTAAAAATAAACCTTTGTGCCTTCGCGCCTTTGTGCCTTAGTGTCACTTTCAAACTTTAAAAATAAACCTTCGCGCCTTCGCGCCTTTGTGCCTTAGTGTCACTTTCAACCTTTAAAAATAAACCTTTGTGCCTTCGCGCCTTTGTGCCTTAGTGTCACTTCCAACCTTTAAAAATAAACCTTTGTGCCTTCGCGCCTTAGTGCCTTAGTGCCTTAGTGTCACTTTCAACCTTTAAAAATAAACCTTTGTGCCTTCGCGCCTTTGTGCCTTAGTGTCACTTCCAATTCTTGTCACAATGTTAGCCTATACCATAGCTGAACTCCAATCACAAGGCCGCACCCCTGAAATCATTTTCTGGGTGGGATGCGCCGGTTCTTTCGATGCCCGTGCGCAAAAGGTTACCCGTGCTTTGTGTGAAATATTGAATCATGCCGGAGTAGAATTTGCCATCCTTGGCAGTGAAGAACGCTGCACAGGCGATCCGGCCCGGCGGGCAGGAAATGAGTTCCTGTTCCAAATGACAGCAGCCATGAACATCGAAACGTTGAATATGTACGGCGTGAAGAAAATCGTCACAGCTTGTCCGCATTGCTTCAACACCCTTAAAAACGAATACCCTGAACTGGGCGGCAACTACGAAGTGCTACACCACACTCAGTTGCTCAATGAACTGATCGCCAACGGGAAACTCAAACTCAAAGAAGGCGGCGAATTTAAAGGAAAGCGCATTACCTACCACGACTCCTGTTACCTGGGTCGTGCCAACGATGTATATGAAGCGCCCAGGGCCCTGCTTGAAGCGCTGGACGTTGACCTGGTGGAAATGAAACGCGCCCGTAAAAATGGGCTCTGCTGCGGTGCAGGCGGCGCTCAAATGTGGAAAGAGGACGAGCCTGGCGACAAACGTATCAACATCGAACGGGTAGAAGATGCGCTCGAAACCAACCCTGGTGCTGTGGTGGCCAACTGCCCGTTTTGTATCACGATGCTTCAGGACGGACTCAAAGCAAAGGAGAAAAATGAACAAATTCCCGTTTATGATATTTCAGAGATGATTCTGACGAAGCTTTAAAAAATGACTACTCCATCCCTAAGCACCGCCAATACCTTTTCACCGGACTCCCGGGTTTGGGTGTATGTGTCTAACCGTCCGCTCAGCCCCGAAGAAGCCGCTTTTGCCCAGCGCAATCTGGATGCTTTTTGTCAACAATGGACCGCTCATAATAATGCGCTTAAAGCACGTGCAGAGGTTTTTGAGGGGCAACTGCTGATCCTGATGGTAGACGAAACGCAAGCCGGCGCGAGTGGTTGTTCCATTGATAAATCCGTGCATTTTTTGGAAGCACTTGGCCAGGAAATAGGGGCAGACTTCTTTGAAAGAATGCGTTTTGGATGGGTAAATGCCAATGGCAATTGGGAATTCGCCTTCAAACCGGAATTTACTCAGCTCGTTCAGACCGGACAGATCAGTCCTGACACCCTCGTAGCCGACACCCTGGTACAAAACAAACGGCAGCTGACCGAAAAATGGCTGGTTCCATTTGGCAAAAGTTGGCATAAACGATTGGTGTAAGAAGGCTCAAAGGATACACGAAGACACGAAGACACGAAGACACGAAGACACGAAGACACGAAGACACGAAGACACGAAGACACGAAGACACGAAGACACGAAGACACGAAGACACGAAGACACGAAGGGGATTTTGGGCTGATGCCCAAAATCCCCTTCACCACTAAAACAGGTTGGCCTGCGGCCAATCATTGTGCCTTTGCGTCTTTGTGCCTTTGCGTCCTTGTGCCTTCGTGTCCTTGTGCCTTCGTGTCCTTGTGCCTTCGTGCCCCCTTCGTACCTTTCAATAAAAGGCGAACACCACGACCATTCCAAGGGCGAACATCAAAATAAACGCGACCAGGTAGCAAATGGAGTATAACCAGAACTTCACCAGCGTTTTGAGCCAGCCCTGATTATAATACCTAAACATTCCTATATACATGCCAGGAAAGGGTAGAAAAGCAGCAACACCTACCATGTCATCTCCCCATAAATGAAATTGCTCACCCAATGTGGCTATTAATAACAGCAACATGGCTCCGGTGTGAAAATGAAGCAAAAAAATAAAATGCTCCACATAATAGCGGTTCTGCCGGATATAAAGAAGTCCGAGAACGGAAGACATGGTAGCAACCAGCACCAGAATGGCCCAGGTCAAACTACCTAAAGCAGCATGTAAAAAGGCTTCCGGTGTTTTGTAGGATTTGATCGCCTGGCGTACAATGGTTCGTTGCAACCAGTTGTTGAGTTGATACCTGCGAATAATTTCTTCCGGTTCGTATCTGACCAAATCCATAACCGCAATTTGTGCTTTTCCTTGCCCGTTAAACAAGTTTACACCAAAACCAGTGGTATCCGGATCAGCCTTTAACAAGGAATCCAGGGGCTCTACAGACATTTGATGCCTGTGAGAAAAGGATCGCTGCAGGGAATCAACCACCAGGTTTGTTTGCGGTAACCTCCACTCTGCAGGTAATTTTTTGTAATCCTGAACAAGGTCATAACGGGCGACCTCAAATCTCATCCGTTCATAATCAGAAATGGATTCATTTTTCAGTATAGTATCGCCGGTTTCTGTTTCTACGGTTGTCTGATAATTAAAAAACTCTCCATCACCACCACTTTCTATGTCTTTCAACATGGCATTCACCATGAATAAAAACAGGAACATCGCAATGGCAAACATGCGGATTGGGTGTGGATACCGATCCTGTTTACCCTTAAAAAATTCCTGGGTTACCTTGCCCGGAATAAACAGATGCCAGGCAGTGCGAATAAATTTGCCCTCCAGATGAAAGGTGTTGTTCCACAGCCGTCCCAGCAAATTTTTCATACCCACACGCCCATCCGTGTCCTTCTGCCCACAATGAGCACAGAACTTGGCTTTATACGAAAGCGGATGGTAACAATTTCGGCAGTAGCGCTTCAAGGGGGAGTGTGCGAGTGTTTAAGTGTGCGAGTGTTTAAGTGTTCGAGTTGTGCGTTGGGATGGAGGTTTGTTCGCGGCTGTTAACCTCAGGCGACTGTAGGCAATCAGCTGTTTTTATAATAACTTTGCACTCGCAAATATCATTTGCCTCAGGCACTTTTTCCTGCCAAAAATTTTCTTTCCGTAAATCTTTGTATCAAACACCATCGGGCCATCAAAAGCAACGCCAACTCAAACACTCGCACACTCAAAAACTTGAACACTCTTTCCCATGCGCCAACAAACTACACCCCACATCCTGATGGTCCGCCCGGCCAATTTTGCTTTTAATGAAGAAACTGCTGCAAACAACGCTTTTCAGAGCAGAGATGGCAAACTGACGCCTGCTGAAATGCGGGAGCGCGCTATGCAGGAGTTTGACGGTTTCGTCGCCCAACTCAGGGCTGCCGGTGTGGATGTGATCGTGGCACAGGATACCGCCAGTCCGGTAAAACCGGATGCCGTTTTCCCAAACAACTGGGTAACATTCCACCAGGAAGGATACATGGTTACTTACCCTATGTTTGCCCCTACACGTCGATTGGAACGCAGCGATGCCATCATAGACACCGTTTTAGAGCAAGGCTACTATTCAGAAAAACGGATCTGCCTGGAAACCAATGAGGCTAATAATATTTTTCTGGAAGGAACTGGAAGTATCATTTTCGACCATCAGCACCGCCTTGCTTATGCCTGCCTGAGCCAACGCACAGATGCCGATCTGCTGGAGGAATTATGCCAGCAAATGGGCTATCAAAAGGTGGTGTTTCATTCTGTAGATGCTAATGGGCAGGATATATACCACACCAATGTGATGATGGCATTGGGCGAAACCTTTGTGGTTATCTGCATGGACTCCGTACGTGATGCCTCTGAACGCCAAATGCTGGAAAATAAATTCCGGGAAACCAATAAAGAGATCGTAGACATTACCCTGGATCAAATGAACGCCTTTGCCGGCAACATGCTCCAGGTGCGCAACACCAGCGACCATACCATCCTCGTGATGTCCAGCACCGCGTTTCATGCGCTCACGCCTGCACAGGTGCAAAAACTGGAAAGCCATACCCAATTGCTCCACGCACCCATCCATACCATCGAAACCTATGGCGGCGGTTCCGCCAGGTGCATGATGGCGGAGGTCTTCTTACCTATGATAAGGCACTAAGACGCGGAAACACGAAGGCACAGAGGCACGAAGACGCAAAGGCACGAAGACGCAAAGGCACGAAGACGCAAAGGCACGAAGGGTCTATTTGGCGTAGCCAAATAGACCCTTCGTTTTACTATTTTAACTTAGGTTGGCCGAAGGCCAACCTAAACCCCTTTGTGCCTTCGCGCCTTTGTGCCTTCGTGTTTCCGTGTATTTGCGCCTTTATGCCACTTTGTGCCTTCCCAATTAGTATTTGACGGTTACTTTGTCCATTACATCCCCTTGCTGGATTTGGTTAACCACTTCCAGACCGGATTTTACCCGACCAAAAATGGTGTATTTCCCGTCGAGGTGTACCCGGGCGCCGTGGGTGATGAAGAACTGTGTCCCCTCTGTATCAAAACCTGAGGATGCCATGCCAAGTAAGCCGGGCTGATCATACCAAGCCAAACCAATTTCTGTACGAAGAGAATAATCCAGTGAGCCGGAACCATCACCGCGAGGACAGCCGCTTTGAATGACATGGTTGGAAACTACCCGGTGGAAAGGTTTGCCATTGTAGAAATTGGTACTCGCCAGCTCAATGAAATTGGCTACCGAGCCGGGCGCCCATTGTGGCCAAAGCTCCAGCACGATATTTCCTTTGGCGGTTTGAATAGTAACTTCCGTAGCCGGTCCTACTACTTGCATACGGCCCCAGTCGATACCGTGGTTGTATGGTATTTTAGGCATGGCAGGTGCAGGTTGCCCTTCCAGGAATGCTACCACTTTTTGCATTTCCGCAATGGTTTCGTAATCGCGGGGCATCTTGAGTTTGTCCAGTGCCTCGCGGAAATCGTTGAGTCGGGCAGAATCTCTTATTTCTCTGAAATTCAGTGGATTATCTTTGGAAAATGCGGGTGCAATACTGAGCATCATGCCCGGATCGCCGCCGGCCACAATTTCACGGGTATAGTTGTACAGTGTACGGCGTACGCCCTTTCCTCCCTCACCGAAATGCGCCCAGAAGTCGGGCCGTTTCATGATATTAACCAGCGCTTCTGTGGCAGCCATTTTAACCGCCGGCGATGCATCATTGAACCCATATTGATGAATCCAGGAGTAGTTCCAGCCATGTTCTGCTAACGCATGCAAACATGCAGCACGTTCGTAAGGATTTTTAGATTGCTGGAAAATCTGTTTTAAACGCCAGTTTAAATCCGCTTTGGCAGTGGAATCACCCCGGAAGGAGAGGTTTTTATTGGCAGCCCGATACAAGGAAATCTGAACCGGAACCGGCCAGCCGGCATTATCACGGGCCATGCGCCAATACCATTCGCCGTCCTGTGGCTTGCCATTTTGTACAAAAAATGCTGCTGCCGCGTTGGTCACATGTGGGTTTGGGTCGTACAATTTTTCAGCTACAAGCACCCTTGAAGTGTCATATGAAAAGGTACCCAGAGCTTTAATCAGCTCACAGGTTACCCGCCAGTCCTGCTCGGTTTTGATCACTTTTGAAATCATTCCAAAGGCCGGAGTGCTACCGGATTTGCCAAGCGCCTGAGCAATTTGTGCGCGCAACTCCGGAGCATTGGTGGCCCGAACAAAACCCAAACCAAGGGTAACAGATTGTGCACTGTCTGGCTTTACCCCTTTGGCGCGGGCCAGGTAATAGGCTGCAACCAATCGGGCCGGAGCGGGTATTTGTTCATTGCCCACATAATCCACCATGCGCTGGGTGGCCACAGGTTCAATCACCGACGAATCCCGTACGGCAAAGTGCAGGATTGCCCGGCACTGACCGAGTAACAGGAGTGTATCGGCTGTTTGATAGGTGCTGATGGCAGCAATATTTTTAAGACTCTTGCGGGTGCCGCATTTGCCTACAGCCTCCAAAATGGTAGCATTAAACCGCTGATGTTGGGAAAGAGAATCTTCCGCAATAAATGCGTCTATCAGGTGTTGTTCACTCTTAGACGAACCAATCTGGCCCAGGGAAAAAGCGGCGGCAATGCGAATGTCTTCCACCGGATCCTGCAACAATGGTACCAGGGCAGAAATAGCATTGGTGTCTTTCACTGAAGCAAACGACAGGGCCGCCAGGTAACGCAGCGTTACATCCCGGTCTTTCAGAAACAGGATCAGGCTGTCGGTTTTGCGGTGATCCCGCAGGTTATACAGCATTTGCACCTTCCTGTTTCGCAGATCAAGGTTAACCTTGCCAATCTCCGGCTCCTTTTTCTCATTGAATTCCGGCGGTTGACAGGCGGCCAGGAGAAGCAAAAAAGCAATAGGAAAGAAGGCAAGATTAGGCTTGCGGAAAAGCATCAAAAATGAGTGCATCCTGTGTTGCATGGTTGAATTATGCTTGTAGAGGCAAAAGTAGGGCTTTCTGCTCGTGTTGTAATATTTGTAGCCCCAGCGGGGCGCAATATTTGTAGCCCCAGCGGGGCGAACCGGAAGGCGACCGCGAAGCGGTCAAACATGAATAACCCGTCGCATCGCGACGGGAGATACCCTCCCATCCACCTCCACACCCTTCCAAACACACGCCTGCTGCCCCTCGTACATCAGCAACACCTGAAAATTGCCGGGCTCGAGACGATGTTCACGGTCCAGCAATTCCGGATCAAAGCTTAAGGCAAAGGCCAGAAAACGCGCTTTGGGAGAGGAGCCAGGGTAAAGTGAGGCGATCAGGTCTGCTTTGTCATCCGGGTCAAGCTCCGGCAGCAAAAGCGGCTTAGGGCGCGATTTCTGCTGCGTACAATAATCCAGTTCAATGAGCTGCGGCAGGTAGATATCTTCAGGGTAATACTGCTGCACGAAAGACAGCAGTCGCTCATAAGCATTGCCTTGGGTGTATTGATGGAACGGATGCGCTTGACCGAACCATTCGCCCAGTCCTTCCAGAAAATCGAAAATATGGTAGCGCTCCGTGACGTATTTCAGCGTCCGGATGGCGCGGGGTTTGTTCCAGTATATTTCCAGAGCGTGCTCTACCAGCCGGATGCGGTCCAGTTCTGCCTGGGAGAGGTAGTTGCTTTCAATGACCTCATAGGGCGGTTCTGGATCAAACACAAAACCATGCTGTTCGTATTTTTCCCGCACAGGTGTGCCTTTGAGGAATTTAAGGAACCCGAGCTGCAATTCCGGTGCAAATAGCTTGAAAACCTCTGTAAAGCCATGCCGGATATCCGGCAGCGTTTCAAGCGGCAGCCCTACGATGAGATCCAGGTGCATTTCCACCTTGTGCTGCAGGGCCTGGATGATGCCTTTGGTTTTTTCGAAATTCTGTTTTCGGCTTACTTCCAGATTCACCTGTGCGTTCACGGATTGTATGCCAATCTCAAAACGGAACAACCCGGGCGGCACGTGTTCCTGAATAAAACGGATGATGTCGGGGTGCAGGATATCTGCCGTGATCTCGAACTGAAAAATATTGCCCGGGCGGTGATGCTCCAAAATGAAACGGAAGATATCCAGGGTGAAATCCTTTTTCATGTTGAAGGTACGGTCCAGGAACTTGATCACCTTCCCGTGCTGCATGAGGTACAGCAGCGAAGATTTAATGTGTTCATCCGGCAGGTAGCGCACCTTGTTGTCCAGACTGGCCAGGCAGAACTCGCATTTATAAGGGCATCCACGGGAAGTTTCTACGTAAAGCACCTTTCCGGCCAGGGTTTCCGGCGGGTCGTTTTGCCAGGGACGAATATCGCGGTACTGCGAAAGCTCGAAAATGACAGGATTGGAAAAATACCGCACCTCGCCTGTAGTCGTTTTGTGCACCAGATTGGCCAGGTGACCCACCTCCGGCCAGGCGTACAGAAACTCCCGGAACGGCGTTTCGCCCTCGCCCGTGATGATATAATCCACCTCCGGCCGCGCGATCACGTCCTGCCAGTCGTAGCTCACCTCTGGTCCGCCGAGCAGGATTTGCGTATGCGGATTCAGCGCCTTGATCTTACGCGCCGTTTCCAGCGTTTGGGTGATATTCCAGATGTAGCAACTGAAGGCCACCACGTCGTACTCCGCGCATTGGCGGGCGATCTCGTCGCGATCCTGGTTAATGGTAAACTCCTTCCACGCCAGTCCCGGCCAATCCCGGTTCAGCTCGTACAGGAGCCGGATAGCCAGATTGGTATGGATGTACTTGGCGTTGAGTGTGGTGAGGAGGACCGTCATTAGGGTGCAAAGAAACGGAATTTTGGGGACGACGTATCCCGGAACTCCGTTCCGGGCCCTGTGAGCGCAACGATGTACCCCGGAACTCTGTTCTGGGTGCCCGCGCGTGCAACAACGAACGATCGCGTAATCGCAGACGATTATTTGTCTTCCTGAGCGCAGCGAAGGATCTGAGGGGAGGCACCCGCAATTTTATATCTTTCGAACAATAAGAATGGTTTGGTCGGTAAATTCCATCCAGGCATAGTCGTATACGATGTGATACCACTTTCCTTGTTTGTTTTTGTAGATTCCGGTCATAAATTCCCAGCGAAATCTGGCACGTGCGAGAACTGCTCGATCCAATATTTCCTTTTTGCTTTCACCCATCAAGGTGGCTAAAATCTCGCGGTTGCGGTGGAGGTAGCCATCGATTTCTTTAACTGCACTCCGGGTAGCCTTTCGCTTTGCGAAGTTGAAGAAGTTTTTACAGGCTACGCTACAAAATTTTTTATCGGTACGCCCTAAGAGCGTTTTACCGCATTGTTGACATTCATTTTTCATTTGGCAGAAATTTGGTGAGTACCCAAAAATAATCGTTTATGATCAGACAAACAACCGTTAAGCATCACTTATTTTTTCAATCAACTGGTTATCAGTCATTTAAAATGGATAAAAGCCGTTTTTTTTGTATTCGAATCAATGATTTTTTGACCTATGCGTTTACTGATTGCTCCACTTCAATACAACAATTTGAGGCGAATATCCATTCGCGCCCAGGCATTTGACGGCGCCTTACCCAATAAAATGAAACAAATCAAAGGCAGTCGCTGGGCGCCAGAGTTGAATTGCTGGCATATACCTTATACTACGGAGGCTTGGGGGAGTTTGAGGACGATTTTTGCAGATTATCAAATTGTGAAATTGGGAAAGGAGGATTCAACAAGTCTCCCAGTTACAGCTCCTGGTCCCAGGGAGGATATACATTATGTTCAACAGCCAGATGCGGGGGGATTTGCCCCAATTCCCCCCTTTCAAAAAGCATCAGTAGAAGATTTACAGCAAACGTTGCGAGAGGCCGCCTCACTTCCTACGGTTTCTAAAGGTCGCTTGTTGGCCCAGCCTAACCCTGCAATACTTCGCCCTGAACACATGATCGGGATCTGTTTGAATCCCGGAAACTGCCATTATTTGACCTTGCACTTACCTTTTCACTTGGTACCTCAACATCTTGGGAAGGTAAAAAATATACATGGCAGGCGGTGGAATGCCGAACAAAAAGTATGGGAGATACCTTACACCAAATTGACACTCCGATTCCTGGACCAGTACTTTTCAAAAGATCAATTGCAGTGGGGCTTCCAGCGGACAGACGATATCCCGGAGCGACTTCCAGAGCCAGAAAGGCAGCTCAAGACTCCGGAAAAAATCATTCTTGCCCGATACGAAGCAGCCGTAGTAGCTTTGGAGCAAATGCTTACGCTAAAACGGTATAGCTGGCGCACCGTCAAGTCTTACAAGAATTCGCTGCGGCAATTTATCCTGTATTACAATGACATCAAGCCAAGGGACATCACGCGTAAACAGATTAATGCGTACCTCATGCACCTTGTCGCCACGAAACACCTCACGGAATCATATCAGAATCAGATATCCTGTGCTATAAAGATATTTTATAGCGAAGTATTGAACCAGACCGAGAAAGTTGAGGGTCTTGTACAAGCTAAAAAGCCACAAAAATTACCCCAAGTGTTAACAGAGGACGAGGTAACGCGCCTTCTCCGCGCTGTTGACAACCTCAAACATCGCTGCATTCTAATGTTTATTTATTCTGCCGGTCTTCGACTTGGAGAACTGACAAAATTGCGGTTGACGGATATACAGGTAAGTGAACACCGAATCTTCGTACGCGACGGTAAGGGCAAAAAAGATCGATGTACCATTCTGGCAGGAAAGACAGAAGCAATGCTAAAGGCTTATATGGCCTATTATCGCCCGGTTCATTGGCTGTTTGAAGGGGCGGACGGTGGCGCATACAGTGATCGGAGTGTACAGGCCATATTTACGGCGGCAAAAGAACGGTCCAGGATCAATCCATTGGCCACTGTGCATACTTTGCGCCACTCTTTCGCCACGCATTTATTGGAAAAGGGAGTAGATTTACGGTATATTCAGGACCTATTGGGGCACGAAAGCAGCAAAACCACAGAGATTTACACCCATATCACCAAAAAAAGTTGGGATAAAATAAAATCTCCGCTGGATGATTTGGAAATTTGAAGTTTAAACCTACTTTTACTCTTAAAATAATTACTTAATGAGCCAAACGCCACCTTTTACTTTTGGGATAGCCAGTTGCGTAAATCCAGCTCAAACTGGTTGGATTCACGCAACTGCGGCTTGGGTAAAGAGTAGTTACAAAGCGGATTTTCACGCAATGGAGGCTATATGGGGAATTGCGTAAAGCCTTAGTTAGCCACAACGATAAATGTAATAACAGATAAACGAAAATAAAATATGACCACAAAAAAAACACCGAAAGTTAATCAGGTAAATGAGTTCAAGGAGATTGCAAACAACTTTGCTAATCCTTTGGAAATAGTTAGAGAAGCAATTAGTAATAGTATAGATGCTCGTGCTAACGAAATCCATCTGTCGTTTGACGTTATAAACCACTATGGCGAGGAACTATTTAGAGTTAAAATTAGAGACAATGGAAAGGGGATGGATGAACAAGAGCTAGAAAGTTTTTTCGACTTAGGTAATTCAACCAAGATAGGTGATAGTGAGTCTATTGGTGAAAAAGGTCACGGAACAAAAGTATACTTCCACAGTAGGCAGGTGAACCTTGTAACATACAAGGGGGGGAAATGTATAAAAGCGGTAATGAATGATATTTACAAAAGCTTAAATCAGAATATTATACCTTCATATGAATACACCATCACTGAAGACCCAGAAGACAATAAAGGAACAGAGATAGAAATAATAGGCTATAATTTAAATAAATTCAGTGTATTTAAGCACGCAATACTAAAAGACTATATTCTTTGGAAAACTAAATTTGGTGCTATTGACAAAGAATTTGGCATTGATACATTTAGTAATTACCAAATATTTTTGAAAGGCTTGGACGCAAAAAGTTTTGAAATAATCAACTTTGGACATGTATTTCCAGAAGAAAGCCAGAATACAAATAAGCTTTTTGAAATACACACTAACGATGCACCCGACTACTTTTGCAAAAAATGGATCGAAACAGGAACTTTACCAAACTTTCCATACATCGAATATCAAGCGGCATTCTATGTTGAGGGAAAATATGTAAAGTATTCATATAATAAGTTGCTGAAAAGACAGGGAAATCCTGACGGCCTATATACAATGCAAGAAAGATACGGATTATGGTTATGTAAGGATTTTATACCTGTTCAACGAAAAAACGAATGGATTGTAACAAAAGGTAGTGAATATACTAAATTTCACGCTTTTTTTAATTGTCAAAATTTCAAACTTACGGCAAACAGGGGTTCTGTTGAAGCAACACTGCCAGAAGTCTTACAAGACATAGAAAATACCGTTAAGCAAATATATGATAGGATCACAAACAGTGAAGAGTATGCTATTTTAGATTGGCTTCAAGGAGAAGCAAAAGGTTATGACACTGTTGAGAAAGAAAAGCGTGAATACGAGAGAAGAAAGAAAATGGCAATCAAGCAAAAACTTGCTGAGTATAAAGGAGTAAAACTATATGAGCCACAATTAGAGTCGGGAGTTCACGCATTACTAATGCAAATATCCTTATTGGAGCCCGACTTGTTTCCTTTTGAAATGATTGACTATAATACAAATACAGGTATTGACATCCTTGTTAAGGAGAGAAATAAATTAACAGTTGACCAGTCCAGAATTTACTATGTGGAACTAAAAAATTTCCTTGACAAAAACTTTAATCATTCATTTGAATATCTGCACAGTATTGTTTGCTGGGATATAAAAATTTTAGATGGTGATGAAATTATTGACATTCAAGGAAAGAAACGAACTTTAAAAATCGTTAATTCTGATGGGCCAGATGATTACACGAGATATTTTTTAGACGATGCTAAAGATGACAGAAGAATAGTTGTTTACGTTCTGAAAGATTTTTTGAAGGAGAAATTAGATATTGAGTTCAGACCAAGGCAAACAAAATAAATATAGTGGCTAACTAACGCTTCCCTGCCAACCTCTCGCTAAGCGCGGCGGTTTGACAAGGAAGCAAACGTTGGTGGCTAGTACAGAACAACATAAATAAAAATCTTCGTTAAGTTGAACAGAATATGGCGCACAGCAATCTAACAAATGCAAAAAATGCAAAAAACGATGAGTTTTATACTCAATACCACGACATAGAAAAGGAAATCAACGCATATTTAGATTTCAACCCTGATGTTTTTCGTGGCAAGACAATTTTACTGCCTTGTGATGACCCTGAATGGAGTAATTTTACCAAATTTTTTGCACAGAATTTTGAACGCTTTGGACTTAAAAAACTAATAAGCACAAGTTACGCACCCGACAGTAAGATATACAAAAACGATTACCAACCTACACTTTTTGAAACTACAAACCCACAATTTGACAAAAATAAAACTGTACAAAATGGAAAAATTTTTATTCTTGAAAACGACATAACCGGTGATGGGAAAAGAGATGTTAATGATTTGGAGTGGCATTATTTAAAAGGAGATGGTGATTTTAGTAGCGAAGAAATTAAAAAACTAAGAGACGAAGCAGACATAATAATTACAAATCCGCCATTCTCATTGTTCCGTAACTTTTTATCTTGGATAGTTGAAGCAGACAAGCAGTTTGTTTTAATTAGTAATATGAATGCAGTAACATACAAAGAAGTTTTTTCGCTAATCAAGAATGACAAAATGTGGATGGGGGTAAAATCTACAAGCCAAGCAATGTATTTTAAAACTTCTAACAAAGAGTATGCAAACCGAGTTAGTAATGAGAGACCAGAAGGTTCTTGGTGGCGAAAAATAGATGGCGAGATTTGTATCGGAATAAATAATTCTTGTTGGTTAACAAACCTTGATCACGGAAGACGACACCAACCAATGCCACTAATGTCAATGGAAGACAATTTGAAATTTAGTAAACATAAAGATATAAAAGGCATTGGGTATCAAAATTACGAAAACTACAATGCAATAGAAGTATCTTTTACTGATGCCATTCCCAGTGATTATGATGGTGAAATGGGTGTTCCTATTTCATTTCTTGATAAATATTGTCCAGAACAATTTGAAATAATAGGTTCAAATTTAACTCACGGTATTCCTATGTCTACAATTGCAAAAAAAGGTACATTTGCACAAGGTGGCCCAAGTTTTTATACTTCCAATGGAGATGGCACTTTTAAGCGTATATACACACGAATACTTATTAAACACAAAATATCTGTAAAATGATTACAACACTAAGAATTGACATAACTATAAAAGATGTTTGCGAAGGATTTATCTATAACGAACTTGAAGGCAAGGGCTTGTTCGGTTTGTCCGGAAAATTAACAATACAGGTAAAAACTTAGGCACGCAACCCAAGCTTATGTAAATTTGTTTTGTTGAATAAATCTGGTTCATGGAATTGTCGAATGACATATCGGTATTAAAGGATTTGGTCAAAATCTTGTTTGCCAGGGTTG
>JBIKUE010000022.1:0-49399 GCA_044347755.1 Saprospiraceae bacterium
TTTTTTTTAGAACGCGGATGACGCGGATGACGCGGATTTTTCTGCTGCCTTCGGCAGCTCTTTGAGTTAATTCAAGATTTAAAATTTTTTCAACCAAAAAATTGCCGCAGGCAATTTCCAAAATCCGCGTCATCCGCGTCATCCGCGTTCCCAAAAAAAAATCCGCGTCATCCGCGTTCCCAAAAAAATCCGCGTTCCCAAAAAAAATCCGCGTTCCCCAAAAAAATCCGCGTTCCAAACCATCCGCGTTCCAAACGCAAAAGTGAGGTTTTCATCCACGTTCTGAGTCAAAAACATGCAATGATTTTTACTACCGACTGTAAATCCTATTTTTGCACCCAACCCCGTTACCCAAACATGCATCGTGGATAAGTTTCCTTTTGATAAACAGTATGACTCTTCGGATTGTGGTGCCGCCTGCCTGCGCATGATCGGGCGGCATTACGGGCGTTATTATTCCATTGAATATTTGCGTCAGTTGTCGCATACCGACAAAGTAAGCGCGTCGCTGGCAGGCATTGCGGAAGCTGCAGAAAAGATCGGATTTCGTACCCTGGGCGTAAAAACCGGATTCAATCGCCTGTCGAAAGATATTCCATTGCCCTGTGTAGCGCATTGGAAGCAGGATCACTTTGTGGTTGTGTATAAAATATCCGGCGGGGAGGTTTTTGTGGCTGACCCTGCCAGTGGAAAATCCCAGATGAAGGAGCAGGATTTTCTGAATGGCTGGATCAGCGATGTGGTGAACACGGAGCCTCAGGGGATATTATTGTTGCTGGAATCCACGCCGGAGTTCTATAAACGGGAAGGTGAAAAAACCAATCGCTCTGGCTTCAAATTCCTTTGGCCCTATGTCATGCAACACAAAAGGCTGATCTGGCAATTGGGTATCGGTTTGTTGCTGGGCAGTGTGATTCAGCTTGTTTTTCCTTTTTTGATGCAGGTGCTGGTAGACAAAGGGGTACAATTACGTGATTTGAACTTTGTATACCTCATTTTGGCTGCTCAGGGTATGTTATTTGCCAGTCAGGTTGCAGTGGAATTTATCAGAGGCTGGATCTTGTTACACATTGGTACGCGCATCAATATCAACCTGATCTCTGATTTCCTGCTCAAATTGATGCGCCTGCCGATGTCGTACTTCGACGCGAAAATGACAGGTGATTTACTGCAGCGGATTTACGACAATGAACGGGTGGAGCGTTTTTTGACATCCTCTTCTCTGGTTACCCTCTTTTCTCTGGTGAATCTGGTGGTATTCAGCGGGGTGTTGTTGTTTTATAACTCCCTGATCTTTCTGGTATTTTTCTTGGGCGCCCTGGGTTATTTCGGCTGGGTCTGGCTGTTTATGGCCCGCAGACGTTCACTCGACTATCGGCGTTTCGAACAGATGGCAGAAAACCAGAATGCCCTTATTCAATTGGTCAACGGCATGCAGGAAATCAAATTGCACAATGCCGAACGACAAAAACGTTGGGCCTGGGAACGAATTCAGGCGCGGCTGTTTCGCGTGAATGTGCAATATCTGTCTACCGACCAATCCCAACGAGCCGGGGCAGCATTTATCAATGAAGGTAAAAACATACTCATCTCTGTTTTGGCGGCTCAGGCAGTTATAGATAACCAGCTGAGTTTGGGCGCTATGTTGGCCGTTCAGTATATCATTGGGCATATGAACGCGCCGCTGGAGTCACTGGTGCAATTCCTCCTGCATGCACAGGAAGCCAAGATCAGTTTGGAGCGCATGAACGAGGTTCATGAACGTGCTGATGAATCCTCTAATGAAGAGTCGAAAGTCAGCGAATTGCCTAAAAACAGCGATTTAACCCTGCAAAATGTCTCGTTTCGTTACGGAGGGCCACATGATCCCTGGGTATTGAAACACCTGAATCTTCATTTTCCGCACGGTAAAACCACGGCCATTGTGGGCACCTCCGGTTCTGGAAAGACCACATTACTCAAATTGTTGTTGCATTTTTATGCTCCTCAGGAAGGAAGTGTGCGACTGAATGACCTTGGTCTAGACAGCTTTTTACCGCGTACCTGGCGATCCAGTTGTGGCGTAGTAATGCAGGATGGATTTATTTTTAATGATACCATCGCCCGAAATATCGCCCTGGGTGTAGAAAACATCGACCGTGTACGCCTGCTGGAAGCTGCTAAAACGGCTAACATTCAAGGGTTTATCGAGACGCTGCCGCTTGGTTACAATACCAAAATAGGTCAGGACGGAACCGGATTAAGTCAGGGACAAAAACAACGCCTACTGATTGCCCGTGCTTTGTATAAAAACCCGCAATACTTGTTTTTTGACGAGGCCACCAATGCCTTGGATGCGCACAACGAGAAAGTGATTATGCAAAACCTTGAAACTGCCTTTCATGGCAAAACAGTGGTCATTGTGGCTCACCGCTTGAGCACCGTGCGAAACGCTGACAATATTATTGTGCTCGACAAAGGAGAAGTGATAGAACAAGGCACCCACCAGGAGTTGACCCAAAAACGCGGCGCCTATTACCAGTTAGTGAGAGAACAGCTGGAGCTGGGGAGTTAGGGAATGTGGAGAATGTGGGGAATGTGGGGAATGTGGAGAATGTGGGGGGGAGGAAAAAAATATTTCCAGAAAGAAGAAACGGGAATGGGGGGTAATTCGTTCTTTTGCTTTGAAAACAAATGAAGGAGCAGTTGTGTTTAGGATCATACTGAGAGAACAAGTCATCTACAGTCTGAAAGTTTGTTTACGTAACCATGCAACAAAGTCAATCCGTTTCAGAAGCACTTAGAAACCTGGAAGCCAAGGGATATCATTTAGCCGATTCCCATACTGATCAACCCGAAGAAGGCTCCCAACCTAACGACTGGCGTCTGGATTCTATTCAAAAAGTACATGAAGAGGGCAAAAATGCCCTGCTCATAGCTGTTTCAAGTGCCAGCAGGCGTTTGAAACTGGTATTCCTGGAATCCACTTTTTCGCCCTCTGATTTTTCGCCGCTTACACTTCTGCGCAAACTTTTTCCCAATAAGTCTAAATGACCATTCTCTGCAATGGGCGCCTGCTGGATCTTTCTCAGCCGGTAGTTATGGGCATCCTCAACCTTACGCCTGATTCCTTTTTCGACGGAGGGAAATACACGCACATAGATTCCATTGTACAACAGGCTGAAAAAATGCTTCAGGAAGGGGCTACCATCCTGGATCTCGGTGGCGCATCGTCACGCCCGGGTGCGAAGGAGGTAAGTGAGGATGAAGAGCTGAGTCGGGTAATGCCCGCAACAACCCGGATTGCCCAGGATTTTCCGCAGGCCATTCTTTCCATAGATACGTGGCGTTCAACAGTTGCCAGAGAAGCCGTTCAGGCAGGTGCGCATATCGTCAATGATATTTCCGGAGGCCGGCAGGATACTGATTTGTTCCAAACCGTTGGTGCTTTACAAGTACCGTATGTACTGATGCATATGCTGGGAACTCCCCAGACTATGCAACAAAACCCTCATTATGAGGATGTTGTAACGGAGGTGCTGGATTTTTTCATTCAAAAAATCGCTTTGTTGCGAGCTGCAGGGGTTAAAGACATTGTGCTGGATCCGGGTTTTGGTTTTGGGAAAACCGTTGAGCAAAACTATACGCTGCTCAAACATTTACACGTATTTGAAAAGGTACTTGAGCTGCCTGTTTTGGCAGGCCTTTCCCGAAAATCCATGATTTGCAAGCCCCTGGGCATATCTCCGGAAAATGCGCTGAACGGCACCACCGCCCTGCACATGGTTGCCCTTCAACATGGCGCCAGAATTCTGCGCGCACATGATGTACGAGAGGCAAAAGAAGTTATTCAGCTTTGGCAATTGCTGCAAGGATAATTCATACTTAAGCCTTCCTTTTGGCTACTTTTAAGCATTTGGATCAACAAGTCGATGGCGATGGACTTGAGCAGTATATCTTTGTTTACCATTTAGGCAGTCCAAAATTTTTTCAACGATGGCCTACATATCTTTTGTGTGATGACATAACCAACAATTTGAATCATGAAACACATTAACCTGCTTTTCTTATTCCTCTTCCTTTCCCTACACAGCATTGCTCAATCCGGTGGACCGGATTTAATGTGGGTCAAATCCATTCAATCAGCCGCAGACTCTCCGGAAGACCTTGGGTTCCAGGTGGTTGACGTGGCTGTCAGCCCTGGAGGGAATGTTTATTTGGCCGGTTTTTGCACTGCACCGTGTGCTTTTGCACAAGGGGTAGCTGTCATTCCAGAAGCTGGCGGCATTTCTTATTTCATCGCAAAATACCGTGGCGACGGTTTATTTGAATGGGTAAAAGACCTGGGTACCATTGGTGAAAGCCCGTTTCATATCGTTGCACCTTCTTTGGATGGTGTATACCTGGCCACTTCCTTTTCTGTGAACAGTGTTGATTTGGGAGATGGGATTACTGTAACTAAAACTTGCACCGGAACTTTTTGTAACGAGGTATTGCTGGCCAAATTTGGCCCGGGAGGTGAAACCTTGTGGGCCAAAACCTATAAAGGAGATACTGGAAGCAATTTTCAGGTTGCAGGTATTGAAAAGTCGGGCGCAGGGGATATGGTTGCGTTGATCAGTTATGATTCCGAAATTTTAAATCTCGGGCCGGGATTTATGTACAGTAATCAGCAGGAGTTGAGTTTTTTCCTTTCGTTTTTTAATACCAATGCTGGCACAACAACCGATGTTAAGTTCCCTGTGAATTCCACCGGTAGTCCAACAGGCAAATCAATGGCATTTAACCAAAATGGGCAGGGTGTTATGATTGGCACCTTTGACGACCAAATTACATTTTCCAACGGCACAACACTTACCACTACCGAGCCAAGCGGAACACATTTTGCAGCTGGCCTGGATGCCTCCGGGGTTGTACAATGGGCCAGAAAAATCAGTTCCAGCGAATATGTAGACGTTCTTGGTGTGGATATGGATACCGAAGGAGGAGCCTATTTGGCTATCGATGCCAGCACCGACCTTAAACTCGATGATGCCAATATCCTGAGCATCAGTTCCAGTTACGCCGGTGCAGTTTTGAAACTAAAAGGCAGCAGTTTTGCCATCCCGGTATTCATACCCTATGATTCTGACGATTACGCTATAATGGATGTAGCCCTTCACCCCTGGGGCTTTATTTATACGGTCGGGTATATCAGCGAGGCCATAACATTTGGAAATAATCAAGTTGAACCGGATGGCTGCGTGGACGCGTTAATAACTGCGACCAGTTATGATGGATTTCCTGTAAGCGCCCGTACGGTTGGTGGCGGTGGCTGCGAGCTATTTTCGAATGAGTATTATGGTTCCTGCATTGACTTTGATGACAATGGTTGTCTATATGGAGCAGGTGGGTTTCTGTACAATTTTAATGAAGACGGGTTTGTTTTCAATGGCAAAGGAGGGTTTGTTACCAAATTCAACACCGGGATATCTTCCGTAACAGAATTAGATTGGGGTTCTTTAGATATTTTTCCAAATCCGTCCACTGGCAACTTTACTATAAATCTAAGCGAATTCCCTACAGC
This sequence comes from Saprospiraceae bacterium, assembly GCA_044347755.1. Taxonomy (GTDB): domain Bacteria; phylum Bacteroidota; class Bacteroidia; order Chitinophagales; family Saprospiraceae; genus M3007. Next base: position 5,546 of record JBIKUE010000022.1, read on the forward strand.
CGAAGCGGTCATTTCCATCACCAACACCCATGGACAAGAAGTATATCGTCAGGCCGCAACCCATCAGGAAACTCAACTTAAAACAACATTATCTCCAGGCATGTACCTGGTGACAGTAATAGATGGCAACCGGATTTATCGCGGCAAAATCCTTGTTTTGTAGAATGTCCAATATCCAATGTCCAATGTCGAATATCCAAGTGGGGCGGGTGTTTGGTGTCAGCACATTTATTTGACTATTCACGTATGTCCGGCCTAAGGTTTAGGTCAGTCCTGGCTATTCACGCGTGTTCAATCCAGACAAAAGTGCTGACGCCAAACACCCGCCCACTTGGATATTGGATATTCAGCGCAGCTGCAGCTGCACAGCGGTTTTCATCTCCGGAACTTGAATCAGGTAGGTTCCAGATGGCAGATGTGCTGTTTCGTATTCGATTGCTGTTTGTCCTTTTTCTATTTGGCCTTGTCCAACTTTTCGACCATAAAGATCCCAGATGATCAGGTGTGCGGTTTGGAGCCATGGCTCATTGAATTGAACCGTGAATGAAGAAGCTGCTGGAGCAGGATTGGGAAATACGACTAAAGTGTTTATTTCCGGGTCAGGAACGGACCGGTAACGGGAAACCAGGAACTCGTAGGCGCCAATATCAGGTGCTGCACCATTGTACCATCGGGCGGTGCGTGTCAGCGGGTGCAGATAACTATACAAGGCCGTAAGAGAAACACCTTGATGTTCACCTGGTTGGATCCCTGCATTGATACAAATGGAACTTGGGAGCAATTTGAAATCATATCCCGCAGGGTTGGTTAGTTGTCCGGCAGATACTGTTGTAAACCTCAGGTTATGGGTAGTGTCTACCATTGCTGCCGTTCCTTGTAATAAAGTTCCTCCGCCCATAAACAGATTATTTACCATTTTAACCAGGTCGATATTGTTTGAAAACTGGACAAATCTTCCGGTTGGACGGTTGTTTATTATGGTGTTATGGGACAGAATGAGTTCCTGTTCCGGATGGTTTTGATTTTCAAGGGCAAAAGAAACAATACCGGTATTCTGCGAATTCACCCCTTGTTCGATCATATTGCCAATCAGGTACGCCCGGCCGCCGTTCGGCAAATCCACCTCGTAGCTGCCATCCCCATTTTCTCCGGTTAACCGGTTGTAATACAAATAGTTAAATCGAGCCCTGCTTTTCACCAAATGGCCTATTTTAGCATCGTGGGAATAGCAGTAACGCATGGTCAGGCTGTTGACGGCGCCTACATAAATATTATGCGAATATCCATCTCCATAACCGTTGAAACTAAACTCGCAGGATTCAAACACAAAATCGCTGACCCCATCGTTGGAGGTTAATATCCCCATTTCGTTGTGATGGAAATAGCAATTCCTGAGGGTGAGGTGTTGCCCCTCCTGGCGAATGCCCGCGCCGTTGTGATCAGGAACCACACATCCGGAAAACTCAATGCCCTCCACCGTACAATTGGCGCCTTTAATAACCCAAATGGCCTTTCCTTCTGAATGATTCCCGTTGGCTGCGAGATGTGCATAACCAGGTCCAAGGCAACGTATGACCAAATTAGAAGCAAACCATTTGGTTACATTTCCGGTGTATAAACCTGGATCAATTTGAACCGTATCTCCATTAGCTACCAGGCCCGAAACTGCGGAAGGAACGGTATAAGTACGTGTTGGGCCTACCAACCAAACCTTTGCATGGACGATGACTGAGCATGCCAGACAACAGATTATCAGGATGTGTTTCATTTCTCAAATGAAAGTTGTGGAAAACGAAGTTAGTGGAGTGCCGGAAGCCTTGTTACATTTGCTGGTAAAAAATTGAGAGCACCATGCAAAAGCCCTTGATTCTGGCCTTGCTCGGATACTGCATCTTTATTGGTAGTATCACTGCGCAAAATACAGACAAAACTTCAGAGATCACGATTGAATCCAGTCGAAACAACACAGTATATGTAGGGATAGACAATCCGGTTAAAATCCTGTGCCCGGGACTAACCATTGCCGAATATGTGGTGATCACCGATAAAGGAACCATCATCAGAGCCAATAATGAACTGTTCAAGCTTAAACCTTCCATTACCGGAGCGGTAACAGTTCAAGTCCTGGTTAAAGGAAAAGTCAAACAAAAAAAGGTATTTCAGGCTATACCAATCCCCGATCCCAAACCAGTGTTGGGCGCCTATCCGTCGTCTTCCGACACGGTAAAATTGGGAAAATTCAAAGCCATGACCGGACTCCGACTTGCCTTTGATCATACCGACCTGAATGCAAAATGTGAGGTAATATCCTTCCGTATTACCCAAATAAGAGCCCATCATGTGGATGGCCGGTTATTCCAAAAAAGCGTTATCAATACCGGCCCTACATTCGGAGAAGAAGCCGGACAAGTGATTGCAGAGGCTGTACCGGGCGATATCTATATCTTTGATGAAATCAGGATCAAATGCCCGGGCGACACAAAATCCCGTATACTAACACCTATGGTGTATTATATGGAAAACTATAAGGAATAGGCTATTTTTATGCCTTTTCGAGTGCAACAACACCCATGGCAAGAACAAAAAAGGACGGAACACCAGGCACAGGCGGCGGCACTACTACCCCGCTGATGCAGCAGTATATCCAGGTAAAAACCAAGTACCCGGATGCTGTTCTGCTGTTTCGTGTGGGCGATTTTTATGAAACCTTTGGCGAGGATGCCGTAAAGGCCAGCCGGGCCCTGGGCATCACTTTGACCAGTCGGAATAACGGTGGTTCGGATATTGAATTAGCCGGTTTCCCCTATCACTCCCTGGATTTGTATCTGCCCCGACTGGTGCGGGCCGGATACCGGGTAGCCATTTGCGAACAAATGGAAAAACCCGTTCCGGGAAAGGTGGTTCGCCGGGCGGTAACAGAAGTAGTAACACCGGGAGTCACAACGGACGATGCCTTGCTGGATCATAATGCGAATAACTTTTTGGCAACTCTGGCATATGGATCTAAAGAGCAATTCGGTTTGGCTTTTTTAGATATCTCTACTGGAGAGTTCTTTGTGAGTGAAGGAGATTCCGGTTCGGTAGATAAATTGCTACAAAGTTTTAAGCCCGCAGAGGTAATATTACCCAAAAGCAGAGTCAAAGAGTTTGCGGCACTATACGGCGATAAGTTTTACACCAATACCCTGGAAGACTGGATTTTTACCCGTGATTTTGGCCGGGAAAAACTGCTGACTCATTTCCAAACAGTAAGTTTAAAAGGATTTGGCGTAGAAGAACTGGACCTGGCACAAACGGCAGCAGGCGCGGCCCTCCATTATCTGGCGGCCATGGAAAACAACCGCCTGGCGCATATCACCTCGCTCAGCCGGTTGCAAACAGAAAAATTTGTGTGGCTTGACCGGTTTACCATCCGAAACCTTGAGTTGGTGAATAGCAACCATGAGAACGGCATTTCCCTGCTTCAGGTACTGGATAAAACCATTTCTCCAATGGGTGCGCGCCTCTTGAAAAAATGGGTATTGTTGCCATTAACCAACCTGACACAAATCCAGGAACGGCACGATGCGGTTGCTTTTTTCCTCGACAATCCGGATTTTGTACATGAACTGGAGCCGCATATCCGGCACATTGGAGATTTGGAGCGACTCATGGCCAAAACATCTGTGGGTAAAATCAATCCCCGTGAAGCCATGCAGTTGCGCAGGGCGCTGGGCGCTATTGAACAGATCAAAAAATTGCTGGAGGATTTGCCACTCGGACACGCTGCCTTTACCAGGCTGGCAGAAGGGCTAAACCCTTGTCAGAGTTTACGCACCCGGATTGAACGTGCTATTGCTCCGGATCCACCGGTTGATATTCGCAAAGGCGGCGCCATGGCCGATGGTTGTGATCAGGAGTTGGATGACTTGCGGCATATAGTACGCAACAGCAAGGAAATTTTGCTGGAAATACAGCAGCGGGAGATAGATCGCACCGGTATCAGCAGTTTGAAAGTGGCGTTCAACAATGTTTTCGGGTATTACATTGAAGTAACCTCCAAATGGAAAGACCAGGTACCTCCTGAGTGGACCCGAAAACAAACCATCGCCAATGGAGAGCGATATATTACGGAAGAACTTAAAATACTGGAAGCCAAGATATTAGGGGCAGAAGAAAAGATTCAGGCCCTGGAAGAACAGCTCTTCCGGGCACTGGTAGAGGAGATTGGACAATATATTCAACCCATTCAGCACAATGCCCAATTGGTGGCGCGCCTGGATTGCCTGCTTGCCTTCGCCCGGGTGGCTGAGAAACAACATTACCACCGTCCTGAACTCGACGACTCCAAGGTCATTGATATTAAAGACGGCAGACACCCGGTGATTGAGACACAATTACCTATTGGAGAGGCCTTTATACCCAACGATGTGTTTCTGGACAGTGATTCCGTGCAGGTTATGCTCATTACAGGTCCAAATATGGCGGGTAAATCAGCCTTGCTAAGGCAAACGGCCCTGATCACCCTCATGGCACAAATGGGCAGTTTTGTTCCCGCTCAAAGTGCGCGGATCGGGCTGGTTGATAAGGTATTTACGCGGGTGGGAGCGTCTGACAATATCAGCGGCGGAGAGAGTACCTTTATGGTGGAGATGAATGAAACCGCACTGATTATGAATAATATCAGCGATCGGTCGCTCATTTTGCTGGATGAAATTGGTCGGGGAACCAGTACTTACGACGGGATCAGCATTGCCTGGAGTTTGGCGGAGTATCTGCACGACAACGAAAAAGCACATCCGAAAACCTTGTTTGCCACCCATTACCATGAGATGAATGAGCTGGCGGAGAGTCATGAACGGATTCATAACTTCCATGTAAGCACCAAAGAAGTAGGTCACAAAGTGGTATTTTTGCGCAAATTAGTGCCGGGTGGCTCCAACCACTCCTTTGGAATCCATGTGGCACGAATGGCTGGAATGCCACAGGCTATTGTGCAACGGGCGAACGAAATATTGAAAACCCTCGAGGAGAAATCTGTTGAAACCCGCAGCGAAGAAACTTCAGGCAAGATGATTACTCAAAAGGAGGTGCGCCAAAAGGTGAAACAAATTGCGGCACCCTTGCAGTTACATATATTTGATGTGGATGATTATACCCTCAAAATAAAAGAGACGCTTTTGGCGCTGGACCTGAATACCATGACACCTATGGACGCACTTTGGAAACTGAACGAACTGGTAAAACTTGCCAGTAAAAAATAACCTTATGGAACCATTACCCCTAGTTTCCATCATATTACCTGCCTATAACGAAGCAGAAAATCTGGCCATGGCGGTGCAAAAAATTGCCGAACAGACGGAGCGTTTGCGCAATCAGTTCCAGTTTGAACTCATATTTGTCAACGATGGCAGCAGTGATCAAACACTCACTTTGCTTCGGGACCTCCACCAAAAACATGGAAAACTGGTCCATTATGTAAGCTTTTCACGCAATTTTGGTCATATGAGTGCCTTGCGTTGCGGGTATGATCATTCCCGGGGCGACGCCGTAATTTGCATGGATGCCGACTTGCAACACCCACCACAGTACATTCCTGTTTTTCTGGAAAAATGGCGGGAGGGGTTTGAAATTGTCTACACAACCCGGCAGGATGATGAAAAAACCGGTTGGTTTAAACGCACCAGTTCGCGGTATTTTTATGGTTTGATGAATCGGTTCTCTGACGTATACATCGAACCAGGTGCTGCCGATTTCAGGTTGCTGGACCGGAAAGTGGTAAACCTGATCCGCGATTCTCAGGAATCAGATCTGTTTATCCGGGGCTTTATTCCATGGGTAGGATTCCGGCAGTACGCTATTCCTTACAAACCAGATCAGCGTTTTGCCGGGCAATCCAAGTATACCTTGCGCAAAATGCTTCGCCTGGCATTGAACGGGATTACAGCTTTCTCTGTGCGTCCGTTGCGCATTGCTACCTTTCTGGGCAGTTGTATTTCAGGTATGGCTTTTTTATATGCTATTTATGCGCTTTATGCGCATTTGGTTTTAAAAGAGACGGTGCAAGGCTGGACCTCCGTACTTTTGTCGGTCTTAATCATTGGGGGCTTGCAGTTACTCACGTTGGGGATCATTGGAGAATATCTGGGAAGATTGTTTCTGCAAGCCAAGGGCAGGCCGCCCTATATTGTTCAGGAGAGCACCCTTCCACCTAAAACCTCTTAATTTGATTTATGCGTTACGGTCTTTACAGAAGCCTGTTTATCCTGTTTCTTTTTGCCGAAATTCTTTTAGTCACCTCCCAACGCCTTCGCTATTTGGGGCAGCGAGAGAATGCCATTGTGTTAATGATCCTGGCCGCTGCTATGGGCGTAATGGCGATGCTGGCCGCATTTGAAAAGAACAACTCAGTTTCTCCTAAGCAATTGACGGCCAAAGAATTATGGCCCATGAGGATCCTGACTTTACTGGGTATCGTCATGGCCATATTTCACTTCAACCGGGAAATAAGCGTCATTCCGATTGACCATCGCATATCAGACATTATTCCAACCATTCAGGTGATGAATCAGCGATTAGTGTCCGGGCAATATCCCTATGCCATGATTCAGGCATTTGGGTACGACCTTTCTCCAACCTATTTACCACTTATGTGGCTGCCCTTTTTCCCGGCAGCTTTGTTCCACTTTGATGACAGATGGGTAGCGTTTGCCATTTGGGCGATTGCCGCGTTGATGATAATCAGAAGGGCCCATCAATCCGGATTGGATTCTCCGGCACGTTGGCTGGTGACCGCTCTGCCATTTGTTCATTTTATATTTATTGAGGAGGGCACCAGCGCCACGTTTGGCAATACGGTAGAAATCATGATCGCAGGATTCTACATGATGTGGGCGTTGCAGATGGATAGGATTCAGGAATATATACGTGGCAATCCATGGAAAAGTGGCGCCTGGCTGGCCTTTTTTCTGCTGTTATGCTTGTTGTCGAGGTACGCCTTTTTACTTTGGCTGCCATTGTGTTGCCTGGTTGTTTGGATGGAGAACAGAAAGCTGTTTGTAACCACCGCAGTATCAGCCTTTGCAGGGGTATTAATCGTTTTTGTGCTCCCATTTTTGTTGAAGGATCCCATGGTTTATTTCAAAGGACTTCAATATTATTCTGTAGCTGCCCTGGCCGGATGGGCACAGGAAGGGCAGCCCAGTCCATTGTATGATGGCATGGGCATCGCTGGTATTTTTCGGGATGAAATACAGGGAGATATGGCCGTAAGGCTGGCGCTGCTGCAGCGTTGGCAACTGATCGTTTCTGTACTGGCGGTGGGTTTGAGCGGGCTATACTGGTGGAAAAACAGGAACAAACTACAAAATCTGCCACTGTTCCTGCTTGGAAGCCTGAAGTTTTATTTTGCCTTCTTTTATGGATTTATTCAGATGCCCTATGTATATCTGATGCTCACGCCTTGTTTTTTCAGTGTGGCCATGTTGCTCACCTGGTATAAGCCTGCAGAGAGAGATTAGACCAGGTTACTTTCCAGCAGCTGTTTTTGCCTGAATAAAATGCCTGCGGGCATGAAGGACCAAATATTCCAACAGATCGCCCATTCGGAACCGGAAAAGGCTCCAATGCAGTGGTTTCACGGTCGTTTTGTTCAAATCTACTTCTCGGGCCTGACGGATCAGTCGGAGCAACATTTCTCCGTTAATCAAAAAAACTTTGAGTTCGGTATCGCGTACCGGCAGTTTTTTGAGTGGATTCAGCGATTTGTGGCTTTTCCTGGGTTTTGTATTGGATGGATCTGCTTTTCGGATAGCAATGTTTCCCAACCCATTTGAACGTCGATCAATGGCCGGCAGCCATTTCCTGGCCTTGGCTTTATGCTGGGCCAACTCCATACGCGATAAATAGCCTTCAAATTGAGCATTCAAGTGGGCAAAACAATCCATGGCACTCCATTCCATCGGAGATGGACGCTGGTACAGCATTGCCAACGGAATATGAGCAAAATGCTCACGTACTTCTTTGAGCAATTGCTGTAGGCTTTCTTCCAGGTGATCCAGTAGTTCGGATTGTGACATGTATGGAGGATAGGTTTGAAGGATTTGATGTACCGGCGGGTTTAGCCGCCGAAGTTTGAGGGATTTGATGTACCGGCGGGTTTAGCCGCCGAAGTTTGAGGGATTTGATGTACCGGCGGGTTTAGCCGCCGAAGTTTGAGGGATTTGATGAGGGTTATGCCAATTCTCCGTATAAATCAAATTCTTCGGCGCCTGTGATGCGCACCTGGGCGAAATCGCCTAAACGCACATAGTTATTTTTGGCCAGCACCAATACTTCATTATCAACTTCGGGGGAGTCCGATTCGGTACGACCGATGAAATATTTGCCTTCTTTCCGATCAAACAGTACTTTTAACACCTGACCAATTTTTGCCTCGTTTTTGCGGAGGGAAATTTCCTGCTGCACTTCCATCAATCTTTGTGCGCGTTCGGCTTTCACTTCAGCAGGTATTTCATCTTCCATTTCATAGGCGCGGGTATTTTCTTCGTGTGAATACTGGAACACCCCTACCCTTTCAAATTGTTGCTCCCGTACAAAGTCAAGCAAACTTTCAAAAGCTTCCTCCGTTTCACCCGGATGGCCTACCAAAAAGGTGGTCCTGAGGGCAATTCCTGGCACTTTAGCTCGGATTTGGGCCAATAACTCCTCGGTTTCTGCCCTCGTTATCTGCCTGCGCATGGCATCAAGTACCCCATCGCTGGCATGCTGCAGGGGAATGTCCAGGTAATTACAGATTTCTTTTCGTTCTGCCATCACATCCAGAATTTCCAGTGGGAATTTGCTGGGATAAGCATAGTGTAACCTGATCCACTCAATGCCTTCTACGTCGGAAAGCGCATGTAACAAGCGTGGAAGCTCACGACTTTTATACAGATCCAGGCCATAATACGTGAGTTCCTGTGCAATCAAAAGTAGTTCTTTAACCCCGTTTTTAGCGAGGTTTTTTGCCTCCAAGACCAATTCTTCTACCGGGCGGCTGATGTGTTTGCCCCGCATCAATGGAATGGCGCAAAAGGAACAGGTCCGATTGCAGCCCTCTGATATCTTGAGATAGGCATAATGTGGCAATGTGGTAATCTGCCTGGATCCAAGCAATTCATGCTTATAATCCGCTTCCAACCGCGCCAAAAGTGCCGGCATTTCCAACGTTCCAAAAAAGGCATCCACTTCCGGAATTCCCTCTTCCAGATCGTCTTTGTAACGCTGTGATAAACAACCTGTTACATACAGTTTATCTATACCGCCATTTCGTTTAATATCGGCATATTCTACAATGGTGTCAATGCTTTCTTTCTTGGCGACATCAATAAAACCACAGGTATTCACGATAACGATATTGGCATCGCTCTCTTCTTTTTCGTGTGTCACTTCATAATCATTGCCCCTGAGTTGGGTAATGAGGTTCTCGCTGTCTACCAAATTCTTGGAACAGCCCAGAGTGATTACGTTGATCTTATCCTTACGAAACGACTTGGTCTTCATATCATAACTTCTTTTACCTAAAATGGGTAGATTTTTCCGGGTTAAGGCAAAAGAGGCGCAAAGGTCGGTATTAACGGGCAATCCGCTCCTTTAAAAGTGAACAAAACTTGTCCTCGCCAAATATCTTAGGATTGACCCGGCCCATTTGAGCACCTGAGAGTGCGTCCTTAGTAAGGTAAATTTTTCCACCGAAGCGATCAACCAGTTCATCCAACTGCTTTACGAGGGCAGGTATGCCAGCGGTGCGGGGAAAGTCCAAAGCCAATGAATACCCGCGAATTGGGAAGGAATGTATGGCTTCCTGTGGCCGGTCGCCATGGCGTTTGAGCACAGAAAGGAAGGGCGTTTCGCCGCTTTTTGCTATGATTTCCAATACTTTATGCATACCCTCTTGTGCTTTATCCTCAGGCAGGCAGAACTGATATTGCACAAATCCGCGCCGGCCGTAAAAGCGGTTCCAGTTTTGAAGCGAATCCAACGGGTAGAAATACTGGTCAAGATCCACTTCGCGTTCACCATCCACACTTTTGCGGTTATAAAAAAAGTTATGCGCTCGGATGCTCCATGGATTTAAAAACCAGGATGGCGCAAAAAACGGGATGTTTTTCACCTTTTTTTCTTCAAAAACCAAGGGGTCGACCTGCTTTTCCAAATGCCGGGCAAAATACACCGCCCCACGCCGGCGCGCATTCGTGCAATCCACCCAGGCAGCCGCATAGGGCCAATCCCGATGAGATTCAAAAGCGTTGAACAACCCGGCCAAATCCGGGGCTCGTACAGTTTTTTGCCACATCCGGGTAGAATGTATACGCATGAGTTGGAATCTGGCCGAAACGATAACACCTGTCCAGCCCATTCCACCACAGGTTTGCCAGAAAAGATCGGCATTTTCGGTTTTGGAACAATTGAGGATGGCCCCATCAGCCCTGACCAGGTCAAAAGAAATCAGGTGTTGCGAGAAACAACCTGCAATTGGATGGTTTTTACCATGAACATCAGAAGCAATGGCGCCGCCCACTGTAATAGATTTAATTCCGGGAGTTACTGGAAAAAACCAGCCAGCAGGTACTATTACTTTTAGCAAATCGCTCAGCATGGCGCCTGATTCGCAGCTTATTATTCCTTTTTCTGCATCGAACTCAAAAATCCGGCTCAGGGCAAGGGTGGAAACCATTACGGGCGCCAGGGATGCATCGCCATAACTTTTTCCGTTTCCACGTGCAATCAGAGTGGTTTGCTCCTGAACTAAATGGGCCAGAGCCTCTGCACTTGGTGGCTCATAAACATCAGCAACAATACTGGGATAATTGGCCCAGCCGGACATACGCCGGGTTTGTTTTGTTAAAAGGGTTGACATATTTGGCGCAGCAAAAAAGTATCGGAAAGGGCGTAATAATTGGTTGGATAAGGGGAAAAATATAAAGCGAAATGAGCTAATCGAGGGTCATTAGACTTTAAATCCGGCACCTCTTCGGGAAGAGAAATATTGGGTAGCCGGTATATATATACCCAGAGTGGCTCAGGGCTGCAATTGAGATCCAGTCGAATTCTGGAGTAAAGTTGTTTTCCCTCATGGGTTTCGTCAAACAGATCGGCGAAAGGTAATTTGGGCAATTTTTCCATTTTACCTAACCAGACAAAAACACTATCGTTTGAAATGGAACGAGGGCTTTTGTCTACTTGCCAACGGGAAGTTTCTCGTTTAAAATAACAAGTCAGACTATCGCCTTGAAGTGTTTCAATCATAAAACTGTGAACATCTGAGGTATGATAATCCACCACAGCAGCTTTTCTAAAATGATCTATGTTTTTAGAAAAGATACTCCGCAAAGCGTTTTCTGCCAGATAAACCGCCTTGTTCCGGCTAATAGACAAATAGGTAGCAGGCTTGCCTTGAGCTACCGTTTCTTTACCGAGTAGTATGTATTCCGTTTTATGTCCGGAATAAAAAACCGCCACTCTGATACCTTCCCGGTTGTTTAATCCACAGGTATCAGGTTTATCGGTGTTTACAATCCTGATGGATTTAAGATTGATCAATGCATCCAGGATTGGATTCATTTGAGAAACCGGAACCCTTGCACTGCGGTTATGTTGTTCTGCTATCCAACCTGCCTCCGTACGCATCAGGGTCAGGCCTGAAAATTCCAGCCGGACAATTTCCGAACTATCCACCGGAAGCAAATTTTTCCGGAAATACTCCGTATCCTTCCAGGGGGCATTACGCAGCATCAGGCCAATGAGCAGCGTAATGATAAAAAGTAGAACCAGGTGCTTATTTTTCATGGGTCAGAGATGGTTCCGCAAAAGTACGGCTCCATATCCGTTAGTCATTCATCCACAAATCACCCGGCGGAGTGCTTTCCGTCAGCCCCTCGTTCATGATGCGTTCCTGCTGGTTAATACCTTCCTGGTGTATGGCCTCCAAAAACAGACTGATAAACTCCCTGCTCAAGTCTCCTTTTTCTGCGCGCATCCTACAGGCATCGGCCAGGGTGCGGTAGCGTTCAGGCTGAAAAATGGCAACATTTTTATCTTTTTTGATGTAGCCTATCTCCCGAACCAGGTGCATGCGTTGTGCAATCAGGTGAATGATCTCTTCATCGAAATCATCAATTTGCTGGCGGAAATGTTCAATTTGTTCGCGATAGCCGGGATCCTCGGAAGTAGCCGAACGCATCACCAGCGTAGCAATCATTTCACCAAAACGATCGGGAGTAATCTGTTGGGCAGCATCGCTCCAGGCGTTGTCCGGATCCGGGTGGACTTCCACCATCAATCCGTCAAAGTTCAGGTCATAGGCCTTTTGGGCTGTTTCTGCCAGAATATCCCTTCGGCCACAGATATGTGAGATATCACAAATGACTTCCAGACCGGGAAATTCCTCCATCAGATTCAAGGCCATTTGCCAACGCGGAACATTGCGGTACTTGGAATCACCATGGGTAGAAAATCCGCGATGGATGGCAGCAATTCTCCGCAAACCCGCTTTGTGCAGGCGTTCCATGGCCCCCACCCAGAGCTTGTAATCAGGATTTACGGGATTTTTTACAATGACCGGAATATCAGTACCTGCCAGGGCATCAGCAATTTCCTGGACCGAAAATGGATTTACTGTGGTTCGGGCGCCAATCCAAAGCACATCCACGCCATATTTGAGGCATTCATAAACGTGTTGGGCAGTGGCCACTTCCGTGGTAACCTTTAATCCCGTTTCTTCTTTGACTTTACGAAGCCAGGGCAGACCTGCTACCCCGATGCCCTCAAAGGCGCCCGGGCGTGTACGCGGCTTCCAAATACCTGCACGAAAGAGGTCTATGCCTTTGTCGGCAAGCCCACGTGCGGTGGTTAGCACCTGTTCTTCCGTTTCTGCAGAACAGGGTCCGGCAATCAGTACCGGCCGTTTATTGGTATTAAAAACAGGTTTAAAGTCCATGTACAAGATGGTTTGCAGCTGGGTATCCGCTTAAAATTTCTTTTGTCTCAAACAGGAACAGCGTAATAAAGGAATGTTCAACGGCTAAATGTAAAACAGAATGAATGATGCAAGGTTTAAAACCATTGCATTATCGTACTGGTACAACGATGCAAATATTCAGTAATAAATATTACAAATGCAAATTTACCGTGCACCAAAAATTAAACTTCCTATTCGAACCAGTGTACTGCCTTCTTCCAGGGCTATCTCCCAATCGCCCGACATACCCATGCTAATTTCCCTGAAAGATGCTTCATTGGCAAAAAAGCGAGTCTTTAACCGGTGAAATATGGATTTGAGGTGTCGGAATTCAGCGCGCACCTGTTCGGGATTTTCGGTAAAAGTGGCCATACCCATCACCCCGCAGATCCGAATATTATGCATGGTGGAGTATTCAGGACTTACCAGCAAGGCCTCTGCTTCTGCTTCATCCAATCCGAATTTGGTTTCTTCTGTGGCTATATGGAATTGTAGGAGGCAATCGATGATCCGGTTGTGCTTTTGTGCCTGACGGTTGATTTCCTGCAACAATTTGAGGCTATCTACCGAATGAATCATGGCCACAAACGGCGCGATATACTTTACTTTATTGGTCTGCAAATGACCAATCATATGCCATTGAATATCCGGAGGCAGCGAGGGGTGTTTCTCCAGCATCTCTTGCGGACGATTTTCGCCAAACAGGCGCTGGCCAGCCTGGTACACCTGCCGTATTTTTTCTACCGGATGTGTTTTGGACACGGCTATCAATTGTGCGTGGTGCTGCTGTACTTTGGAAAGGATTTGGGTAAACATGGGGCAAAATTAAGGATACGGACGGTTTCTGGGGAGATATGTGCAGTTCAGAACGATAAAAGAAATTCACTCATGTATGAGCCTGTCGCAGCATGGTTAAAATTGGCAATAAGTTCATGTAATTCTGACAAGCAACCGAGTGATATACGCTATCTTGTGGCGTTTTTCGCCTATCCGCAACAGCCTGATTCATCTAACTTTCGACTTTAAGTAATCAAAAAGCATGTCCAACATTTTCAAGTACCTTGCTTTACTGGCTTTTTTGACTTTTTCTGTCACCATTTCCGCTCAAACCATTATCTGGCAAGAAAATTTTGCCGGAGCACCGCCTGCCCCTGGTTGGGACGACAACAATTTTTTAGATTGTGATGGCACACCGGAATCCTTTAATGGCGTTCGAAACGGCCGTTATGAGGTGCAGGATATGGAAGGAAATCCGTGTTGTGCGGCTGGCGGCGGTGGCGACAACACCTGGGTGACAAACGAGATTGACATTGATGGTTATTGCAATGTGGGTATATCCATCGAATATGGGTCGATTGGCACATTTGAGTGTTCTGCGGGCGGTCCGCACCTGGGATGCACAGGGGATGTGGCTATTGACAACGGTCACGACCAAATTATTTTTGAATATAGTATCAATGGAGGCGGCTGGACCCAATTCGGGTATATATGTGGTGGTGGAAACGGGACGGCTACGGTTGGCATGCTGAGTGGGAATACCATTAGGGTGCGGGTTACACTTTCCAACAAATCTACCGCAGAAACCTATTGGTTCGACAATGTGACGGTATCAGGCACCCTGCCAACCGTTGATCCTGAGGCTGACATTTCTGGTTGTGCAGGCACAGCTATCAGTGTATCTTTTTCCGGCACCGGTACCCCGCCGCCAACGTTCAACTGGACTAATGATAATACCAATATCGGTTTGGGAGCTTCCGGCTCCGGGAATATCAACTTTACCCCTCCTTCCAACCTGGGGCAGCAGGAAGTAGCCACGATTACCGTTACTCCTCAATCCGGCACTTGTTTCGGCGATCCGATCACGTTTACCATTACCGTAAACCCATTGCCACTCACGAACGACCCACCTGATATTGTGGCTTGCTCCGGCGATTTTGTGGAAGTGATTTTTTCAGGAAGTGACCCCAACGCTGTATATAACTGGACAGTAAATAATGTGCCGCTTTTCCCCCCAAGCGGACAAGGGGATATTTCCGGAACAGTACCCCCGCTGCCTTTTTCTTTATCGGGTTCTATTACCGTATCCGCCGAAGCCAACGGTTGCGATGGGCCACCGCAAACCTTCAATGTAACCCTGCATCCTGCGGTTTCAGCAACTTTTTCGTTGAACGGTCCTTCTAGTATTTGTGCAGGTCAATCAGCGGCCTTTTCTGTGAATTTCAGTGGCGGCGGGGCGCCATATACCTTTATATATGCCATTGACAATGTGCAACAGCCACCGTTGATGACCAATAATGATCCCTTCAATTTCACCGTTCCACTCACCGCAAATGCCACCGTTTCTGCGGTCAGTATGCAAGCCGGGAATGGATGTGTGCAAGATGTAGACGGAAGTTTTGATATAGTGGTTAATCCGCTCCCAACCGCAACTATAGGAGCAGGACCAACCAATTTATGCGCCGGGCAAACGTTGGATATCCCCATCACTTTTAACGGGTCCGATGATTACACCTTTGTGTATACCATCAATAATGTACCTCAACCAGCCATTACAGCTACCGGACCGGACTACACCCTGACAGTGACTCCACCTGTAGGTACTACCAATTATACGCTTACAACGGTAAGCAGCAATGGTTGTACAGGAACCGCTTCCGGTACCCACCAGGCGATTGTAACACCACTGCCTACGGCAATTATAAATGGTAACCCCGTTGTATGTGCCGGACAAAATGTAAATATTCCGGTCACCTTATCCGGCTCAGCCCCATGGACCATCGTGTATTCTATTGATGGAGTGGATCAGCCACCAGTTACCACCAATAACAGTCCATATCTTATTTCCGGTTCTTATACCACGTCTACTACCCTGGAGTTAACCAGTGTCAGCACCAACAATTGTGATGGTTCCGTTTCTGGACTCGCTTTTATTACCGTGTTGCCTGGAGTTGCCGGGGTGCTGGCCAGTGGCACCAATGCCATTTGTATTGGTCAAACAGATACTTTGGACTTTACCTTTTCCGGCACTGCGCCTTATAATTTTGTATATTCCATAAACGGAACCCCACAACCGACCATTAGCACCAGTAATACTACCTATCAAATTGCTGTTTCGCCGGCAGTACCTACTACCTATACCCTTACTTCCATCAGCAATGGCAGTTGCCCGGGTGGCAGTGTCAGTGGTACGTATACCTTAAATGTAGCGAGCCCTCCAACGGCAATTATTATGGGTACTGACACTATTTGTGCTGAAAGTTCGGCGCCATTAACGGTTACCTTTACCGGAACAGCCCCCTGGACATTCGCTTACAGTGCAAATGGTATTCCTGTAGACACCATAACAACGAGTTCTAATCCGTATATTATTACGGTTAAGCCAACCAATACTACCACTTATTCGCTTACCAGTGTAAGTTCCGGAAGCTGTGGTGGTTCTATTTCTGGTTCAGCTACTATTCGGATAAATCCCAATCCAACCGTTACACTAACTGGAGGAGGACAAATTTGTCAGAACGGGAGTGGCACCAATCTGGTGTTTAATTTTACCGGAACTGCTCCATGGACGGTTACATACAGGGCAAACAACGATACCCTTACTGCAACCTCTTCTGTAAGTCCGTTGGTCATTCCGGTTAACCCTAATATCGGAACCATTTACAGGCTGATAGAAATTTCAGATTCGCTGTGCACGGATACAGCCGTTGGACAGGTGATTGTTTTTGTATTTACACCTGCTAATGCTCAGTTCCTGGGAAGCGCTACTTTTTGCGACTCAGCAAACACACAGGTATCTATCGATTTTACAGGTACCGGGCCGTTTACGATCAACTATACCATCAACGGAATTGCGCAACAACCAGACACTACTTTTGATGATCCGTATTTTATCCCGGTCAATGTAACCTCTACCACCATTTTCCAGTTGACCAGTATAGAGTCACCGGGTTGTTTGGGTATTATTTCCGGCCCTCCGGCAATTATAACAGTCAATTATGCCCCAACTTATGCCAATCTGAATCTCATTTGTAATCCTGTAAATGGAACCTACAGAGTGACCTTTGATGTGCTGGGGGCAACTTTGCCACTAACACTTACGGGTGGGAACAGTGGATCCTTTTCTGGAACTACCTTTACCAGCAACCCCATACCGCAATCACAGGGGTATAGTTTCACCTTCCACGATGTTAACCTTTGCGGGGATGTTACCGTAAGCGGCCAAAGTACTTGTAATTGTACAACCGAAGTTGGCACAATGAACCTGTCCGCCATTGATGCTTGTCAGGATGAACAGGTGACTGCCATTTACAATGGCGGATTTGTGGATGACGGGAACGACACTTTGCTGTACATTATTCATGAAAACCCAGCCTTGCCCATTGGAACCATTTATGGTTGGAGCGCTACTCCAACCTTTGGTATTCAACCTGGCATGAACCCTGGAACCACTTATTATATCTCTGCACTTGCCGGCAATACCACAGCTGGCGGATTGGTAGATACCAGCGATTTGTGTACAGTAATAGCACAAGGTACACCCGTTGTTTTTTATGCCTTCCCAACTGCAACCATCACCCCTGGGAATATTACTGCCTGTGCAGGTGATGTCGTGGATCTAACAGTATCCTTTACCGGAACAGGTCCTTTTGGATTGAATTACGCCATCAACAATGTGCCGCAACCCCCTGTAAGTAACATTTCAGGAAATACTTATATGTTACAGGTGCCTGTGAACAGTAATTCAGTGGTTACTATCATTAGTATCAGCGATAGCCATTGCTCCAACACAGGCTCTTCCGCTTTGGCTACTATTACAGTTACACCAACGCCTCAGGCAGGTAATATTCAAACGGTCTGTGACTACAGCACGGGTACATACTCTGTAACATTTGATATAATTGCTGGTACTCCACCTTTCAGTGTGGCCGGCATTGCAGGCTTCTTTAATGGCACCAACTTTACAAGTATTCCAATCCCATTCGCCTCTTCTGATTTTTTTGCTACACTTTCAGACGGAGGAAACTGTGGACAAGATACCATTGCAGGCATAGCTAATTGTAATTGCACCAGCGATGCCGGAACCATGAGTCAAACCCAGGTCAATGCCTGCCAGAATGCTACCTTGAATGTAAATGCTGCTCAAGGAACAGTATTGGATAACGATGATCAGCTGATGTATATCATGCACACCAATCCTGGCATACCATTAGGCATCATTGTTGGCTGGAGTAACACCCCAAGTTTCACCTTTGGTCCGCCGATGCAAACTGGCGTGACGTATTATGTTTCTTCCATTGTGGGTAATCCGGATGGAAATGGAATGATTGATCTGCTTGACCCCTGTTTGTCTGTAGCAACCGGCACACCTGTACAATGGAGACCAACACCTTCAGCTACGATGGCCAGCAACTCCTATAATATTTGTCCAGGCAGTACCCAGCAATTAATTGTGAGTTTAATGGGATCTCAACCCTTCTCATTGAATTATACCATCAACGGGAATCCATTTACCATTGCTCCGATCACTCAAATGAATTTCCTGATCGGAGCAACCTTACAACAATCAGCCACTTTTACCCTGGTATCTATTTCGGATGCCACCGGCTGTACCGGCACCGTAAGTGGATCGGCCGTTGTGACCGTCCATCCGCCTCCTGCGGCCAGCAACTTTTCCAGTACTTGCGATCCACTGACGCAAACCTACGTTTTGGAATTCGATGTAACACAAGGTGATCTGTCTACTATGTCGGTAAATAACCTGCCAGGCATATACGATCCGGTTACAGGACACTTTATTAGCAGTCCTATACCAAGCGGGCAACCATATACCGTTCAACTTCAGGATAGCTGGAATTGTGGCACCTTTACCCAAACCGATTCTGTTAGCTGTGCCTGTACCACAGATGCAGGAGTGATGGATCCAACACCTATTACTGTCTGTTATGGTGCTACTGTGACTGCTCCTGCGGCAATGGGTATTAATCTGGAGCCTGGCGATGCCTTGTTATACTTCCTCGTTGGCCAGTCCAGCCAGCCCCCCAACTGGACGATCCTGGAAATAAACACTTCACCGACTTTTGCTTACAACCCTACCCTTTTAACTCCGGGAACCCCCTATTTTATTGTCGCGGTTGCAGGTAATTCGAATGGAGCCAATAGCATTGACTTAAGCGACCCCTGTATTTCCATTGTGCCAGGCCCTCAGGTGATTTGGCGACCGGAAGTTACAGCCAGCCTGTCTGGCAACCCGGTCGTTTGTCCGGGTAATCCTGCCACCATTCAGGTCCAGTTTGCGGGCGATGGTCCGTTTAACCTTGGATATACAGATGGCACTAATCCTGCCGTAAACCTGAGCAATATCAGCCAAAATCCTTATGCCATTCTGCTCAATCCAACGGCAGGTGGCAACTACATTCTGACTTCCGTAACTGGCGCCGGAGGTTGTACCGGAACGTTAGCCGGCAATGCGTTGGTGACTATTTCCAATCCACCGCAAGTGCTTAATCTAGTGGAAGATTGTGATTTGAATACAGAAACCTATACACTGACTTTTGATATAGGCAATGGTGCTCAGGCTAATCCTATATACACCATTATTGGCGTAACAGGTAGCTTGAACGATACCACCTTCACGTCCAATCCAATTCCAGGCGGGCAACCTTACACCATTGTTGTTGGAAACCCAACAGGCTGTACCACTTCAATAAATGGAACCGTGGCTTGTGCTTGCGCCACCAGCGCAGGCACACTGACTAACCCGCAAAATGCCTGCCTGCCAAACGGATTAGTGTCTGCACAGGCATCCGGAAATCAAACCCTGGATCCAAATGATGCCTTGATCTATTTGCTATGTACCAATCCTGCTATTTTGCCTGCTGGTATTTTGGCTCAAAGCAACTCCCCGCAGTTCAGTTTCCAGAACGGAATGAGTGCCGGCACCACCTATTTTATTGTAGCAATAGCTGGGAACATGCTGGCAGGAGGTGTAGATCCACAGGATCCTTGCCTGTCTGTTTCTCAAGGGGTTCCTGTTGTCTTTAATGCAGCGCCTGCTGCAAGTATTTCCGGCTCAAGCAATATTTGTTCCGGCGACAATGCCAGTTTCCAGGTATTACTGACCGGTGCTGCGCCTTTCAGTTTTGTTTATGCCATAAACGGTGTGCCTCAACCTCAGGTAAACACTAATAACACTACCTTCAGCATTCTGAGTAATAACATTCAACAGGATCAAACATTCACCCTGGTATTGGCGAATGACGCTAATTGCCCGGGTACGGTTAGCGGACAGGCGGAGGCGATCGTATCACCCGCTCCGCAAGGTGCAATTACCGGAGATTTAAGTATCTGTGCCGGCGATACGGCCGCATTGACACTTGTTTTAAGTGGCGGAACTACCTATAATGTTACCATTAACGGACCGAACCCTCCATTACAGCTCAATGGCGTACAAAACGGACATGTATTCAATGTGTCGCCACTTGGAACCACCACTTATACCATCAGCAATCTTACAGCTACCGGCAATACCTGTGCGGCTCAAATTGGCGCTGGAGCAACCATCACTACCTCCTCGCTTGCGGCCAATAGTACACTTTCCGATTACAATGGCTTTAATACCAGTTGTCCGTTGACTACTGATGGCACCATTTCGCTAACTACGGTTGGTGGTGTTACACCTATTCAAGTCAATTGGAGTAATGGAGCTTCTGCACTTAATGTTAGTAATCTGTCAGCAGGAACGTACACTGTGACATTGACTGACAACATTGGCTGCACTTTTTCCAACAGCTACACCCTGATTGCCCCTCCGGAGTTGTCAATCCTGTTCGATACAGAATCGCCCATTTGCTTCGGTGATAATAATGGAAGGCTCATCATCAACGGTATCACTGGTGGTGCCGGACCATTTGCTTTATCGCTGAACGGCAATGCCCAACAAACGGCTACAACTTTCCCGGTAATTTTCAGTGGACTCGGCAGTGGGCCACAGCTACTGGAGGTAGAGGATGCCAATGGATGTATCAGTGATGCACAGGCTTCAGTGCCTGCCCCCCAGGAGTTGGTGGTAAATCTGGGTTCAGATACCACTTTGCGCCTGGGCGACAGCATATTGGTTCAGGCATTGCTGAACTTTACGAATGTGGAGTCCTTTGAATGGCAGCCAACGCAGTATTTGTCTAATCCGGACACACTGGCCAGCATGAGTTTCCCACTGACTTCCATCCGGTATACACTTGTGGTAGTTGATTCAAATGGTTGTGAAGTTTCTGAGGATTTGTTGATTACGGTAAATCGCGAAAAGCCGGTTTACATTCCGAATATTATCCATCCGAATGCGGATGGAAGCAATAATATATTCACGGTTTACGCTGGCCAGGAAGTGCGCCAGATCCGGACGATGCAAATCTTTGACCGTTGGGGAGAACTGTTGTTTGAGAATCGGAATTTCCTGCCCAATGATGAATTCTATGGATGGGAAGGTCGCGCAAAAGGTCAGGATGTAAGCCCTGGTGTATATATTTACCTCATTGAAGTGGAGTATGTAGATGGAGAAACAGAAGTGTTTTCCGGAGATGTGACTGTGATCCGCTAGTGGTTCTCCCACTTAGTTGCTGGAAAATAGGGGAGCAGATTTTAGGGTATGTCAAGGCGTTTGGAGGGCGTAATGCGAGACATTATTACCGACAAACAACGATGACAGGCGCTAAAAGCTGCCGCATGTTTTTCAGCAACTAAGTGGGAGAACCGCTAGTAAGTATAAAGGTTTTTTCACCGCGGAGGCGGAGAGGAGTTGTCAACCCTGCGCCTCTCCGCCTCCGCGGTGAAAAACTTCTTTACAATAAATACTGAGGATCAGGCTAATGCGGCAGTAAGCTGCTCCAACAAACTTTTAACGGCTTTAAGACTTTTGACCTCGTCTTGCACCAGGATCAGTTCCTTATTGGTTTGTTTCAAAGAAATCCCCATGATCCTACCATGCTTGTTCATAAAAGCCATGACTTTATGAAAATGCTCCGTGTTATAGAAGGAAGATTGGGGATCACCCAGGAAATAACAGCGCAGTTTACCACCTTTCAGAATGAGTCGTTCAAACCCGATCTTTTTGCAGGTCCATTGTAATCGCAGGCCATCAAATAAGGCATTGACCGAGGCAGGCACCTTACCAAACCTGTCTTGCAAACGTTGTGCGAAAGCACTTATACCTTCTTCGTTTTCAATGGTATTCAGTTCGGTATAAAGATTCAGACGTTCCTGCGTATTGGTGACATATTCGGAAGGAATGAGCATTTCCACATCCGTCTCAATGGTTACATCCCGCACATAGGAACCTTTTTGGGCAATTTCTTCCTGAAAAACATCTTTAAAATCTGTTTCCTTTAATTCCTGAATGGCTTCATCCAGGATTTTCTGGTAGGTTTCAAAACCTATATCTGCAATAAAGCCCGACTGTTCACCACCCAACAAATTACCTGCACCCCGGATATCCAAATCCCGCATAGCAACCTGAAAACCAGAGCCCAAATCTGTAAATTCCTCAATGGTTTTCAATCGTTTTCGCGCCTCCTGGGTGAGTACACTCATGGGAGGAGCGAACAAGTAACAATATGCTTTTTGGTTGCTGCGCCCTACCCTGCCGCGCAACTGGTGCAGATCGGAAAGTCCGAACATATCGGCCCGGTTAATGATAATGGTATTGGCATTGGGAATATCCAAACCTGTTTCTATGATGTTGGTGCAGGCCAATACATCAAATTTTCTGTCAATAAAATCTACCAGTACTTTTTCAAGGTGTTCAGGATCCATTTGACCATGAGCCATGGCGACGTCCGTTTCCGGGCAAATCCGCTTTAAGGTTTCAACAATTTTCGGCAGATCATTCACCCGGTTATGTACAAAATATACCTGGCCTCCCCGATTTACTTCCGTATGGATAACCTCTTGAATAAGGTCTTCATCAAACACCCGAATTTCGGTGTGAATGGGTTGTCGGTTGGGCGGTGGGGTACGGATGACAGACAGATCCCGAGCTGCCATGAGTGAAAATTGCAAGGTGCGTGGAATGGGGGTTGCTGTTAGCGTAAGGGTATCAACATTCACCTTCAGTCCTCTTAATTTTTCCTTACTCACTACACCAAACTTTTGCTCTTCATCCACAATCAGGAGCCCTAAGTCCTTGAATCCCATTTCTTTTCCTAACAAGGCATGGGTTCCGATTATGATATCAATTTTACCAGCTTTGAGTTTCTCAATGATCTCTTTTTTCTCTTTGGCTGTTCGGAAACGATTTATGTAGTCTACCGTAACCGGAAAATCTACCAGCCGTTCTGTGAAGGTACGCCAATGTTGCAGCGCAAGGATGGTAGTAGGCACAAGAACGGCTACTTGTTTGCCGTCAGACACTGATTTAAATGCGGCTCTTATGGCTACCTCTGTTTTCCCAAATCCAACATCGCCACAGATCAGACGATCCATGGGATATGGCTTTTCCATATCAGATTTAACTTCCTGAGTACACTTAAATTGGTCTGGGGTGTCTTCGTACAAAAAACTGGCTTCCAATTCTGTTTGCAATACATCATCCAATGGAAAGGCATGACCTTTTGCCGCTCGCCTGGCGGCATATAACTTGATCAGTTCTGCGGCGATATCCTTGATTTTCCGCTTAGTACGGGCCTTGAGTTGCTTCCACGCGTCAGACCCTAATTTTGACAGCTGGGGAGCATCTCCTTCTTTGCCAATGTACTTGGAGATTTTGTGCAGGGAGTGGATACTCACGTACACGATATCGTTATTCTTAAAATTAAGCCGTACAGCTTCTTGTTTTTGGCCACCAATCTCTATGGTTTGGAGGCCGGCAAACTTAGCTATGCCATGATCGATATGTGTAACAAAATCGCCGGGAGCCAGCTCCCTAAGCACCCGGTAATTCAAGGCAACATCCTTCGTAAAGCCTTGCCGAATTTTGTATTGGTGATATCGCTGAAAAATTTGATGATCTGTAAGCACCTCTATTTTCAGGTCTTCATCAATAAATCCTTCATGAATAGGCACTTCAACCGGATAGAACTGAACATCTGCCTTTAATTCCTTAAAAATAGCTGCCAGACGATCAAACTGCTTGGGGTTTTCTGAACAGATATAAGTCTCATACCCCGCTGCTTTCATCTCATGCAGGTGCCTTATCAACAGATCAAAGTTCTTGTTAAAGGAAGGTTGAGGCTTTGCCTGAAATGAGATGATTTGCGGGGTTTTAATAGACGACAACATGTGTAAGGGTAATTCAATGTACAAAGATACGGGATTAAGACTACAGCTCCGGTTGTCAAACTCCGGATTCCACTTACTTATCCATATTTCAATCGGCCATTGTCTACCAAAGTACTTGTCAGGCGCTGTTTGTGTATGCAACAGGACTTCAACCCAAAGCGTGAAAGGGACTGAAAAGTTGCTGAATTACGCATCGAAAATGGGCTAATATAAAAGCCATAAATATTTGATTATTAAGTACTTATATTTTTTTAGAACTAAAAACCAATAAAACCAACCGGGCGATCTTAGCCTGTTTGCTGTCCTATTCCAGGGTATGTCACCGCAAGACCTTTGTCATGCAAATCGGAGCAAAAAATCACCGATGGCACTAGTCTTATGAATAGCGCACTCACTCTTCCAACTGCTACCAAGAACATCGTAACTGATTCCATTACTGGTCTCGATTTGATCGGAGCTTGTATTACAGGCTTGGATCTCATTGGTGCATAAGGACACCACAAAGTGTAAACAATCATACCATTTATAACTGCCTGACAACAGTTCACTGTGAGATGGCGAAACCGTAACATTTTTATGAGAAACATTCCCACACCCAACGGCCTGGCTTCTGCCGCCCCTCCCTGGAGTGGTTCGCAGCAGAACCTGGTTAGCCCGAGGCGAGAAACGGATTCCACCCATCACATGAGTTGTGATGTGGTCTTTGGATCTCCTTCCGCGAACTGCCTTGGCACTGGAATTTGTCGGATTACGGCCTGGACCGGGCAACTTCCGCTCTATTCCACCCAAAAAAAGACCTGCCAGAGTACAGTAGGCCTGATGTTCCCGATTGAAGGCGGGCACGGCTTGGCCATGGTACTGACACGCGGGCTATTGTGTACCAAGTTGTATAAAAACCATTTACGACACCAGGTACTAACGCTCGACAGTCCTTGTCCATTGCCTAAAGCTTTGTGTTCAGCTCTTGGTTTGACATTCCGACAGTTAATGCCTGGATCCTATCAAATCAAGGAAGAATCAGGTTACATCCGGATTGACTTCATCACCAGGCAGGCCTAATGAAAAGCACATCAACTTCGTCATTAAATGCCGATTTAAATATTTTCATCATGAATCATTTCATTGTAAAGGAAGAAAAGTCCCGGATTAAGGGAGCCTTCTTCAGCGTTTTGTCCCTCCTTTTCCTTCTTGGCGCTTCAAGCCTGCAAGCACAGGTCACAACATCCAGTCTGGCAGCACCGTCTGCACAAACCGCGGAAGTTGTTGACAACCATCCTACCCAAAGAATGATGAGCTGTGAAGTGGTCTACGGTGGCCAGGGTCTTTGTTCCGGAGCTGGCATTTGTAGAGTCAGCCCACGATCAACGATTGGTCAGGTTGCTATGGAAAGGAAGTTGGGATGCAAAAGCACTATTGGACTGCTTTTCCCTTTAGCGGAAGGCA
The DNA here is from genome assembly GCA_044347755.1 of Saprospiraceae bacterium. Taxonomy (GTDB): domain Bacteria; phylum Bacteroidota; class Bacteroidia; order Chitinophagales; family Saprospiraceae; genus M3007. The sequence continues at coordinate 31,236 of JBIKUE010000022.1, forward strand.
ATGTGCTTTCCTTGGTTCTGACCAAGCAAATGATTTGCCCGCAGTTCTATACCACCCACCTGCAGCAAGGAGTATTGATACAGGAAAACAGCGCCGAAATCGCTCCTGAAGTCATCCAATCGCTGGGGTTAAAATTCACTCAAATACGACCAGGAAGCTACCCGGTGGTAGAAGAAGCTGGCAAGTTGAGAATTGATTTTAGTGCCTCTGGTCAATAGTTCAAACAATCCATCTTCATCAACAAAAAATCCTTGCATATGAAGTATAACATTTCGAGCATAGCCCTGACTAAAACACGTCAGTTGTTGCTCTCTGCTTTTCTTCTGATGAGTTTTGTGTGTGTTGGCAGCCAAACCTTACACGCACAGGCTCTGCAGCCACCATCGCAAACATTCAACTGGAAATCAGGAGATGATGCGAAAAACATCCTGTTAACTCAAATTACGGTACTTAACCAACAAATACCTGGGCTTTCTGAAGGAACCCCTTTGTATGACAACACTGTAAGAAGAATAGCCTATTTCAAGGCCATTATCAATGAAATCAGCAAAGGAGCAGAAGTGTCACAGGCGCTTGAATTAGCAGTTCCGGCCGCTGCAACACTGGGATTTGAAAAAGAAGCCTCTTACACACCAAAGGTGATTTTGAGAGCCCTTCAGACAGAAACCAGAGTATTGTTAACCAATTAAATCTTCACCACCTCCGGTTGCTTGATTTACCGGAACCATTACCAAATTTCCAAAAAAGGAAAGCAGTCTTCGAGAAATTCGGTTATGCCGCATTTCAGTTTCTATTAATTTTCAAATTCATACTAACATGAAAAAGAGCAATTTTCATATCACCCTGTCCCTGGTTATTTGGTGGGCATTTGCTTGTGCAACATCATTTGCACAAACAAACGTCAATATGACCAATAACGGGATCACTCCGGGCAGTCCGTATACGATTGCGCCTCCCGGCACCTGTTTTTTCAACTTCTTTGACAATGGCGGTCCGAACCTGAATTACAACAACAGCGCCAATGCTGAAGTCACATTCTCACCTTCCAACCCGGCTACACACCGGATTCAGGTGACATTCACATCTTTTGGTCTGGAACAGAACTGGGACGCCTTGTACATCTACAATGGCCCGGCAATAAACCTGGCAAATAAAATCAACGGTCCACAAGGGCCAACCAATTCCGGTTTTCCCGGCGGAAACTGGCAATCAATAAGCCCTGGCACTATTACTGCCAATACAGGAATAGCTGCAGTTGGTGCAAACGCCGCCGAGGCACTTACGTTTCATTTCTTGTCTGACAATGTGGTTTCTACGCCAGGTTGGACAGCTATCGTTCGTCAGGTGCCTATCATCAATTGCCCAATGACCGCACCGGTCAATCAAACCGTCAATACCGGTCCGGGCTCCAACAACTGCTTCGTGAACGTAACCACTGCACTGCCAACTTTCCCTGGCGGTTGCAATGCCGGCTATCAACTGCAATATCGCATTAATGGCGGCGCTCCAACGGTGGTTCTCACGCCTATTAATACTGTCATCACCGCTCCTGTAGGTAACAACGTGGTTACCTGGGAACTGGTAGATCCGTGCGGCGGTGGCGTTATCAGCGCTGCTGTACAAATCATCAACGTTATTGATAACACCCCTCCGACTATTACACACCCTTCCAATACTACCATCACACTTGGTTCTGGCCAATGTGATTTCTCAAACTACAACTATCAGGTAAATTGTTCCGATAACTGTGCTGCTGGCACGAATGGTCAGGTAAACCACCCTATTGATTTTGCCCCGGGTAACCTTGGCAACGCCGGCATTATGTTTGATGTAACCAACCTGGGTTCTACACCGTTAACCATCACCCAATTTGGTCCTTCTCTGGATGTAGGCACATTCACGATGGAAGTGTATTATACCCAGGCAAACGTGTCCTTCAACGGCGTTCAGAATAACCCTGCTGCCTGGACTTTGGCTGGAAGTGCTTTGGTGACCTCAATCAGTTCTGCTTCAGGCACCCCCGTCCCGGGTTTTGGCATTACCATTCCAGCAGGGGAAACGCGTGGTATTTACCTTACCAGCACAACTGGAGCTCCATTGAACTATACTGATGCAGTTCGTCAGGTGAACGACGGCACATTGCGCGTTTCATCTAATCCTGGCGTAGGAAAAACATTCCCGTTTGGCGTTAGCACACCAAGCCGCGCCTATAATGGCTATGTGAACTACTCCACACCTAATGGAGGTGTAGCAGTGCAAGTTGCCCCTTTCCCTCCGGCTGTATTAGAACAGGGCAATACCTATACTTACACGTTCAAGTGCACAGATGCATCTGGCAACATGACAACTGCTTCCTGGAACGTAACGATAGTGGACTTCCCAAATCCAATCTCTACGATTACCTGCAACGACGTGATTATTCTGGCGCTTGGCCCCGATTGTAGGGACACCCTTCTTACTGACCAGGTTTTGGAAGGCGGCCCATTCAGATGCTTTGATTACTATCCTGTTCAAGTGGACAAAACATTGCCTTATGGTAATGGCCCTTGGGTACCGGCTTTTTTTGACTGCAATGATGTAGGAAAAACCTATCGCTTCCGGGTATTTGATGATCTGGATGAAGATGGAGTAATGGACAACAATGAAAACAGATGCTTCGGCGATGTGAAGGTTGAAGACAATCTTCCACCAGCATTGGATTGTGAGCCAACGCCGATCACCATTCCTTTCAATTTCCCATTGACTCCGTTATTTGCGCAAGATGCAACACTGGAGCTTCCGTTCAGAAGCCAGGGCTTGCCATTAAATGTGACGGACGGTCAAATTCGTGAGTTCCAGATTCCAGTGAATTTGCCTATGGGCGCCAACGTGGATGATGTAGATCTGCGTGTAAAAATCGGCGGAGATGTATTCTTTGCTGATATGAATATAGAGGTGGAAAGTCCGCAGGGTACTGTAGTAACCTTGTGGGATGGAGCTCAAGCTTGTGCCGGTTCTTTATTTGTACGTTTTGATGACGAAGGCATCTTTGTTCCTGTATGCGACAGCTACACTACGGACAAAAATGCTCAAATTCCTTTTGGATTGGGTGTCCTTAGCAGCTTCGACGGTGAACAAGTGAATGGCATCTGGCGTGTACGTATTGCTGACCAAAATGCCGGAGGTGATGTTTCCTCTATACAAATTGCAGATTTGCATATTAGAATGTCTGGCATTTTTGGCGCCGGTTTACCAAATGGTATTGATCCTAATGATGTTATTCTGAATGGCAACCAAAGCTATGTGGTTCCTAAGGCAACCTCTATGGTAGCGAACCTTGATTTCTGTTCTGATGTTACATTGACCTACCTGGATCAGTCGCAGAACCAGAACTGCGCATCCGGACTGACTTCCATTATCAGTCGTACCTGGACCGCTAAAGATGCCAGTGGTAATACCGCTACCTGTATCCAAACGCTCCATTTGTTGCGTCCAACGTTGAATGATGTAAATTTCCCGCCAGATTTTGACGGTATTGAAGAGCAGACCTTCTCATGCAAAATTGGTGTTTATCCAACACCTGAATGGATTGAAGATCAGGGCCTGCAGGGTTTCCCATGGGTATTCGGCCTGCCTGACGGTGGTGCTATTTTCTGGGAGCACCACGACACTCCGGTATGGAGTTGCGATGGCAGCTACAGTATTTCAAGAAAGTGGACGGTTGTAGATCCTTGTACTGGTGTCATTAAAGAACATATCCAGCTCATTCAGGTATTGGACGAAGAAGGCCCGGTTTTCATCACACCAATTCCTGATCAATTGGAAAGCACTGATCCGTATGATTGCTGTGCCAGCATGATCCTGCCGGAAGTATTGCTCATGGACAGCTGCTCTCAGGTAAACAAAATTTCTGCCTTGATTTACCCGATTGATGCTGTAACTGGCTTATTGGGTAATCCACTTGGTGTAAATGGCGGATTGTTCAATTTCCCCGGAAATCTGCTAAATAATCCGGATACACTGGCCTCCTTCGGGGCTATTCCTTGCATCCCGGTGGGTGATCATTTAGTAGTATATATCGCAGAAGACGATTGTGGCAATACCAGCTCGATCAGCTTCAATCTGACCATACAGGACTTTGAGCCTCCAACCGCAGCTTGTGATGAAACCACTATCGTAGGTATCGGCAAAGACAATCCATTTGATTGTTATGAGGCCAATTTTGCCAACTGTGAATTTGGCGGAATCACCTGGGTGCGTGCAACCACCTTTGACGATGGATCCTTCGACTTGTGCAGCGGCATCAAATTTACCATTCGCAGGGCTCTGCCATATAGCGATTGTATCACCAGCCTGGATGATACACCATGTGCCGGCAATCCGCTTGGTTTGAGTGAATTTGACCTGGCTATCGCAGAGTCTGACTCTATCAAATTTTACTGCTGCGAAGTGGGTTCAGAAGTGAAAGTTATCCTGCGCGTATACCAAGTTAATCCTGACGGCACCATTTCCACATTACCTGATGGAACACAAATCTATAACGAATGTGAAGTCATGGTTAAGGTACAGGATAATTTGAGGCCGGTTTGTGAAACTCCGCTTAATGTTACCGTAAACTGCGAAAACTTTGATCCAAGCTTATGGACTTACGGCAAGCCGAATGTGTACGACAACTGTTGCCTGGATACCGGCTATGAGTACCAGGGGCAAAAAGGATTATCACATTCTGTAAGCTACACTCAGTTTGATTCTGTGTGTAACAAGGGAACGATCACCCGCACTTTCCGTGTGTATGACTGTCATGGTCAAAGCACTCAGTGCACGCAAAGGATTTTTGTGAACTACGATCAGGATTATTTCATTAAATTCCCTAACGATGCCGTTATAACCACTTGCGATGGATCTGGTATGTACGGTGAACCGCAATTCTTTGGCGAAGACTGTGAACTGCTAGGCATTAGCTATCAGGATCAGGTTTATACGGTAGTTCCGGATGCTTGTTTTAAAATAGAGCGTACCTGGAGGATCATTAACTGGTGTACATACAACCCAGGCGCTGGTTGCATCGTGGTTCCAAACCCAACGCCGCACCCGAACAGCAGTCATGCCAGCAATTTGCCAGGCCCAATCGTATCACCTCTAGGCACATTAGCCCCCTGGGCGCCTACCGTGGTGAAGATCACGCCTAACGATCCATCAGCTACCAACTATAGCACTTACTGGAATCAAAATGCCAATTGCTATGAGTACAAGCAGATTATCAAGATCATTGACCAGCAGGCTCCTACTATGACTTGCCCTGCAAGCCCGGTTGAATTCTGCGACCTTACCAGCAATGATGCTAATTTGTGGAATGAAAGTTATTGGTGGGAGGCACCTATCCAGTCTAACAACATGAATGAAGCGCCAGTAGACCTGACAATTTCCGCTACAGATTTGTGTTCTGGCTCAAATTTGAGCATTCGCTACTTGTTATTCCTGGATCTGGATAATAATGGCAGCATGGAAACAGCTGTAAGCAGTGTCAATCCGCCAGCACCAGGTACCGTGAACTACAACAATGCAAACACACCGAATTTCTCTGGTGGCACCCCACGAATCTTCGATGAGCGCGCGGTGAATCCTAACCAGAAATATCGCTTCGGGTTGCAGACAACCGTCAATGGTACCAGCCTGACAGCTTCGGTACGCTGGAATACAACGGTAGCACCAGGCTTGTACAGCTTACCTGAACTACCTTATGGCAAACACAAAATCAAGTGGATCGCCAGCGATGGTTGCGGAAACGAAAGTGTATGTGAATACGAGTTCATCGTAAAAGATTGCAATGCGCCAACGATTGTTTGTATGAATGGCCTGACCGGAAACCTCACTCAAACGGGTGTAATCTCCCTGTTCGCCAGCGACTTCCTGCTGGATGCTGACGATAACAGCACGCCTGATGACTTCCTGGTGTTTGGTATTCGCAAATGTGGACAAGGGGTTGGTTTCCCGGTTGATGCCAATAACAACCCACAGATCAGTATCTCTTTTGATTGTAACGAATTAGGACCACAATGTGTGGAACTCTGGGGACTGGATGCCTATGGAAATGCAGATCGCTGCGATACCTATATGATCATTCAGGACAACAATAGTAATTGTGGAAACGGATCAGCCACCGTAGCAGGCGCCTTGAAAACAGAAATGAACGAAGGCCTGGAAGAAACAGATGTAGAACTTGCAGGTCCAACATTCAACCTGTTTGACATGACCGATCAGGCTGGCCAGTTCTCATTCCTGCATGCGGTACCGATGCACATGAACTACACGGTAACACCTACAAAAGATGACACTCCTTTGAATGGTGTAACAACTTACGACCTGGTGTTGATCAGCAAACATATTTTGGGTCTGGAGCCATTAAACAGCCCTTATAAAATGATTGCTGCAGATGCAAACCGTTCCGGAAGCATCACCACATTCGATATCGTAGAACTGCGTAAACTGATCCTTGGTATTTACACAGAACTGCCCGCAAATGAAAGCTGGCGCTTTGTAGATAAATCCTTTGTGTTCCCAAATGTGGCCAATCCGTTCCAGACGAACTTCCCAGAAGAAAAGTCAGTACTGGATATTCAGGCCAATACCATGGATGATGATTTCGTAGCGGTTAAAGTGGGTGACGTAAATGCAAGTGCTATTGCCAACTCATTTATGACGGTTGAAGAACGCAGTACAGGTGCTTTGTTGTTCGATGTTGAAGATCGGGTAGTAAAAGCTGGTGAAGTATTCGAACTGAAATTCAAAGCCAGTGAAAAAGTATCCGGATATCAGTTCACCCTTCAGTTCAACGATCTTGACCTGGTAGACGTAATTCCTGGTCCTGGTATGAAGGCTGATCATTTCGGAACGTTTGCAGCTAAAGATGCTGTGACTACTTCTTTCGATGGGCCAACGGTTGGCGAGTTTAGCCTGAAGTTTAAAGCCAGAAAAGCAGGTGAGGTAAGCAAGATGATCGGCGTATCAAGCAGAATCACCAAAGCTGAATCCTACCAGATAGACACCGACGGCAAAAACGCACAGCGTCTGGACGTAGCACTCCGCTTCAATGGAAAGGATGGAAGCACGATCAGCGGTGTTGGATTTGAGTTGTACCAAAATCAACCAAACCCATTCGTGAACCGTACGCTCATCGGATTCCACCTGCCGGAAGCAGCTGCAGCTACACTATCCATCTTCGATCAATCCGGTCGCTTGGTATACAGCCAGAAAGGAGACTTCCCGAAAGGTTACAACAGTATTCCACTTGACAGAGCATTGATTAATACAAATGGCCTGTTGTACTACAAACTCGAAACCGCTAACGACAGCGCAACGAGAACGATGATTCAAGTGAAATAAACGATTGAGAGTGCCCGGGAGTTTGACACTGAATACCTGAAATAAGTTGAAGGTGTCAAATTCCCGGCTCACTCCTACCCTCCCTGAAAAACCCGATAAAGAACATTGGAAAGCAAGCCCCCCCGCGAAACCACAGAAAAATTGTACGTAAGCCCTTTGAAAAACCACCCAAACTTGACGAAAAGTTGCTCTTTTCAGCAGTCGTGGGCGTTCCAAAAAGTTGGAGCGCTCATGACTAAAAAAAAGCAATGAAAAATATACGAATCTGCTCAGTATTGACTGACGATATTCGAAAAATATGCCAACCCACTTCAGGGCGCGCTTTAATAATCCGTTTTTTTATTCCAACCACGCTAATCTCCCGGTTTAATCTCTTGAAGGACGGTCAGGCAGCAAAAGGGCTGTCTGGCCGTTTTGCTATTGTTTAGCCTTTTTAAGGATCCGTTTTCAGAAATTGCATTACTTGTTGCACCACGCTTTTGTCCTGCAATTTGTGCCCCAGCCCTTCCGTTTCAACATATTCAGATGCCCAGTTGGCCGCGATTTCCCGACCTTCATTTACCGGCGCAACGTCATCATCCCGATCGTGCATTACCAATCCTTTTATCTGTTTCAGCGAACTGACTTGCACCCGAACGGAGAATGTATCAATATGGAAGCCGCTGCGCTTTTCAATATGCTTATACATGCCACTTACCACCTTTTCATTAGCCCCCAGAACTTGGGCAAAATCCTGAATCACCCTGGTGGAATCTGAAAAGGAAGCCAATAAGACCAACTTTTCCGGCTTTGGCAATTCCAATAAAGTTAATCCGAATACAGCAGCAGCTCCACCCAGGGAATGAGCCACTATACCATACGGAGTGCCATAACGGGTATAAAATTGATGCAATGTTTTGCTATATAACAAGGCATTCAGTATTTTACCTTCAGAATAACCGCTTGCAGGCGCATCAAAAGCTGCCACTGCATACCCTTCTGCGAGTGCTGCTTTGATGAACTTTTGCCATCTGGCAGTATTGGACTCCCATCCGTGAAGGAATAAGAGCCAGGGCGCTTCAGCATTCGGATGCGCCCAATGGTAGGCACGCAATGCATTGCCATCAAGATAGAACGTCTCGTGACGTGCTGTTTGCAAAAATGCCTGATCCTTCTCCCGAACGGGTAAGGACTTGGGCATGCAAAAAATTTTAAAGGCTACTCTGCCAGAAAGCGAAGGAGATACGCGCGCAAGGGCATTCAACATAGCGCCAACCCGCCTGTATTTCTTTAGTACAGATTCCGGAATATTTGCGGGCATGGACTTATTGCCATTTAATCAGTTGAATCAATTTCTTTGCATTTTCAGCATTTGAAAACTCAGCTTCAAGTACGGTTTTGCGTTCTGCAATTTTACCCTGCTCAAAAGGGGCATTAATCAAGGCTTCAATGGTTTGACGCATGGCAGCCGCTGAATTTCGAACGTAACAAAGTTTAGCCAGCCCGGTTCCTTTCACCATTGGTTCATTCACAATGCAGAATCTTCCTCTGAACAACGCATTGATCAATTTAAGCTTAATGCCGGAGCTCTGGAAAGAAACCAGTAAATTGATATGTGCCTTGGCTAAAAGGGAATTCATTTTATCTTCATCAGGATTTTCCACAAGCTGAACATGATCATTTTGTGCCACCAATTCCTTAAGTCGATCAGAGGGCGACATACCGGCAATGATCAATGGAATATCGAAATCAGTGAAAACTTCCCGGATAAGCCACATGGCGGCAAGTTCATTATCCGGAACACTGAGCTTCCCATGGAACAAAACGTATTCTCCTTTTCCGGACAGGCTATCTACGCTATTGTTAGGGTGAAAAGCAGGGATGTATTGGGTGTTGGCTTTGAGTGCCCGGTAGTATGCTTCATCGGTGCTGGAAATCGTAATGATCTCATCTGCATGAAGCACCACTTTAGGTTCAATGCGTTGCAATTTGATGCTCTCAGAGAAGTAATAAGCCTTTTCCAGTGGAGCGGTGGCCGGAGTGAGTTGTGACAGGCTCTCATAGTATTGCCATTCAATGTTGTGCATCCGGATCAACTTCTGCCTGCTTTTTAAACTTGGATGCCAGATAAGCCCTGCTGTATGCATGCCTTCAAAAAGAATGGGATGCCGATCCTTTTTCAAACGCTTTAACAAAGTACCACTCTGGCGGGTACGCATGATGAATGGCAGAAGACTTACCTGGTAAAATATGGATCTGCTTCGCTTATAATAGTATATCTCGTGGCAATAGTTTGCAAGCTCCGGTTGAGGTTTACGGTCGCCGTATTGATAACAGTGCAGGATAACCTTCACACCTTGTGCGTGAAGTGCTTTTATCTGGTTAAATATCACAATAACCCCCCCGTAGTTTGCCGGATATGGGATATCAAAGGAAACAATATGCAAAAACATGGAATGGAAGAATAAAAATGAACCAGACTACTCAGGCCTCTTAACACCCGCAAAGGTAGGATGTTTTCCTGGTTGAATCCCTTGAAAAAGCCGGTAGTCAACAATTAAGAGCGCAATATAAGATAAAATTTTGCGCTTGTAACAAGACAATGGAATTTTAAACACACGCTATAATGTGAAAAAAAAATTACTTTTTTTGTTTGCTTTTTGTATTTTCATTCGCATACCTTAGGGAAATTTTTCGACCCATTTTTTCACTAAACAATTTGCATATGAACATCACATTCGATGAATTGCGCAGAATTAAGCACGCACTTCCGCATGGCAGCATTTCCCGCATTGCGCAGGAATTGAACATGGAAGAACAGACCGTTCGCAATTATTTCGGCGCTCACCAGTATAAAGACGGTGATGTGGTTGAGTTCCATTTGGAACCAGGTCCAAATGGAGGCATTGTACATATTGAAGACACGACGATTCTGGATCGCGCCCAGCAAATTCTTGCTGAGCATAATCTCTCGCATTAACCTAACATTTCCAATAACTTACGTGTAAAAATCTATTTTGTCTTCCTCCCCGGGAGGCAAATTAAAGGGAAGCCGGTCTGTAAACATCGCGGCTTCCCTTTTCTTTTTTCTTTTTGAAACAACCACAGCATTCCATCCATTTTTTAATCTTGCACCCTGGCTTACTCGTTTTCAGTATTCCATATACCAATAGACCTCCCTTTTTCATTTGCGCTAAATAAGGATTATGTCCCACCAACAGTCAAAAGTAAAAATCCTCAATGCTGCAGTATTGGTAGCTGCCCTTGGCTACTTTGTAGACATTTACGACCTCCTTCTGTTTGGATTTGTAAGAGTAAAAAGCCTGACAGACCTTGGCTTTTCCGGTCAGGAACTAACCGACAAAGGTTTGTCTCTTCAAAATTGGCAAATGTTTGGAATGCTGGCAGGTGGTATTTTATGGGGCATTCTGGGCGATAAACGCGGCCGGGTTCGGGTATTGTATTTTTCCATTGCCTTATACTCCCTGGCCAACATCCTGAATGGATTTGCAACGGGATATGCAGACTATGCCTTTTACCGGTTTATTGCCGGAATCGGCCTTGCGGGCGAATTGGGCGCTGGAATTACGCTGGTTGCGGAGGTATTACCTAAAAACAAGCGTGGACTTGGCACTATGCTGGTAGCCACCATTGGTTTATCAGGAGCTTTACTGGCCTGGGTCATTGAACGCTATTTTCCCTGGAGAGAGTGTTACTTTATCGGTGGAGGCTTGGGCATTCTTTTACTGCTTCTCCGCATCAGTGTAGCGGAGTCCGGCATCTTCCAACAAGTGAAGGACAACAAACAAATCAGCCGGGGGAATTTTCTTTCACTATTTACCAGTCGGGATCGTTTGATTCGGTTCCTGAGGTGCATTTTTATTGGAACCTCTACCTGGTTTGTAATTGGCGTATTGGTGTTTTTTGCCCCTGAATTTGGCAAGGCAAAAGGTCTGGATGGTATTCTGGCTTCCAATGCCATCGCGATAGCTTATATCGGATTAATTCTGGGCGATTTAGCTTCTGGTGTATTGAGCCAGGTACTTAAGAGCCGGATTAAGGTAATGGCCATTTTTCTTACCCTGGATGTATTCGCGGTATTGGGATACCTTTCCCTGCCATTTTCATCCCCGGTCATGTTTTACTTCGGACATTTTATTCTTGGATTTTCAGTTGGCTTTTGGGTCATCTTTGTCACAATTGGCGCAGAGCAATTTGGCACCAATTTGCGTTCAACAGTAGCCACTTCGGTGCCCAATTTTGCCAGAGGTATGCAGGTTCCCATCAATGAATCCTTCAAATACCTGAAAAGTGCTGCGGTTACTGGAAGTGTTATAACGGCAGGTTACATCGTGGGCGCTGTTTGTTTGGGCATTGCCTTCATTGCTCTTTGGGGAATGAAAGAAACCTTTCACAGAGATATGGACTACCTGGAAGAGGTGTAGCGTCAATGGACCGCGTAGCGGTCAAACATAAATAACCTTGATATCAATAAGGGAAGCCAGCCAATATCATAACCAACCACGAAGTGGTTGAATTTAAAAGGCATCTCAATCAGACTTTAGTTCAACCACTTCGTGGTTGGGGCCTTAAAAACAACTAGCCCGGATTTACAATCCGGGCTAGTTAATTTGGACCGCTTCGCGGTCGGTCTTAAAGAAATGGGTTACCGTTCTTTCCGCATAATGTTCTTAAAACGATATGAGTCAAAAGATTCAGGATAACTCATGTATTTTAATTGACGTATAGCCCCATTCTTAGTGTGCAATAACTACCTGCTTCATGGTAGAACCTTCTGCAGAACGAATCCACAGGTTGTACACACCGGAAGGAACGTTAGCCACCTCCAGGCGCATTACGCCATTTTGGAAGTTGCGCTCAACCTGAGTGCCATTAACCAACTGACCTTTGCTGTCAATCAGGGATACAGCAACAGATGGGTTAACAGCGTCCAGTTTCAACTCAAGGTTGATATAATCCGTAGCCGGATTTGGCGTGATACTAATTTTGGAATCTGCAAGTGATTTTGGCTCAGTAGTTTTTACCCCAGCTACAAATCCTTCCAATTGCAAACGCTGCACCACAATAGCGCCCTGCCATCCACCGCCGAATAACTGCCCGAAATACAACGGGGTTGTTGGATAGCCGGTGAAAGAAGCGTATGGCACTTCTGTGGAATTATTGAAGCGAACGCATTTGCTGGTACCTGCAGCAGTACCATCATAAATCAGTGACACATAGAAGCCGGAATTAGCATCCAGATTAACACCCGGATCGCCAGTGGCCAGGTCATTCAATGGGATATGAATCAGTGCGTCGTTAATCTCGTTTCCAGTCATTTCATACTCCTCATATGCAAGCAAACCAGCGCCCAGATCATCAATGAAACTGCTGGAAAGATCGCCGCCGCCATCACCGTCAACATCCCCTTTATACACAGCTACCCCGATGATGTTCGCGGCTGGATCGCCAGGAACATATACATCCTGGATATTGGCAATACCGAATGTTGCGTACGTTGCTTTGGCTGGTGCATCGCCGGTGAGCACCAGGCCACCACTTTGAATGTAGAAGTTATTGGCTGCGAAGTCAGCATCAGCAGGACCTACACCGCCCGGATCTGTTACGAGGTTATCCGTAGCAAAGGTGTAGTTGGTGTGCTCAAAGTAGCTGAAAACAGTGTCGATAGACTGGGTATATTTGTTGTTGGTGAAACGAACAGTGTGTTTTCCCAGTGCTGGTGGTGCGTAGAAAGGAGGGAAGATGATAAAGGAATCAACCCCTGGTTCGCACACAGGCATGTTATAATTTAGTGTGCCCAACAAAGCACCGCTTGGATTGAGGAATTCCGCTTTAATGTTCACATCTGTTTGGGTAGCACCGGAACGGTTGTTGTAGTTCACGGTAATAGCCTGCATGGTATCGACCTGGCTCAAAGGCGTAGCGTACATGGATGCAGAGGTTCCGGCTGTCAGACGTGGAAATGAAAAACAAAGATTTACCGTTTGACCTGCAGCGAGGGCGCCATCAATGTCTTCTGCGGTTTGACGCTCCAGGAAAATGGCAGGTATGGTGGCACTTGCTACGCTATCCAAACCCGTCATACCACCCAGGAACTGGGTTGCATTGGCATAAGTAGTGCAAGGGCCATCCTGTGTGTTATTGTAGTGATTTACGATAATTGCGGCCTTTGCACCAGCTTTGGCAGCCCAGGATACTTTTACAGAGAAACCACAGGTTCCGCGACGAATCAGGGCAATTTTACCAGCCAATTCTGCTGCATTGGTTGGCTGGCTGCAGCCGATAGAGTCTTTCATCCATACAACCTGACCACAAAGTTCTTGTGTAACGTCTGCCCCCCAATCACTCTGGCCAATCCACTGGCAAACGCCAGGGTCTGCGCCATGTACAAGTGTTTGGGCAATACTTGCCGGAGAAGTAATCTGCACTACGAATCCGTCATCACCGGTTCCGAGTGCCTGAGCATTGGCGTTTGATACCAGACCCAGCACCATAGCTGCACCCGATATTAAAGACAAGAAGTGTACCTTCATTTTTTTCATAGCAAAAAACGGTTTAGGTTAAATAATTTGTTGAACAACAAAGATAGTATGTTGTAAAGTTGAATTCCACTTTGGTTTGGACATTCGACGACATTTACCCTTTAGATGCGCAGTATCAGACAAATTTAACAAAAAAAAGGCGTCCCGGCAAAAACCGGGACGCCCCATATCATAAAATTCCAGTTAGGAATTAGTGGCAGATAGCGATTGGCTTCAAAGTTGAACCTTCAGCCGTACGTACCCACATGTAGTAGGTTCCGGAAGGCAGGCTCTTCACGTTGAAGTTCATCACACCTTCCTGAATGTTTCTCTCAATTTGAGTGCTCACAGCCACGCGGCCGTTGGCATCCAGGATAGAAACGGCAACAGATGGGTTAACACCCTCGAGGTTCAGGTTCAGGTTAACGAATTCGTTAGCTGGATTTGGCGTGATAGAGAACTTGGTATCAGCCAGTTTATTTGGTTCGTTTGTGCTTGAGCCAGGTGTGAAACCTTCCAGTTCCAAACGCTGAGCTACGATAGCTCCAGCCCAACCGCCGGTGAACAACTGTCCGAAGTACAATGGAGTAGTTGGGTAACCAGTGAACGCTGCATATGGAACGTCAAGTGAGTTTATAAAACGAACGCACTTGCTGGTTCCTGCTGCAGTACCATCATAGATCAAAGAAATGTAGTAACCTACATTTGCGTCCAGGTTTACACCAGGATCACCGGTTGCCAGATCTGAAAGTGGTACGTGAATGTAAGAGTCGTTAACTTCATTACCCGTCATTTCATACTCAACGTATGCAACCAGACCTGCACCGAGGTCGTCCACAAAGCTGGAAGACAAGTCACCGGCGCCATCGCCGTCAACGTCAGCTTTGTACACAGCAACACCAATGATGTTTGCAGCTGGATCGCCAGGTACATATACATCAGCAATATTGGAGATGCCGAAAGTTGCGTACGTTGCTTTGCCTGGAGCATCTCCGGTAAGGCACAAACCACCGCTCTGGATGTAGAAATTGGCAGCAGCGAAGTCGGCATCAGCTGGACCTACACCACCTGGATCTACTACGAGGTTGTCTGTAGCAAAAGTGTAGTCTGTGTGCTCGAAATAGCTGAAGATAGAGTCGATTGACTCCGTGTACTTGTCGTTGGTGAAACGTACAGTGTGTTTGCCTTTAGCCGGTGGAGCATAGAAAGAAGGGAACACGATAAAGGAGTCAACACCTGGTTCGCAAACGGGCATGTTGTAAGTAACGCTTCCAATGGATGCGCCACTTGGATTGAAGAACTCGGCTTTCAGATTTACATTCGTCTGAGTAGCACCGGAACGGTTGTTGTACAATACCGTAATTGCCTGCATAGTATCTACCTGGCTCAACGGAGTAGCATACATGGATGCAGACGTTGCGCTGGACATACGTGGGAACGCATAGCAAATGGTAACGGTTTGACCTGCCTTGATAGCAGCATCAATCTGCTCACCGGTTTGACGGTGAATAATAACAGACGGAATCGTTACTGCAGTTGCAGAGTCGCCACCAGACATAGCGCCCAAACCAAAGGTGCAAGCACCATCTGTAGCTGTGGTGTAGTGGTTCACAATGATTGCAGCAATAGCGCCGGCAGCCTGAGCATTGTACACTTTCAAGCTGAAGTTACAGGTACCGCGACGCAGCACAGCGATTTTGCCAGTCAGGTTGTTGGTGATTGGTGTGCAACCCAAAGAGTCTTTTGCCCATACAAGATCACCGCAGAATGCCTGGTCGGAAGTAAGACTTGGACCGTAAACGGAACCTTCCCAACCGCATTCAGCGCCATTGAAGAGGTTTTGTGCAATACTTGCAGGTGCGGTAATCTGCATCACAAAACCGTCGTCATCAGTACCTTCAGCACCCTGTGCGTTGAGGTTTTGAGCCATCCCTACGCATAGGGCCAGCAAAAGGAGAAAGTTAAAAATTTTGTTCATAACAAAAAGAGCAGGTTAAGTTTGACTTGTGTGTAGAGCCGCAAAGATAGAATCTTCGGGAAATTGTATCCCCCTTTTGCTTTTTTTTGGTCGGTATTTTACAGATTAGGTAAAAACCCTGAAGTAAAACCCTGCTACATATCTACATTTATGCTGTTTTTTGCCCTGAATTTGCCATTCGCCTTTTTTCATTTTCCAATCAAATTGTACCATGCTAAAAAAGTACCTGCTCTACTCCAGCCTTTTTGTTTTTACCAATGCCCTTTTTGCGCAAGTAAATCTGGTTAAACCTGTTTATCAAACCCAAGACCTTCAAAAGAAGGAGGTTAAGCCGACAAATATCAAACCAGAATACTTCATTGATGGCTCGTACGATCCTGCTACAACATCTGTACCGCTGGCATCGAACCGGAATCTAGAAGAGCAGGTTGGTATCACCTATTGGGATGCTCAATCCTATGGAGCTATGTCTTCTCGTATGTATGCCAACGATCAGGGCGAGCCCGTTGCTTACTGGTTATTCAGCGCACAATCAACTGGCTACAGCGATAGGGGTACCGCAAGAAATGAACGGGTTGGTGGAACCTGGAATACTGTGAACAGCAGGGTTGAAGCCAATCGTACCGGTTTCCCGGCTGCAGCCAAATTGGGAGATGGAAGCGAAATTATCATTAGCCATAATACAGGCGCCAACCCATGGGCTATCTGGATGGCAAAAAAAGCTGCCGGCGGTAACACGTGGGTTGAAAGCGCTTTGCCCGGGCCAAGCGGTATTAGAATGTTGTGGCCCAAAATCGCTGTAGGTGGCCCGAACAACATGACCATTCATATCATCGCTATAACCGCACCGGTTGGCGGCACAACCGGTGGTGTGGTGTATCAGGGATTAAACGGACACATATTATACTACAGATCAACTGATGGCGGTGCGACCTGGGATAAACAATACACCATCATTCCTGGCCTCGACAATTCAAGATACGATGGATTTTCAGCAGACTCCTACACCATCGATGCATCCGGCGATGATGTTGCAATTGGCATTTTCCGCGCTTACGACTGGAATGATATTCGTCTGTTTAAATCAACAGACAACGGGAATTCCTGGAATGATCTGATTGTTCGTGACTTCCCGGACGCCGTTGAAGGCTACTCTCCAGCGCCAGACATTACCTATACAGAAGCAGATGTGGCAGAAGGTGATACCCTGTCGCCTGACCCATTTGCAGTCATGACCAGCGATGGCTTTGGATCAGTATTACTGGATCAAAATGGCCAGGCGCACGTTTGGTTCGGCCGTATGTATGTTATGGACAACGTTTTCACCGATTCTTCCTCTTTTATATATCCGGGCACGAACGGCATCATGTACTGGAAAGAAAGTTGGGGGGCAAATAACCTGCAAATCATAGCAGGCGCTTTAGATTACGATGGCGACAATGTGATTATTTCTTCAAACGATCAAATTGCTCCTTATGGAGGCGCCAACATTTCCAGCTTCCCGGTTACTGGAATCGGAGCAGACGGAACTATTTACATGTGCTATTCTGCAGTAAATGAGCAAAATATCAGCAGCGAAAACGATGAGTTTTTACGTAGTTTGTATTTGATGAAATCGTCTTCAAATGGAGAAGCTTGGGGTGAGCCATTGTTACTGACTGCGGCACCTTATGTGGATGAATCTTTAGCACCTTTTGTTGAATGTGTTTGGCCTTCTCTGCCTCGCAATATAGGTGATAAAGTATGGGTCCTTTACCAGCAAGACTACATTCCGGGTAGCAATGTCTGGGGTGCGCACCATCCTGCAGCCGAAAACTTTATTAACTGGATCGAAGTAGACCCAACGGCTGTTCCGGTAAAAGTCACTGATCTGGAGAATAATATACTTGCTTTCCAGGCATACCCAAACCCAGTTGCATCAGAACTTACGATTACATTTGAATCTCCAGCCTTGGATCCCGGAACCGTAGAAGTGTACGACATCTATGGAAGATTGGTAAAAATCCTTCACTTTAACCATCCTTCAAGTTCCACACAAATGATTATCCATGTTGAAAATCTTACACAAGGAGTTTACTTTCTTAAGCTTTCCATTGATAAAATGCAAAGCACTAAAAGGTTTACGATCAATAGATAATTTTTTAACAAAGACCGTGAGGATAGCATATGTGTTAAAAAGGGTGTAATTCCCATTTGATGTACATTTAGGGTCAAAAATACAGAACATGGCCACTGAATACAAGTTTGAAGAAGATGGTAGCATAATCATCACGATGAAAATAAAGCCTGAAGGCAGTATGCTT
>JBIKUE010000019.1:0-51921 GCA_044347755.1 Saprospiraceae bacterium
CCGATTATAAGGAAAAGGCGCGAGAAAAATCAGACGCAGTTTACTCCGAACGTTCCAGGCTGGTAAATGCCTGCGCCGTTTCTGCCAGCAACTGTACAGGATATGATACATATCTTGAGGTTTCGAGCTTATGGGATAAAATTTTCCACTGCACTGAATGTATAGTAAACAGGAATCTACTTGTTTATAATTGCGATGAGCCAATTGCCAATTACAAAAGTCAATACGCAAATTTTTTAAATGGTCTTTCTGACGAAGACTTATCCGCACTCCAGCGAAAAACGACAAGTACTCGTTTCAACACTATTCTCAAAATTATCAGTCAATAAATCCAGGCTATGAAATATATTTTATTAGTTTTACTAACTATTGGAGCTATTATTTTACAAGCCCAATCTGGCAATTATTCCAGGATAGAGGGTACTATCACTTCTTATATCCAACAAGGCCAATGGGATGAGGTCTTGATGCGGGCTCCGGATTTGATTATTGAAGATGCTCAACGCGGAGAAGGCTATTACTATACAGCATTGGCTTTTTCCAAAATTGGACAAACAGAGAAGTGCAATAATTACCTTGGCCGGGCTGAGATGCTCGCAGATGCCCTCTTAAAGAGGAAAATAGCGCTACTCAGAGAAGAAATTGCCTTGCAGTTGGAAATAGATAATTCGTTGAAAAAAGCATCCTCAATATCCACTCAAGACTACATGGGAGCTGTACAAGCTTGGATGCAGTTGTGGGAGAAGGACAAACTCAGGATTGAAAATGCGCTCAATGCTGTCGAATTATTATTACAGAACAAAAAGTATCGGGAGGCGCTGGAAATATTGACCCTCCCTGAAATTGTTAAAGAGCAAGAAGCCATAATGATTATAGACCTTATCAACCAAACCCCTGAAATGAAAATTTGGAATGCTTATGTAGCTGCCATGTCAAATGGGCGGCAGTATTTTAATGATAAGTCGTTTCAATTGGCTCAAATGCAATTTGAGCGCGCTCTAGAGTTAATTCCAAGCGATGCGACTGCCTTGGAAATGAGGAATAAGTCTGAGGATGAAGCAGCTTGGCAAATTGCAACCTCAAGCCACACGATCGAAGCATATCAAACTTATTTATTCAAACAGACGACGGTAAAATCATACAAGCAAATGGCTTTGGAAAATATTGATGAAATCTCCTGGGAGAATGCAAAAAATGCACACACCCAACGGAGTTATCAGAATTATCTTGACGGGAACACACTTAAAGCACACAAAGATGAAGCTTTCAGAGCCCTGGATGAATTAGCGTGGGAAAAAGCTGTTCAATCCAATAGTATTGACGTCTTTGAAGGATACGTTTACTCTTATCCCAATGGCATTCATAGAAAAGAAGCAGATGGAATAATTAGGAATTCATATGTTGTATTTGTAGAGCGATATTGTGCCAATGGAGATGAGTACTCGTTTTTAAAATATTACAATAAATATGTTGCTCGTTTCCCAGACGACTCAGAAGGTATAAATTCTTTAAAAGGCAAAATTGGCGCATACTATTTTTCCGTTGCTGAACCCGACTTCACCAATAAAAAATGGCAAGACGCCAAAGAAAACTATATTAAGTGTGTTGGAATTATGCCTGAAGGGCCTACTGTTGAAATAGCTAAGAAGAGAATAGAAAAATGTGATAAAAGGATAGAGTATGAATCGAGAAAATTCAGATTTTTTGATCCTGTGTTGGAAAAAGAATATTATTCACCTGAAATGGCTTTTACGTTAAAGGAAAACGGTAAAGTTTTTGGAGGAGGCCTTGCTTATCAGCTTCCCCATCTTCGTGTAGGCGCAAATTATCATAGAGGTTATTCAGGAAATATCCTGGACGTTGCCCAAACACTGGGAGGAGAAGCATTGCTTTGCACAGCTAAATACGGAGGATTTTATTTTGGCGGCGGCTATGATTTTAATTTTGAGCTTTTTGAAAATACATTAGACGAAGAGTTCACTAAACAGATTGCGCCTCAGTATGGGTATATTGCACCTGATGCTAATATCAGAAGAAAGTACCTTAAAATAGGCTATTTGAATAGAATAGAGACATTTTGGTCCTTTAATATTTACTTTGAAAGAACCTTTTATTCCGTGAGCTCCACTGAAGATTTGGATAGCAATCCATATTACAGTTGGCCAGGTTTTTCCGATGTAAAAAGCCAGACTTCAACTTTTGGAATTACGATCACAAGAACTTTGGAATATTAGACTTCCTGCGACAGTAGTTTTGGAGCAGGAAAAGCTGGCCGTTTTTTGTCTGACAAAGCGAATTTTGCAGTCGAAATCGGGCAAATTTGGTGAAAAATTCAACCAAGCCAGCTGAAAAAGAAACGGTTTTGCTGTCGCAAACTACTTTCGCAGAAAGTCTAATGAAAAACAAACTAAAATTCAAATTTCAGACACAACCTAATCAAGGTCAGTTAATTTGTTCCACCCTTCTACCTAGCTTTAGTATGGATAATGTCTTGAAAATACTATCATTAGTGCTTATAATCACTTTAAACAGTGCCATTAAAATAGCAGCTCAAAACACTAAATTAGATTCAATAATTAACCTGGTAATGAATACCGGGGCTCAATATTTGGAAGATGGTGATTTTGAGAAGGCAAGGTACTATGCCGACTCAGCAGTCAGCCTTGCACAAAAGACATATGGAGAAAATCATCCTTTTGTTTGGTATAAGAAAGTTGTTTATGGCTTTATCGCTATGGAATCCGGTGATTTTGAGACGGCACAGTCAATATTCCTTGCGGCAAAGCCAGTAATTGAGCAATCTTATGGAAAACTTAGTGCAGAATATACCTCCACATTAAATAATTTGGCTTGTTTATATCATTACAAAGGTGATTTTAGTACGTCTGAACCGTATTACCTGGAACTCATATCACTGGAAGATTCTTGTAATAACTGCGATAAAAAAAGGTTTGGAGTTTTCAGAAGCAATCTAGCTTTTATGTATCAAAAGATGAACAGGCTGAAAGAATCTGAAACATTTTTTCTGTCAGCCATTCACAGAGATTCTATTCATGGACAAACGGGAACAATAAGTTTTGCCACCCATATGAATAATTTTGGTATATTATATGAAAAAATGGGCTTGTATAAGAAGGCCGAAAGTTGTCATCTTACAGCTTTGAAAATAAGGAAAGAGAAGTTGCCTCGCGATCATCCACATTACGGATCTTCGCTTAATAATTTGGGGGTAATTTATATGCAAATAAGCGATTACAAAAGCGCTGAAATCTATTTTGAAGAATGCAAAGACATATATCAAAAATCTTATGGAGAGAGTCATTTTAACTACGGTATTGTGCTTCATAATCTAGGACTTATAAAATATTATTTAAACGATTACCCAAAATCAATTGAATATATAACGGAGGCAATAGAAGTTTATAAAAAATCAATAGGTTATAATCATTACTATTCATTAAGTGCCAGGATAGGGCTTGCTAATAGCGCAAAGGCCCTAGGCAACATAGTAATGGCTGACTCATTAACCAATTCCTGCCTTATATTTATTGCGGATAAATATGGCACATCTGAACCATTGTATCTTAGCGCATTAATCTCAAAAGCAGGTATACTGTTGACCGATAAAAAATATTTTGAGGCGCTTGACACATTCGATGTTATCATAAAGACCTCAAATTCTGTATTTGGCGGGATGGCGAATACAATGATCCCAGCCATGGAAAAGTCTTTAAAAATATCAAGATTATTAAACAATAGTAGTGCTATAACTGAAAATTACATAAATTTAAACAATGCATTAAGGTATAGAATAAAATACCTGTCTTCATTTCTTACTGAAAAACAGCTTGGTTCATTTATTCTGAGAAGTTCTGAGATGCATGACGAATTGGGTTCCATTAACTATCAATTGGCATACAAGAATGAATCCTCCATTTTTCCAACGCTCTATTATGACCATTTGCTATTTTGGAAAGGGCTTTTATTGGAAGAAAGCATGCTAAGGCAAAATAGTCAGTATTTCAGTTCTCCGGAGATTAAAAGCGCCTATGACTCCCTGGCCTATTACAAGAGTGAGCTAAGTAAACTGTTGTCACTTCCGGTAAGCAAACGACTAAATTTTGATCACCTACAACAGAAAAGTGATGAGTTTGAAAAACAGGTTCTTGGCAGATCCAAGGAATATAGTGACATGACCAAAAAGTCAATGATCAACCTCACATCTATCTGTGGCAATATTCCTGAATACGGAACATCAATAGAATTCACGCATTTCAATTTTACGACACCATATTCAGCGGATTCAATTTTTTATGGTGCGTTGGTATTATTCCCCCAAGACACCACGCCCTGCTTCATTCCTCTATTCGAAGAAAAACAACTAACCGCCCTCCTCGAAAAAACCGGCGACCAAGCCCAGGCCACCACCAACCTCTACGCCGCCACCCGCAGCGGGGATCTGCTTGGACAGGCGCCTTCCTATGGCACGGAGCTCTACAAGCTCATCTGGAAACCGCTCGATAGCCTGTTGCAGGCACATCAGATCAAAAAAGTGTACTTCTCTCCCTCCGGACTCTTGCACCGCGTAGCCTTCGCCGCGTTGCCCATAGATGGCAAAAATGTGCTGGCCGATCGCTACGAACTCCACCAATTGGGCAGTACCCGCTCCTTGGTAGTCAAAACCCCGGAGCCCGTGGCACAGGATTATACCGCCGCCATCTTCGGAGGCGTGCAATACGACCGAAGCGGAACCCAGACCGACAGCACCGCTCCGGAAATTACCGACAATCGCCTGTGGACGCTCATAGAACGCCCCCGCAGCGGCGTGGAAGACGGCTTTGACTATCTCCCCGGCACCGATCAGGAGGCGCAACGACTCGAAAAAACATTCACCCAAAACAGCATCGTCACCCGGAGCCATACCGGCGCCAAGGCCACCGAAGAAGCACTCAAATACCTGGGTCGCGATACGATGAAAAGCCCGGACATCCTGCACATCGCTACGCACGGTTTTTTCTTCCCGGATCCGGAAAAACGCAAAAGCCAGAGCTTCGGTGAGGAAAACGCTTTCAAGTGGAACGAGAACCCGCTGTTCCGCTCGGGCCTGGCACTGTCTGGCGCAAATGCCACATGGAGCGGCCAGCCCACACCAGGCAGCATTGAGGACGGCATTGCTACGGCGTATGAGATCAGTCACCTCAACCTGAGCAATACCAAACTGGTGGTCCTCTCCGCCTGCGAAACCGGCCTGGGCGATATCAAAGGCTCCGAGGGCGTGTACGGTCTGCAGCGGGCCTTCAAAATGGCCGGTGCGGATTTCCTGCTGGTGAGCCTGTGGCAGGTGCCGGATAAAGAAACCGTGGAGTTCATGGATGCCTTCTACGGCGCCTGGCTGAAAGGCAAAACCATTCACGAGGCCTTTGCGAAAGCCCAGAAGAAGATGCGGAAGAAGTACAAGGAGGTGTATAAATGGGGGGCCTGGGTGTTGGTGGAGTAGGTTCTGAATATTTGACAATCAGCCATTTATAAAATCCCGAAGGAGCTGCATGCTCCTTCGGGATTTTTTTATGCAAAAAATGCTGCGCCCGGTTACAATCAGCTCCCCCCCTGTGCATATAGTATCAAATCAAACAACGGAGCAGCCGGAAAATCCGATAAAAGAGTACGGCGGGGATGCTGAAAACCGGGAAGAGTAGGCAAAAAGCAATTAAACTCTACAATCATGAAAAATATCTTTATCATCACTATTGGCATTTTGTCGCTTATTTCCGGCAAGCTCTTTGGCCAGGAAATACTGGACCGGGAAAAATATATGCCAATACCAATGCCGCAGGTTACGGAAGCGGTGCACAGTCAACAAGACAAAAATCATGTACCCCAAATTATTTCTATTGATATAAAAAGCCGTTCACAGCAAATCAAAAATATACAATATACTCCTTCAGGTGTAAGTGAGTCTGTTAGCGATTTCTTACCAATTGATGAACTTCCTTCAGGCAATAACGCCCCTTTACCAGAAGGATTTACGGCGTTATCTCTGGCAACTAACCTGGAGTCATTTCCTCAAAGAACCACTGTAAAACTCTTTATGAAATTCAGCAATGGGAAAAATTATGTTGGTTCTGGAGCATTGATTGACAGCAAACACGTGCTTACCGCCGGACACTGTATTTATTCGCATGCCGACGGTGGTTGGGCTACCGAAGTTATTGTTGTTCCTTCTTACGATTCTGGCAGTGAACCATTCGGACGCTCTACTGCCAAGCTTTTAACCAGTAATACCAACTGGACCCAGAGCGGTGACTATAACTATGACTGCGGTATCATTGAACTGCATCGTCCAGTGGGCGGCATTACTGGTTGGCTTGGGTATGGGTTCAACACTAACAATTCAGTATTCACCAACAACACCTTTTACAACTATTGCTATCCTGGCGAGTCTCCCTATAATGGCCAAAAAATGTACCTACGTAGCGGCAATTTCGACTGGGTATATCCTGATCTTGTTTACTTTCCTGGCAAAGGTTACGGAGGAACAAGTGGAAGTTGCTCTTTTTTTAACAATGGTTCATACGGCAGAACAGTATACAGTATTCACTCTCATACAGAAACGATTGGAAATAACCAAAGAGCTGGTCAGGTGCGTCTTAATGAATGGAAATTTAACCAGATTAAAAACCTGGTTGACAACAATACTCCAAACGGCAATGATCTGGTTCCACTTCGAGTTAGGGTTACAGACTCCAAAGTTGTTGCCGGTGCACCAACCAATTTTAGCCTGCTGCTGCATAACTACTCGAAGAACAGTTTTTCCGGCAACGTCACCTTCAATGTTTATCTCTCCTCAAATGATATTATCTCCAGTACAGATTACTTTGTAGGAACAGTAAGCACCTATGTAAATATCTCCGCCAAGCAAACCCAGACAGTATCCTTCAATGCTACCCTAACCAATATCCAAAACTACTCCGGCGACTGGGCATTTATGGGGGTAACACTCCAAAATCAAGATGCGAACACGGCCAATAACAATACTAATGCCTTTGATGCAACCCAGGTAATGGTGATCAAAAACGCTGCTAACGATGAGCCATGTGGCGCTACACCACTTTCTGTGTATTCTTTTCCGTTATATTCGGTTATGAACAACCAAAATGCCACAGAAACGGTATTCCCAACCGCCAACAACATTTGCAACCAGTACAACAGCACTTCAATAGACCGCGATGTATGGGCAACTGCCACAATGCCGGCATCAGGAAGAATGACCGTCATAACCCGTGCGGGCACACTTACTGACGGGGTAATGTACGTTTATGGAGCCACCAATAATTCCTGCAATAACCTTTACTACGTTAAGTGTGAAGACGATAACAATCCAGGTGCAGGACAATTTATGCCGGTTATTACTGTATACGGACCTGCAGGTGCAAGGGTATATATTCGGATGATGGGATATAATGGCAGTTTCGGCACATTTGACATAGCCGTTGTTGACTATGAAACCAATGGTTTGCAGGATGATGGTGGAGATCCTGAAAACTACCAGTTGGCAGAGCCCGACCCTTCAGGCTTGATTTATGCGCTTGAAGATGCCTTGGAAGAAAACAATAAGGAAAAGAAAGCTGTCGCCACCGAGAGAGCAGGGTATCAAAATGACAACCCTATCAGTCTTGTAAGCGCTCCAAACCCATTCTCTTCCGAAACGGAAATTCGCTTCACACTGGCTGATGAAGCGCAAATTTCACTGCAGATTTTCAATGCCTCCGGTGCAGTAATTGATGCTCCAATCGCAGACTATCAGACTTTTGGAGCAGGTGTGCACACCATCCGGTTCTCAGGAGAAGGCTTGCCCAGTGGGGTGTATTTTGCCCGCTTAACAGCGGGTCATTCAACCCTGACCCACAAAATGGTACTTCAAAAATAGTATATCAAATAGATTGAATGCTGAATTAGCACCCAAAAAACCAGCTTTGGCGGCGATTGTGCACCTGCATGATCGCCGCTTTTTTTATGCTCAAAAAAAGTTACGCTCACGGTTACAATCGGGTTACCTGCCATGCATATAGTATCAAATCAAACAACGGAACAGCCGGAAAATCCGATAAAAGAGTACGGCGGGAATGCTGAAACCCGAATAGAGTAGGCGCTAAATTCAAAATCTTAAATAATGAAAAAGGAAATTCTTTCAACTGCATTGGCAATCGCCCTAATGACTATCCTTCATCAAACCGGAATGGCTCAAACAGAGGCGGTCAGCACACCAAAAACAGAGTTTTTCAAACAAAAACAAGCCGCAGGTAAATCCACTCAGGCACCGGGCAAAAAGGCCGAATCCGGAGTCAACGCTCCAGTGATCGACCTGTATAATGAAGAGTCTGCCTTAAGCAAACAACCTGCAAATACTGCCAGAAAGTCCGCACCAAAGGCTGATAAACCTAAAACCGCCGGAACACAATCTCAAAACAATTAATAACACTAACTTAAAAAAAGACAAAATTTTCTGCCATGAAAAAGATATTTAACCTCGCCTCTATTAATTTGATGATGTTCATGCTGGTTTTACTAACCGGATTTGGAGCATGCGATAAACCTGAAGAAACACTCCCGCTTGGCAAAGTTTCTGTTTACAAGTTGTCTGATATTGGAGTTGGCGATATTACGGTATTCATAGATGGAAGCAATAAAGGCAAGATATACGATTGGCAATATTCTGCTGGGATACCGGAGTGTGGAAGTTCCTCAACTTTTGTTTTAGATTTCGGAAGTGAAGATAGTTACCAGTTTCTCGCAATAGCTGAGGACGGCTCTGAATGGCAAAAGGTGGTCACTATAAAAGAAGATGATGGCTGTGAACCGATTGCATTAATGCTCGGCAACCGGAGCAAAGTACCCACTCCAAACTCAGGTAAAGGTGAACTGGTCTTTTGGGAAAGCAGCTCCACAGGATGTTCTGGAACAACCGTTGTAACCATCAATGGAACCACCAATAACATAACAAATTTTTCCTCCTCGGCGCCGTCATGCGGCTCTTCAGGCAATGCCACCTTTTCGCTGGATCCAGGTACTTATAGCTATACCGCAACCTGCTCAGGAGATACTAAATCAGGAACAGTTATCGTGACATCCAATCAATGCACCCCTGTACAAATTAACTGGACCATTGCTCCGCCGCCATCCGGACAAGGCCAGGTTGTATTCTGGGAAACTAACAGCACAGGATGCAATGGAATTACGGAGGTGGTAATTAATGGGGTGACTAAGTATATTTCTACCTTCTCGGCTTCTACGCCCCAATGTGGGTCCACGGGTAACGCCACCTTTTCGCTACCCCAGGGAGTGTACTCTTATACTGCAAATTGTTCCGGAACGATCAAAACGGGAACTGTTTCAATAGTTGCCAATCAGTGCAACCCTGTGCAGATCAACTGGAATTCAGGCGGAGGAAATCCAAGCGGATATTCCTGTCAGGGAGGCAGTTGCAATTATGTAACCAGCAATGCTCAGTATAGCACGCTTTCAGCATGCCAAAGCGACTGCGGTCAGTCCTCCGGAAGCACCATTACCTTCGTCAATAATGCTTTTACACCAACAGAAATCACCTTTGGAGGCATTACCCAAACAGCGCCGGCAGGTGGAAGCGCGATTTTCAGTGGAAATCCGGGCGCCTGGCAGACAGGTAGCGCCAGTACCAGTGGAAAAACGGTAGAAGGCAACCAAGTGGGCAATAAGCTGACCTGGAATCTATCCTATCAATTTCCTAATTCAGGAAATCAAACGATTAACTTGAATGTTGGTTCCGATTACTTTTTTATTAAAGTTCGTAACAATGGTACTAAGCCACTTACCAAATTCTATGTAAACCATGGTTTACAATCACAAACCCTTGATAATATTTCCATTGCCAATGATAACGTAGTACGCAACATTGGTTATTATAAAGCGTGGAGTAACTCTAATGTTCGGGCTGAATTGCAAGGCGGCACCCAATATGTTTACTGGAATCAGGGAACTCATTTTACGCTGCCATTTACGATAAACCAATCTACAACACTGGTTAATACATTCTTACTGGAACTCGAGTCACAGTAGTCACTTTTTAGATAGATTGGCACACAACCGGGCCTTTTGATTTCAGACTTGTAAGGCATATTGAAACCTTGCGGGGCTGAAATTGAAAGGCCCGGTTGTGTTATGGATTGGCAAATAAAAAACTTCCTTTTCATTTTTTCCGATCCTCGGTTACCTTTTGAAGTTATTGAGCGCATATAGAGGCAAAATGAATCAATTTTCAAGTAAAATCTGGTAACAATGAAACAATTCGCCACTATTTGGATCCTTTTGGCTATCCACATTGCCTTACAAGCACAAAATACAAACGGACTGATTGGCTATTACAGCTTTTGCAATTGCAACGCAAATGATAACAGCGGCAACGGAAATCACGGTACACTTATTGGAGATCCAGCCTGTACGCCCGGGCAGCGTGGAGAAGGTTTCTTATTCAATCAAATTTCAACAGGCAATGGATGCGGGCAGTCTGGAGGAGAATGTGTCAAGCTGCCTACCCTAGGCCCTATTTGGGCAAATGGATTCACGGTATGCGCCTGGGTTCGTTTTGACAATGAATCGTATTTTGAACGTATCGTAGATATTGGCAACGGATCTGGTGATTCCGGGGGACTTCCAGTGTGGTTTGGACGTGAGGGTGCCACCAATAACCTGGCTTTGGAAAGCTGGATATCCAACGATGCTCAGATAAACCGCAGTACCGGAAGATTGGTAGCTACTAACGTGATTTCAAACGGAAGTATTGAATATTATTGCGCAACTATCAACGAAGACACTATGCGTATCTATGTAAATGGTGTCTTAAAGGCTGAAAAGGCAGGCCATCCAATCCTGAACATTGCTCGCTCCAGCAATTTTATCGGACGTTCCAACTGGTGTAATGCAGACCCGGATTTCAAAGGATTTATGGATGAGGTTCGGATTTATAATCGTGCACTTTCAGCTGCTGAGATCAATGATCTGTATCTCAAAACACCCTCCTTCGCATCATTTCAATCGCCGGTAAATCCAGGAAGTACCGTTCAATTGGAAGCACAAGGAGGCGTATCCTATGAATGGACTCCCTCTACAGGACTTAATAACCCTAACATCTCTAATCCCGTAGCAACAGTATACCAAACCACTACCTATACTTGTAAAATCAGTCTGGCTGATGGGTGTTATTTTACTGATTCTCTTACCATTGAAGTTTTAGCCCCAGGCTGTACTTCTTTATGCTCAGGCACCCTCGGTGATAATATCTTTCCTGATGGAGACTTTGGTTCAGGGCAGCCCAATATCTTACCCAATGACCCAGGCATTGCTCCAGAATATTCCTACACAGTAAATCCGCCTCCCGGGGATGGATTCTATTGCGTTGCAAACAACACGACTTCCTGGGGGAGCTTTGCAGATGCTGACTGGATCAATATCAAAGACAATAGTGCTAATCCGAATGGGTATATGATGGTGGTAAATGCCAGCAATCAACCAGGCATTTTTTATCAAAAAACAGTGAACGTTTGTGAAAATACAGTGTATGAGTTTTCGGCAGACATCATTAATATGCTTGAAAATCATCTTTCCCATTTGATTCAACCCAATATAGCTTTCATCATAGATGGCCAGGTAGTTTGTGAAACCGGTGATATCTCGGCAGACGAACAATGGCATACGTACCGATTCTCTTTTGCAACTGCTCAGGGACAGTCATCAGTGTCTCTTGCTTTGCGCAATAACGCTCCGGGAGGTGCCGGAAATGACCTCGCATTAGACAATATCTCATTTCGTGCCTGTGGACCAACCATAGTTGTTCCGTCAGTTAGAAATTATTGCAGAGGGGCAACGGCAACCATTTCTGCCGGTCTTGAAAACTCACCTTATGCAACCGTTTACTATCAATGGCAAACGAATGAAAATGGCAACTGGATAAATATTCCTGGAGCCAATGCCATAAACCTGGAAATTGCTTTTCCTGAAAATGCTCAACAATACAGATTATTGGTGGCCAACTCCTCTTTTAATCTTAGTGAACCAAACTGCAGAATCGCATCCAATCCGATTACACTTCAGCAATTACCGGACCTTGATTTACAAATGAATACAGAAAACGTGGTCTGCAAGGGCGACTCAAACGGGAGCGCAAGCGTCCAGCCACTTAGCGGTCAGAGCCCATACACCTATTTATGGAATACAGGGGCAACTAACTCCATGATCAGTGGACTCGCCCCGGCCCAATATTCAGCTACCATAGTTGATCAACTTGGATGTTCCGGAAATATTTCTGCTGCCATCACAGAAGCGGAAATGGCACTTGATCTGGTATTAGATTCAAAAAACGTATCGTGCCAGGGCGCTTCAGACGGGTCTTTGGCCGCAACTATAACTGGCGGAGTAGCACCTTTTTCAATTTTATGGAACACTGGCCAAAGCATTGATTCACTTGAAAAACTACTGCCTGGTAATTATAAGATCACCATAACAGATGCCAATCAGTGTATGATCACAGATAGTATTGAGGTGAGTGTTGGCGAAACACCGGCTGCTATATTAACTGGAGAACTAGAGATAGAATTAGGAGATATTATAGAAGCTAAAGTCACTTCAGACTTTGATAAAGCCACGATTGAAAATTATACCTGGATTGCAGGAGATCTTGTGTCGGATTGTCAGGAATGCGATCAATACAGCTTTCAGCCTACGGGTGACGGCTGTTTACAGGTAATCATCGAGGATTATCGAGGATGTATTGCAACAGATTCTATTTGTTATAAAGCTATCCCCAAAAACCGTGTATTTGTCCCTAATGTTTTCAGCCCTAATGATGATGGCAAAAATGACTGGTTTTCATTGTTTTCCGACAATTCAGTAGAACAAGTCCTGCTTTTTACTGTGTACGACCGTTGGGGGGCTATTGTTTATCAAAAAGACAGTCTTCAACCAAATGATGAAACCAGTGGTTGGGACGGCACATCCAACGGTAAATACTGCGAAAATGGGGTATACATTTGGGTCGCCGAGGTCATGTTCATCAATAACCAAAAAAATACATATAATGGAGATGTTACATTAATCAGATAGAAAACTCATGTTACCAAAAACCTCCCCAACTCCCCAACCTTCCCGCAACACACCTGTTCCATCACCTGCTTTAGCTGGATTTTCAGGATGGAAGCCATGTGCTGGCCGCCTTCTTTACCCAGGGCGGCTACGCTGTACATAAAGGAGCGCCCCAAAAACGTAAAATCGGCGCCGCTGGCCAGGGCGCGGGCTACGTCGGGGCCGGTGCGTACGCCGGAATCGAGCATGATCCGGGTTTTGCCTTTGTAGCGCTCCACAATGGGCCCAAGCGCGCGGA
Organism: Saprospiraceae bacterium; assembly: GCA_044347755.1. Lineage (GTDB taxonomy): Bacteria > Bacteroidota > Bacteroidia > Chitinophagales > Saprospiraceae > M3007. The sequence continues at coordinate 13,409 of JBIKUE010000019.1, forward strand.
TGGATGACTGCCCGGCGTCCAGCTGCCGGCCGCCATGGTTGGATACGATCACCCCGTCGAAACCGAGTCTCACGGCCATTTCGGTGTCTTCCACGCTCGCTACGCCTTTTAGCACGAGTTTGCCTTTCCAGCGGTCGCGTATGGGGGCAATGCGTTCTTCGTTTACCCGCCCGGAAAAGGTTTGGTTCATATATTGCCCTAACTGTTTCATATCCAGTCCTTTGGGCATATACGCTTTCATATTGGCAAACTCCGGCTGACCATGCAGGAGGGTGCGGATGGCCCAGTTGGGCTTGCTCAGAATTTGCAGGATATTGGCCAGGGTCATCCTGGGCGGCATAGCCAGACCATTTCGGATATCGCGCGGGCGGTACCCGAAACTGGGCACATCGCACAATACGCACAACACCTCACAGCCCGCTGCCTCTGCTCGCCGGAGCAAGTCGTCGCGCATGGCCGGATCGGCAGGGTGATAAAGCTGGAACCAGAATTTGCCCTCGGTAATCTCTGCAATTCGTTCGATGCTGGCGGTAGTGACGGTGCTCAACACAAACGGGATATTGTGTTCCCGGGCCGCCCGGGCCAGTATTTCCGGCGAACCTGGCCACATCAGGCCCTGCAAGCCCACCGGCGCTATCCCGAACGGTGCATCATACACATGTCCGAACAACTCGGTGCGCAAATCTGCCCCGCCATAAGCGTTAAGGTAATACGGTTTGAGTTCCACCTCCCGCAATTCGGTGATGTTTTTGTGCAGGTTTACATCCTCATTGCAACCGCCGTCCAGATACTCAAAGGCAAAACGGGGTATGCGCTGGCGGGCGCGCTCGCGCAAATCATCCACTGCGGGGTATTTGGTATTGTAACTCAAATTCATGGCAGATAACGTTTCAAAGTGATCAATGTAGTGGGCACGGGTTGTGGGTTCCAGTCGCGGTGAATGGCCAGCGCGGCGCCGAGTGCAGTAGCCTGGGCTACTTCGGCGGCGTACACTTCCATGTTTGGAAAAGCCGCCGCCAAGCCTTGCATATACGGATCGTTTTTGGCAAAACCGCCATCCACAAAGATGCGCTGCACGGCCGAACGGCCCAGCGCCAGCTGCAGGGAAGCAACCTGTTTTTGCACGATGGTATCCATCAAGGTGGCATATTGAACCATGGCTTCAGCCGGCCCGGGTTCGGTATGGTCGTAGAAATTTTCCGGCAGGCTCAGGGCTTCGGCAATGGCTTTCACGCCTTTTTCATGTTCATTCCCGCCGAAATACCGTGCCGCTTTAACCGGTTTGCCGGTCCAGCTCAGGTAACACAAACAATCCTCCGCTAACTCCGCCTGCGTGAGCGGTTCCTGGTTAAACGGATTCAGGGAAATACACCAGGTACCCGTGGAGATCAGCACAAAAGGCTCTTCAAACGTGGCCAGATAAGGAATCAGCGCCGCGGAACTGTCGTGTAAGCCAAAAGGATGGCTGCCAAGAACAGGTTTCGCTAAAAGTGAGATCAAACCTTCTGCTTTAACCCATTTGTGGAAGTCGTTTTTTTGAAAATCCCACAACATGGTGTGACAACCGAGGCTGGTGATGGGGTCGGCGGCGGCCTTAGTGACGGGGTGACTGGCAGTCACCCCGTCACTAAGGCCGCCGCCGACCCTAAACACCCACTCTGGTAAATGCAAAGAATGCCGGATCTGAAGGAACAACTCTGGTTTTCGGTGTTTGAGCCAGAGCAGTTGCAATCCGGAATTGAGGTGGCCCAGGAGTGGCGAGGCAGTTTCCAGGCCAATGGTTTTCCAGGTTTTTGTAAACCACTCCAGCAAGTCGGTCGGATAGGGTTTCAGGTAATTGTACAAAGGAGCAACGGGGACGGCATCTGCATTCAGGTGCACAAAACTGGCGCCGTAAGCGGTGGCATTCATGGCCCGGATCTGAAACCGCGGATCGCGCTGAATTTCAGCAACAGTGTCCCGGATCCATTGTTCCAGCAGGGGCAGGTCTTCACAGGGAAAGCCATCCTCGTCCGTGGTTTCCGGCAGCCGGGTGCTTTGTTCGTGCACCACCCGGTATTGTTCGTCAAACACCAGGGCTTTTTTGTGGGTTTTTCCGATGTCGAGTACCAGACAGTGGTTCATATCAAAGTCCTGTGGCCACGCTTTTAGCGCCGCGTTTAGCGATCAATTTTTCCCGGATTTTCATGCTCCGGAATACACCAATGGGATCCATGGCGCCACCGGATTGCCGTGCGGCCTCGGCTACCAGTGGCCGAACATCTAAAGCAAAAACATCGCGCAATAGTTCCTCGGCGGTCACCACGTCGTTGGCGTCCTGGGCGGCATGCAGGGCTGCACGATCCACCAGCAAGGCCCGGGCGTAAGTGCAGAGGATGTTTTGCACACTTTGCAGGAGGTCTTCGAGCGGATCCTTGGTGTTGTGACTAGCATCAATCATCCAGGCCAGCGGTGGATTTTTGACGGCAGGGTCTTCCATGGCACTCACCAGTTCGTGGAAAATGAGGAAGAACTGGTAGGGCTTTATGCTGCCGGTAGTGAGGTCGTCGTCTCCGTACATGGAACCGTTGAAATGGAATCCACCCAGCCGACCAAAGTGCATCAAACGGGCTACAATCTGCTCAATATTTGTATTGGGCAGGTGGTGCCCCAAATCCACCAATACCTGCGCCTGCGGACCCAGGTGTTGGCACAGGGACCAGGAGGTGCCCCAGTCGGGGATCACCATGGAATAGAAATTGGGCTCGTAGGGTTTGTATTCGATGAGCATGGTCCAGTCTGAAGGCATGGCCTGGTAAATTTCCGTCAGGGCGTCGGCGGTGCGTTGCCAGGCCCGGCGGAAGTGCTGCTGACCGGGGAAATTGGAGCCGTCGGCAAGCCATACGGTGAGGGTTTTGGCGTCGAGGGCTTGTCCGTGCCGGATACACTCGATGTTGTGGGCCACAGCTTGCGCGCGCACGCCCGGGTCCGTGTGCGCCAGCGACCCGAATTTGTAGGAAAGCGGCTGGTCAGGCTGGTCCTGGAAGGTATTGGAATTGACAGAATCTATGCTGAGTTCATGTGCCGCGAGCAGTTGTTGGAGTGCGGGAATATCGCGCGGAATATCCCAGGGGATGTGCAGGGAAATGGCGTTGGAGGATCGGTTGAGGGCATGAAGCAGACCTACGTCTTCGATCTTTTCTTCCAGGTTGCGTGGTTCGCCGCCAATGGGGAAACGCCCAAAGCGGGTGCCGCCAGTGCCCAGTGCCCAGGAGGGAATGGCGATCTGGAAGGCCTTGATCTTTTCAATGATGGGTTCCAGGGCCAGGCCGCGACGGGAGAGCACTTCCGTGAGGTAACGTAGATCGGATTGGTGCTGCGGGAAAGAACGCTGGTTGAACGCGGACAGTTGGTTGTGGAACTCGGATAGGGAAGACATTGACGCAGATTTTTTTTTGGAACGCGGATTTTTTTTGGAACGCGGATTTTTTTTTGGAACGCGGATGACGCAGATGACGCGGATTTTTTTGCTGCCTACGGCAGCAATTTTAAGTATTTTGGAGATGTTCATGTAACTTAATCACAAAATTGCCGCAGGCAATTTTTAAATCCGCGTCACCCGCGTCATCCGCGTTCCAAAAAAAATCCGCGTCACCCGCGTCATCCGCGTTCCAAAAAAAAATCCGCGTCACCCGCGTCATCCGCGTTCCAAAAAAAATCCGCGTCACCCGCGTCATCCGCGTTCCAAAAAAAATCCGCGTCATCCGCGTCATCCGCGTTCCAAAAAAAAATCCGCGTCATCCGCGTTCCAAAAAAAAATCCGCGTTCCAAAAAAAAATCCGCGTCATCCGCGTTCCAAAAAAAAAATCCGCGTCCCCCCCCGCGTTCCAAAAAAAATCCGCGTTCCACCCCGCGCGTTCTCAACGAAGGAATCCCATAGGCACTCCGCCATCCACGTTCAAGGCATTACCGGTCGACTTATTGAGCAAACCACTCACGAAGACAAAGCAGGCATTGGCGATGTCTTCGGGCAGAATGATTTCGTTGAGGAGGGTTCTTTTGGCGTAATAAGCGGGTAGTTCTTCCACGGTGATGCCGTAGGCTTTGGCGCGCCCTTCTGCCCAGCCGCCAGCCCAGATGTTGGAACCGGCAATGACAGCATCTGGGTTGATCATGTTGACCCGGATTTTATCGGCGCCCAACTCTGCGGCCAGGAGTCGGGTGAGGTGGGCCTGAGCGGCTTTAGCGGAACCATAGCCAGCGTTGTTGGGGCCGGCCACCACGGCGTTTTTGGAGACGATGTTGAGGATATCGCCGCCAAATCCCTGCTTGCGCAGGATTTTCACGCCGGCCTGGCTCACTAAAAACTGCCCTTTTACCAGTATGTCGTACAGTTTATCCCAGTTTTCCTCACTGTGCTCTTCAATAGATTGCGAAATACTGATACCGGCATTATTGACCAAAATATCCACACCTCCGAAGGCCCGGCAGGCAACGGAAAGGGCTGCCTCCACAGATTCGGCGTCAGAGACGTTGAGCAGGGCGGCGGCTACGGCGTCTTTCCCAAAGATGGCCACCAGTTCCTGCCGGGCTTCTTCGAGTCGCTCCGGGTGGAGGTCGCTGAGTACCACACAGGCGCCTTCTTCTGCAAATTTTCTCGCCACGGCTTTGCCGATGCCACCGCCTGAGCCGGTCACCAATGCCACGCGTCCGCTCAGTGGTTTGGGTTTGGGCAAACGCTGAAGCTTGGCTTCTTCCAGCAACCAGTATTCAATATTAAACGCCTCCTGCCGGGGTAGCGCAGTGTATGCGGATATGGCCTCCGCGCCTTTCATCACGTTAACAGCATTGGTGTAGTATTCCGCCGCCAGCCGGGCCGTGGTTTTGTCTTTGGCAAAGGTGAACATACCGATGCCTGGCACAAGGATCACCACGGGATTGGGATCGCGCATGGCGGGCGAGTTCGGGTGCTTGCAGGCCTCGTAATATTGTCGATATGCTTCGCGATATTGAGCAAATTGTTGTTCGAGATAATCCCTATGCTCCAGATGCGCGGGATCCAATACCAGCGGAGCAATTTTGGTGCGCAAAAAATGGTCCGGGCAACTGGTACCCATCGGCGCGAGTCGGTCAAGATCGTGGGAATTAACAAATTCCAGCACCCGAGGATCGTTGGAGTAATGTCCCACCATTTTTTGGAAGCCGGAGCACAGACCTCGCAGCATCGGTGCTATTTCCGCCGCTTTTTTCAGGCGTTGTGCTTCGGGCAGAGTGTCAGTTTTGGCGCCACCGAACACAGGGCGTTTTTTGCCGAAATGTTCCTCCAGATATTGCGCGCAGGTTTCGATTACTTCAAGGGTATTCACATAGCTTTCATACGAGGTGTTGCCCCAGGTAAAGAGCCCGTGCGAACCCAGCATGATGCCTTTCAGGGTTATACTACGAGCAGCAGCATCCTGCAGGCATTTCCGGAGGCTTAATCCCAGATCAAAACCAGGCCGTTGCCAGTCCACCCAGCCTATTTGTCCTTGAAAAAGCTCCTCTGTAATGCGCGCGCCATCTTTGGCTGCAGCAATAGCAATGGCGGCATCCGGATGCAGGTGATCAATGTGTGTAAAGGGCAAAAATGCGTGCAGAGGAGTATCGATGCTCGGGGCCTTGGAGTTCAGGTCGAATATGCAGTGGTTGAATAACTCCACCATTTCGTCTTCATGGGCCAGTCCCCGGTACACGTTTTCCAGGCTCAACAGGCGTTGCACATATAGCGCTGCACAACCCGAGCGCTTTAGAGTGCCCAGGTCGCCACCGGAACCTTTGATCCACATGACTTCTGTGGGTTGTCTTGTGAGCGGGTCTTTATCCTGGATTTTTACCGAGGTATTGCCGCCGCCGTAGTTGGTGAGGCGCAGGTCAGCGCCCAGGAGATTGGAGCGATAGATGAACAGATCTACCTCATTGCCAGCCATGGTGGCCGCTTTTTGGTGGTCCCAGAGGTAGGAAACGTGTTGGAAGGAGGATGTTGACATGAAAATTACTGCATTGAATTACCGATACCTACCAGAAAAATGGAAGCCATGATCAGCGCCAGGCCCAGCAGGAAGGTGCGGAAGGTGGCTTGCGAAACGCCTTTCCATTCCTTAAGCCAGATCCCCCATGCGTTGGCGGTGAGGATGATGGTAGCCATGTGCAGGATCCAGGAGGAGGCGCCGTTGCCGAGCCGGGATTCGCCCATGCCGTAAAAGAAAAACTGGAGGAACCATAAGGTGCCGGCAAAAGCGGAGTACAAGGCGTTTCGCGTATTGGGCGCGCCTTTTTTACCAAAATCACCAAAACTGCGGTTTTTCCACATCAGATACGCACACCAAAGAAGGTTGGTAGTGAGTCCGCCCCAAAGTACCACAATGTAGGTGACATTATTTTGAAACAACGGATTAGCGCCGTGCAATACGGCTTGTTCCGCCATGGGCTTACCGGATTCAATGCCGAAATTGAAAAAGGAACTGAGAATGCCTGATATAACGGCAATCGTTAAGCCTTTAACCAGACTAAACTCGGCAGTAGCGGCCGTTTTCTGATCGGTGGTGAGCTCGCGCTCTTTACGCATGCCCGCGCGACCCGTTACGGCGATGCCGGCCAGGCAAACCATTACCCCAAACAGCACCATTTGTCCGCCCGGATGCTGCGCCATGGCCACAATGCCTGTTTTACCTTCAGCAGGATAGAGGGAGTAATAAATGGAAGGCACCAATGACCCGAAAGCCGAGCAGAAACCCAGCACCACCGAATTGCCGAGCGACATGCCCAGATACCGCACTCCGAGTCCGTAGGTCAGCCCTCCAATCCCCCAGAGTAATCCCATCAGATAGGTAAAGGTTTTTACTTCGGTCTCTGCTGCGCCAATGATTCCATTGAAATCCGGAACGGTCAACCAGGCCGCGATAAAAGGGGCAATCAGCCAGGAAAAGAGTCCGCCAAACAACCAAAATACCTCCCAGGACCAGGCTTTTACTTGTTTGAACGGCATGTAAAAACTGCCGGAAGCAATACCGCCGATGGTGTGGAAGAGAATGCCGAGTATAATGGGCATGGGGGGAGTTTGAAGGGTTTGAGGGGTTCACAAAGATAACCTTATTCCTGTTCAGGTAAGGAGGGCCAACAGGGCAAAAAAAGGGGATTTTTCGCTTTTGGCAAAAAATCCCCGAACTATATCTTGTTCAGTCTCTTCAACTCAACTTTTCCGGAATATCATTCCTCAAACCCTTCAAACCCTTTCCGGCGCGAGGCTCCATTTTTCCGGAGATCGCCAAAGCGCAGAGAGCAGTAGTTCCCGCATGAAGAAAAATTCTTTGGGCATGCGGTCATAGGCTTTGGAGAAAAGTTCTTCATGGCCCAGGAGCTCCTGTTTCCAGAGTTCGCGGTCTACGTTCATGATTTCATTGAATTCGTCGCGTGTGAAACTTTCCATGCCATTCCAATCCATATCCCTGTAACGCGGGCGCCAGCCGATAGGGCATTCTACGGCGCTGGCGCGGCCTTTGCTGCGTTGAACGATCCATTTCAACACGCGCATATTATCGCCAAAGCCCGGCCATGCGAAATCGCCGTTGGCATTTTTACGGAACCAGTTGACCCCGAATATGCGTGGCGCATTAGGTAGATCGCGACCAAACTGCAGCCAGTGGTTGAAATAATCGCCCATATGGTAGCCCAGGAAGGGCAGCATGGCGAACGGATCGCGACGTACTTTACCCAATTCTCCGAAAGCAGCGGCGGTCATTTCACTACCCATGGTAGCGGCCAGATATACACCAAAGTTCCAGTTGAACGACTGATACACCAGCGGAATGGCGCTGCTGCGCCGACCACCGAATACAAAGGCGGTAATGGGCACCCCATTCGGATTGTTCCATTCGGAGTCAATTACCGGATTCTGGTAAGCCGGGGCCGTAAAGCGGGCGTTTGGATGTGCTACCGGTTTGCCACTTTCTTTATCCCAGGGCAGGCCGTTCCAGCCGATCACACCTGCTGGTACTTCCTTGCTCATACCTTCCCACCATACATCGCCATCGGGGGTAATACCTACGTTTGTAAAGATGGTGTTGGCCTTGATACTGGCCATGGCATTCGGGTTGGTTTTTTCGTTGGTGCCTGGAGCAACGCCGAAATACCCTGCTTCGGGATTAATGGCGTACAATCTGTTGTCGTCGCCTTTATGAATCCAGGCAATATCATCGCCCACGGTAGAAACTTTCCAGCCGTCCATTTCTTTGGGCGGGATCAGCATGGCGAAGTTGGTTTTGCCACAGGCGCTTGGGAAAGCGGCAGCAACATAGCTTTTTTCCTGTTGTGGAGATTCCACGCCCAGAATCAGCATGTGTTCAGCGAGCCAGCCTTCATCACGGCCCATTACACTGGCAATGCGCAGGGCGAAACATTTTTTACCCAGCAGGGCGTTGCCTCCGTAACCACTTCCATAAGAAATGATGAGGCGGTCTTCAGGGAAATGGCTGATATATTTGACTGTTGGGTTGCAAGGCCATTTCACATCTTCCTGACCTGGTTTCAAAGGCGCACCCAGCGTATGCACACATTTAACCGTGTTTTCATCAAGATAGGGTAGGGCCTCGCTTCCCATTCGGGTCATGATCTTCATATTGATCACCACGTATTCTGAGTCGGTGATCTGGATGCCATATCGGGATAGCTTGGAGCCTACCGGGCCCATGCAGAAGGGAATGACATACATGGTCCGTCCGCTCATACAGCCTTTGGTAAGGTCTTCTAACAGGTTTTTCATTTCCCTGGGGTCCATCCAGTTATTGGTAGGACCGGCATCTTCCTTGCGGCGGCTGCAGATATAAGTGCGGTCTTCCACGCGTGCCACATCGCTGGGGTCGCTGAAACAGGCAAAGCTGTTGGGGCGTTTTTCAGGATTTAGCTTGATAAACGTGCCTTTTTCGACCAGCATTTGGCACATATGGTCGTATTCTTCCTGGGAGCCGGTGCACCAGTGCACGTTTTGGGGTTGAAAGTGCTGAGCCATCAGATCAACCCAATTGGTTAGTTCGGTATTGATGGTCATTTGAAAAGCGGTTTTAGCTGGTTCAAACATCGAAATTGTTTTTTACATGAAAAAAAGAAGGCTGATTTTCATATGCAAAAGGGGGCAGACCTGATTGCCGCAGGTTCGGGCATAAAGGTATCATGAAGTGAATTATGTAGGTTAATAGTGCGGCAACTTCTTTGAGCGCATTTGAGGAAAAGCAATAGAGCAATGTGTCTTCAACGGGCATTAATGCGTCGGGTAACAAGGCAAGTACATGGGAACCATGGTTCATTCGGGTAGAAAATCCTGAAATTGGGATAAATAGTGCGGGCTATTCGTAAATCAGAGGCCAGGCAAGATTTCTGTAACGGACTAATTTCAACGTTGATTCATAATTTAACCCTACTTTCACCAATTACAATCTAAAGAAGGGCAATCTCCCTATGAGAAAATTATTTTTACTCACCAGCCTGTTGGCCATAACTTTTAGCGTCTGTCTCCATTCTGAAAATCCTTTGGATTTCTGGTTGATGCGTTTTTTACAGGTAGGAGCTCCACCAACCTGCTCCATCAGTGGTCCGGATTATGCATGTGATAATACCAGCGGGATCATTTTTACCGGTCCGGCCGGTATGGCCAGCTATGCTTGGATTATCACCGGCGCCGGGAGTATACCTGGCCCTACTAATCAGCAATCCGTCAGTGTATCTTCGGGGAATTTCCCTTTGGATTTTAACCTGACACTAACGGTGACAGATGCCAATAATAGCAGTAGCACCTGTAGCAAAACGGTGTATAATTGGTTGCTAAAACCACCTGCCAATATCACCATCAACCCGAGTCCGGCATGTTTGGGGGTTACCCTCGATCTATCCATTAATGCAGCGTCCAGCTCCACCGTTTCCTGGTCTGGCGAGGGTATCACCAATCCAAATGGCAACCCAAGCACTACAGCGATACCGGCCTCTTCAGGCTTAAAAACGTATGGGGTAACAGTTACCACAGATCAAGGCTGTACCAATTCAGGTACCGCCAGCGTGACGGTAGGCCCGGTAATTAATTTAAGTACCTCCGTAACGAATACCTGCCAAGGGAGAAGTTCCGGCGCTATCAATTTGACTGTTACAGGCGGCACCCCGGCATTTACCTACAACTGGACCGGAGGAGTCACCACAGAGGATCGCAGCAATCTTGCAGCAGGTACATATACCGTTACCGTATCCGATGCGGGAGGGTGCTCCAAGACGATCTCTGCAACCGTTGGGTCGAACCCGTTGCCGTCAGCATCTATAAGTATAGCACCAAATGATACCATTTGCGTTGGTTCAACGGCAACCTTGACGGCTAGTGGCGGTAATGCTTATCTGTGGAGTAATAGTTTGACCACGGCAGCTATCACAGTTTCGCCCCCTTTTCAAGGTATTTATTTTGTGACGGTTACCGGAGCCAACGGATGTACGGCAACTGCCGGCGCTACGGTTTATACGAGTACGCCCATCTCACTAAACCCGCCTACCATAGTCCAACCCACAACCTGCTCATCCGCTAATGGAAGTATTACGCTGAATGTTTCAGGGGCTACAGGATATGATTCCTACCAATGGAGTACCCCTAACGGTAGTGGCTTGGTGCCTACGCAAAAAAATCAATCAGGCCTGACGGTAGGCACCTATAATGTGACCGTGACCAGCGGTTATGGGTGCACAGCCACGGCCTCTTATGTGCTAACAGGTCCCGGCGGTTGTGATTGCCCGACCATCGGCTCTTTGTCGGCAAGCCCAAGTCCGGCCTGCGTTAATCAGAATGTGACCTTAACCGCTTCCGGGCTGGTCAATATGGGCAGTACCTATGGCATTGTATTCAAATCGTTTGCTGCGCCAACCGCAGATCCTTATACCGGCGGTACCACCCTGGCTACCGTGAACAACAACCAGTTGGGAGGCGGTGGAACTTCTGCTACCGCCACGGTAACTTTTGCTTCCAGTGGTACGAAGTATTTATATGCCATTCTAACCCCAGTACCGAGTGCGCCCTCTTGTCGTCCTTCAGCTACTACTACCCTGAATGTAGATATTATTCCGCCGAGCATCACCTGCCCGTCCAACGCTACCGTGAATGCCAATGCCAGTTGTCAGGGAACCGTGGGCAGCTACTCGCCCGCCTCTCTGAGCGACAACTGCAATCCAAGCCCAACGGTGACGCAAAGCCCGGCTTCCAGCACTGTGCTCACCGGTCATAACGCCACGCAAACCGTAACACTGACGGCCAACGACGGCAACGGTAACACCAGCACCTGTACGCTTACCGTCACGCTGAAAGACGTGACCCCGCCGAGCATCACCTGTCCGGCGAATACTACCGTGAATGCCAATGCCAGTTGTCAGGGAACCGTGGGCAGCTACTCGCCCGCCTCTCTGAGCGACAACTGCAATCCAAGCCCAACGGTGACGCAAAGCCCGGCTTCCAGCACTGTGCTCACCGGTCATAACGCCACGCAAACCGTAACACTGACGGCCAACGACGGCAACGGTAACACCAGCACCTGTACGCTTACCGTCACGCTGAAAGACGTGACCCCGCCGAGCATCACCTGTCCGGCGAATACTACGGTGAATGCCAACGCCAGTTGTCAGGGAACCGTGGGCAGCTACTCGCCCGCCTCTCTGAGCGACAACTGCAATCCAAGCCCCACGGTGACGCAAAGCCCGGCTTCCAGCACTGTGCTCAATGGTCATAACACCGCGCAAACCGTCACGCTGACAGCCAACGACGGCAACGGAAACACCAGCACCTGTACGCTGACCGTCACGCTCAAAGACGTGACCCCGCCGAGCATCACTTGCCCGGCCAATTCCACGATCAACGCCAATGCCTCCTGCCAGGCGACGCTTGGTTTCTACCCACCTGCGAGTTTGACGGATAACTGCAACCCCAACTCGACGGCATCGCAGGATCCGGGGCCAGGCGTGGTACTGACCGGTCACAATGCTTCGCAAGTCTTTACACTCGTAGCATTCGACAACAACGGCAATACCTCTAGCTGCACCCATGTTGTAACCTTGAAAGATGTAACGCCGCCCACGCTTACCTGCCCGACCAATGTAACGGTGGCAGCCAATGCCTCCTGTCAGGGCACGATCGGCAGCTATTCGCCCACTTCCCTGAGCGATAACTGCAACCCAAGCCCAGCGGTGACGCAAAGCCCGGCTTCCAGCACGGTGCTCACCGGCCACAACACCGCGCAAACGGTAACGCTGACAGCCAACGACGGCAACGGTAACACCAGCACCTGTACGCTGACCGTCACGCTCAAAGACGTAACCCCGCCAAGCATCACCTGCCCGGCCAATGCTACCGTGAATGCCAACGCCAGTTGCCAGGGAACAGTGGGCAGCTATTCGGCTGCAACGCTAAGCGATAACTGCAACCCAACCCCCACGGTGACGCAAAGTCCTGCTTCCAGCACGGTGCTCACCGGCCACAACACCGCGCAAACGGTAACGCTGACGGCCAACGACGGCAACGGAAACACCAGCACCTGTACGCTGACCGTCACGCTCAAAGACGTAACCCCGCCAAGCATCACCTGCCCGGCCAATGCTACCGTGAATGCCAATGCGAGCTGCCAGGGAGCTATAGGGAGCTACTCACCGGCCTCGCTGAGCGACAACTGCAATCCAAGCCCTACGGCGACGCAAAGTCCTGCATCTTCTACTTTGCTCACCGGCCACAACACCGCGCAAACGGTAACGCTGACGGCCAACGACGGCAACGGTAACACCAGCACCTGTACGCTCACGGTAACGCTCAAAGACGTGACACCGCCAAGCATCACCTGCCCGGCCAACATCACAATCAATGCCAACGCAAGTTGTCAGGGCACTATCAGTGCCTTTACGCCCACAGCCCTGAGCGACAACTGCAACCCAACGCCAACGTTTGCGCAAAGCCCGGTAGCAGGGTCTACCATCAGCGGACACAACGCCGTACGGACCGTGACGCTCACAGCCACCGATGTGGCAGGCAATACCCAGACCTGTACCCTTACAGTGACTTTGAAAGACGTGACCCCTCCGGCCATTGTCTGCAGACCTTTTACAGCCAATCTGGATGCGAGCGGGAACGTAAGTATCACTCCGGCCAACGTATATCAATCAGGTTCTGATAACTGCGGGGTAGTGAACCTCGTGTCGGTAGTGGCCAGCAGTTTCAACTGCAGCAACGTGGGGAACAACGTGGTAACCCTTACTGCCAACGACGGCAACGGTAATACGGCCACCTGTAATGCCATCGTCACGGTTAGAGATGTAACTCCTCCGGTAGCAAAGTGCAAGACCACCATATTGCCGGCAAACTTAGGGCCCAACGGCACGGTAACCATATCTGCGGCCACTGTGAACAACGGCTCTACAGATAATTGCAGCATGACCTTTACGCTGTCGCCTAATACGTTCAACTGTTCTCAAATCGGTGTACGCACCGTGACACTCACGGCTACAGATCCTGGTGGAAATACATCTACCTGTACGGGCAGAGTGAATGTCAGGGATGTTTCGGCTCCTGTTGCTAAATGTAAAACCATAAATGTTTTTCTGGACAACAACGGGTACGCCAGTATCACGGCATCAGCAGTAGATAATGGAAGCACAGACAATTGTGGCATTGCAACCCGAACGGTTTTCCCCTTTGAGTTCGATTGTTCTCAAGCTAATGGCACTCCAGTGCCAGTGGTGTTGACATTAAAAGACAACTATAACAATCAAAGTACCTGTATTGCCAATGTGAACGTAAAGGACAATATCGCGCCAACGGCGGTTTGTGAAGACGTTACAGTGGCCATTGGTTCTAATGGATATGCCATAGTGTATGGCGCCGATCTGGCATTTGGCAGTTTTGATAACTGTGTTGTTACATCCTACTCGCCGGTTGCAAAAGTGTATACAACACCGAATACCTACAACCTGACCATCACGGTCAAGGATCTTAGCAACAATTCCAGCACCTGCGTGTCGGTGGTTACAGTGGTAAATGCCGGAAACGGCGACTTCCAGCAAGGTGGTGGCGGGAAAGGAGTAAGTCCGGGAGTATTTGATCTGTTGGTGTATCCAAACCCCACCAGCGGGGAAGCTATCATGGCGTTCCAGTTGCCAGCGGAGCAGCAATTCTCTTACCGCTTGTTTGATATTTCCGGACGCATGATCTACAGCCAGGAGAATATGGGCATTGAAGGAGAAAACGTTGTGCCGTTGCGATTAGAAAACCTTACGCCTGGTATTTATTTGATCGATTTTCAATCAGATACCTGGAAAGTTCAGAAACGATTGGTGTTGCAGAAATAAGATATTTAAAGACCTAAATGTAAGTGATCTCGGGCCGTTCCGTTTTTCGGGGCGGCCCGATTGATTGTCCTGCATGATGTTATGCGATAGTTGGTATTGCAGGGAATTCAATTTTTAGAACCAGGTAATCAGAAATCCTTTTCTGACTTGTTGCTTTACAGGCTGAATGTGTACAATAAATTCTTGCAATTGTGTTCCTTTTACCGCTAAAACATAACTTTGCTTCAAATCGAAATTGATGCGGCAATACATTACCTGCGTTGTGCTATGCATTGCGTTACAGCACGTTTATGCTCAAAATCACTTGATTGACAGCCTTCAAAACAGAGCGGAAGCTCTCCAGGCTGGCACGGAAAAGGTCAATACACTGCTCCTTCTCGCCGACTACTCGGCTGACAATCGCCCGGATTTGGCGATGAAAGCGGCTATGTCAGCCAGACAAACAGCTGAAGCTATTGGTTTTTATGCCGGGAGCATCAAGGCCGGCCTAAAACAGGCAGATTTGCTGGTGAAACAATACCGCACGCTGGAAGCACACGAAATAATTGATCAAGCCATTGAATTGGCTGAACGCTCAGATGAAAAACTGTTATTGACGGATGCCTTATTTGCTAAAGGCAATTGTTATAATCAGGAGGGGAAATACGATTTAAGTATTCAATTCACCAAACGGGCCATAACCTTGAGCGAACAGGTGCAGCGTAAACCTGTTTTTTTGGCGGGCCGGTATTGTCTCTTGGGCGCTATGCTCAGAAATACAGGGGCGTTTGAGGAGGCACTTGAATATTGCCACCGTGGACTGGCCATTTATCAGCAAAGTAAGGTAAGTGCAGGTGTATGTTATGCCCTGACTCAAATATCCCTGGTCTATGCTAAAATGGGCGATTTTTCAAAAGCGCTGGAGATGGAGGAGCAATCGCTTGCCGTTGCCAGGGAAAGCAAGGATGAATACCGTCAAGTAGTTAGTCTCCACAATATTTGCGATCTTCTTATAAGACTGGGGGATCTGGATAAAGCGCTGCAACTCACCCCGGAAATTGAAAGACTGAACCCCGTTTTGAAGGATCTTAATGCAGATATAGAACTGTATAAACTGCGCGGTCGGATCTTTCACGCTACCAACGATCCTGAACAGGCGCTTGTCAATTATCAAAAAGGGCTAGCGGTAGCGAACAAGACGAATAATGCGGCCTACATCGCCGGGGTTTAGCAGGATATGACACCTTCCCTAATCGCTTTGGGACAGACAGACAAGGCGGAAAAAGGACTTCGGACAGCCATCAAAGCGCTGGAGGTCAACAAAGACACCATTACGCTGGAGTCGCTGAATATACAGCTTGGAGACGTGATGATCGCTCAAAAGGATTACGAAACGGCTAAATCTATTTTCAACAAAGTGGCTGAGTGGTATGGCTTCAAAAGCATGTACCTCGAAAGCGCACAGGTGTACGAGAAACTCGCCGAAATTTATCTGAAAACCCAACAGACGGACGAGGCACTGAATGCTGGGCAGAAAAATCTTGCACTTTGTGAGAAAACCCGTTCCAAAACCGCCATCGCAGATGCACATCATCTGTTGTACCGGATTTACAAGGAATTGGGGGATTTTCCCAGTGCACTGTACCAACACGAGGCGTATTTTCTTTTGCTCGACAGTGTAAAAACGATTGATCTTCGGCGCCGCCTATCGGAGGAAAGGGTAAAGCAAAATGTGGAAGATCTCGAAGACGAAAAAAAACGCGTAGAGCGGGAATCGGCGCTATTACTGGTTCGCAATCGTTTGTATCTGACGTTGGGAGCGATGTTGCTTTTGGTCCTCATTTTTGGCAGCTATCTCTACTCTCAATTGCGCAAAACCCGAAAGAAACTCGACCGTCAAAACCAGAAACTAACCCATCTCAATCAGGAAAAAGACAAATTCTTCAGCATCATTGCGCACGATCTGCGCAGTCCCCTCGCTGCATTTCAAGGGGTGGGGGCGCAATTGAAGTATTGCCTTGAAAAGGGTAATTTTACCATGCTCGACAAGATCAGCGATATGCTCACTAAAAGCGCTGCCAACCTCAGTGGACTTCTGGACAATCTGCTCTCCTGGGCTTTGCTGAACAGGGGGATGATACCATACCATCCAGAACCTCTAAATTTGCATAACACAGTAGCCGATACTTTCCAGATCTATGAAAACGCGGCGGCAACCAAAGGCATTCATTTGGAAAACAAAGTGTTACCCGAAATCTCCGTTCAGGCAGATTCGAATGGCTTACAAGCCATTCTGAGAAACCTGGTTGGAAACGCGATCAAATTCACGCCCGCTGGCCATAATGGACTTGTATCAGTCAGCAGTGAGGTTGAAGCAGACAAAATCTCTATTACCGTACAAGATACCGGTACAGGAATGTCGGCTGAAAAACTAGACAAGATTTTTACACTGGAAAAACGCAGTGATCGAGGTACGGCCGGAGAGAAGGGCGCCGGGCTGGGTCTCTTGTTGTGTAAAGAACTGGTAGAGTTGCACCAGGGTGTTTTGAAAGTACAAAGTACAGAAGGTAAAGGAACTTCGTTTGTGTTTTCTATGCCGAGTGCGTAAATTGTTGTTCTTTTACTGCAGCAACACAGAGGATCAAATGTTTGAAAAATTTGCTCCAATACCTTGTTCCTCAGCGGCAAAGATATTTACAAAACGTAACTATGAAACTGCTCATCGTCGAAGATGAACCCCTTTATGCCAGTCAACTCGAAATGCTCGTGGAGCAAATGGGGTATGACCTGGCAGGTACGTATGACAACGCTTTCGATGCGCTTGACTGTTTCCATCGGGAACAGCCTGATTTTTTACTGCTGGACATCAACCTGTCCGGGGATATTGACGGTATCCAGTTGGCAGAAAAGGTCAATAAGATCCGGCCTACTCCGACCGTTTTTATCACTTCACGTCAGGATAACGAAACCTTTGCGCGGGTGCAAAAAACCGACCCTGTTGCGTTCATCATAAAACCATTTGACATCCTGCAGCTTCAACGCACCATAGAACTCGCCGTCGCTAAAATGGCCTCAGGCGATTCGTCCAACACCTTTGAGCAAAGTGACCTTGCGGTGCAGGATTGCCTGTTCATTAAGGTCAGGCAAAAACTCGAAAAAGTTAACTTTGATGATATTCTCTTCCTGGAAGCAGACGACCGTTATTCCCTGCTCTACACCACTGATGGCCATAAATTTGCCATTCGTATGCCATTGGGCTATTTGGAAGAGAAACTGCCTTCAAACCGATTTGCCCGAACCCACCGGAGCTTCCTCATTCAATTGAAATGGATACAAAGCGTTGATTTGCAGGATATGATCATTCAAATAAGAGACAAGCATGTGCCACTTAGCAAAGGGCATCGCGATGATTTTTTGAAAAGATTGGAGCAGGTATAAAAAGATCCTTTCAGTGCAGCCAGGGCTCTTTAGTGGGCTTTTACCAATTTTATAGATGTTTCCCTGGTAATTTTAAGTGCTACCCCGGAACCAGCGTTTATGTGTGTTGTGCCACACAACCAGGATGTTTTTCCATTCACGTACAGATTTGAACCCATTGGCGCCGTTAAACAGGCTATTCACGACCAATCACCGGCTCGCCATGGTCCTGAATGGTAGTTTTGCTGCATAAACCATTGATGATCTTTACTCGGGAGGCGCAGTAATTCTCCTTCTCTGTTTTTCGGCTTAGGTTTCTTAGGAAAGTGCAAAAGCAACGGTTGTTGCAAATATTTAGGACATATTAGAGGCCTAATGATAACAATCGAGCCGTTTCCCATGGATTTGGGAAACGGCTTTTTATTTATCTGAATACTGTTTGAGACTTTTGGCCTTTGTGTTAAACCTTCCTGCCTTCTCAGTCGAAGGCGTAGAAAGAATCAGCTATATCAATGGCCTTGTCGCGTGCGCCATCGGTGGTGAAGGCTATGACCACTACCAGATTTGTGCTGCTTTTTTTATCCAGCAAAGTGATGATGAACGCGCCTACTCCATCTTTAGTGCCTTCCACGTAATAGCCTTCAAAATCATCTATTTTGAGCTCGTCGGCATCGCTGATTTCATCGTATTCAAACTCTTTTGCCGCAACCAGAAGGGCATCCGCGAGGGTTTCTTTGGTTACTTCGCCATCTTGTTCTACATAAATGGAAAGAATCAGATCACTGCCTTCTGCGGAGAATTCACTGTCTGTGTTTTGGGTGATCCGCAGGTTAGCTGGTGCACTAAAGCCTACGCCATGTCCATCCCAGCGCCAATCTTTTTGAGCGGTAACAGATTGTGCAAGGAAAGCAAAGGCCAAAATCAGGGTCAGTTGCAAGGGTTTTCTCATGATGTTTTTCATTGAATGGTGAATAGTATTAAGATTGTTTTAAGTGCCCACGAAAGTACAAACATGTTCGAAGTTCCAAGTGAAAAACAACCTGTTTTACAGCCTGTTAACCGAGGTTTACAAATATTTACCAAAATTTAATTTTACCTGCCTCCCATTTGGCATAACTTGGAACTTTTGTAGAGGTTTTTCTGGTTTAAAAAACATGTCATTTTCAGATATTAACCACATAATCCAGGAGATTCGCGAAACACTGGCAACACAATTTCAGGCTGCTGATGCCTGGTTTGACGCGCCTGAAAACCTGCGTGGCTATCGTCCGCCTCGGGGAAGTTGGACCGTTGATGAAATACTGGAACACATTACCCTGACCAATCATTTTTTGTTGATACTGATACGGAAAGGCGGGCAGAGATCACTCGAATTGTTGGGGAAGAGTGATTTGGAGGCAGCCGCGCAGCACTACTTTTTTCATCGGGAAAAACTGGAAGATATAGGTATGGCGGGGTCCTTCGTCTGGGTAAGGCCGGAGCATATGGAGCCTATCGGCGCTCCACCTGAGGAGGTGCGTGCACGTTTACAGGAGCAGTTGGCGGAATGTCTGGTCTGGCTGGATCAACTCGGTCAGGGTGCCGGTATTTTGTATAAAACTACCATGACCGTAAATGAACTGGGCAAAATAGATGTGTATGAATACCTCTATTTCCTTGCCATGCATACACGCAGACATCTGATGCAAATGGAGGAGAATAAGCGCCTGTTCGAAGCTGCTCCGGATCCGGCAGATGATGTGGAATGATGAATGTCGAACACCGAACACCGAATATTAAATGTGTGGGGAAGTCGGATCCAAGGCTAATGGCACGTTGATATACCGGGTAAGTTGATGCCAGCACCATGCGGAAAAGGCGGGCCGCCGACCCGCTTCCTGGCTAATTCGGTACATGGCCTGGTGGTATGCCGGCGCCCAACGCAGTATGGGCGGAATGAGTTGGTATAGCGGGTACAAACGAGGCATCCGGCGTGCCCATTGCCTCGCAGCTTCTGGCTGAAAGGGAATGCCGAGGCGTGCACACAAAGGTTCAGGTAGTCCTGCAGAAGTCAACCAGTTGGCCATTCGTTTCGGCGTTTTTGGATGTTGTAAAATGGCTTGAGCCACTTCTCTGCATACCGCCTGAGAGCCTAAAACGGGTCCATGCAGCATTTCCTGGAAATATCTTTCAAAAGCCGGTAAATCAGCTGGATACATGTCCATTGGGATACCAAGCAATGCTGCTGGGGCTTTGCTTTCTTCATAAAACAGCTCCTGCCAGTTGTGCGGCAATTGGCGCAGCGGCATGCCTTTAAATACTTGTAACGTAGTGTGGACCAAGGTGGCAAATACCCATAATTGCAGTTCCGGATCGGTAGCCGTATAGCCTGCACCCTTGATGCCGGCATGTACCCGATTTAGTCGTCGAGCCGTATATTCTGCCTGGTCACGGGTTCCGAAATATATGGTAGCCATGGCCTTAAATGTTCGAAACCCCCGCCCGAAAGGATCTTCCTGGAAACGACTGTATCTGGCCACGCCATCGGCTACCGCCGGATGGGCTACTTGCAGTAACAAAGCCCTTGGGCCGCCCAGCAGCACCCAGGGTTCGCGATAGATTTGCCAGGTAATGGAAAACATTTGGAATGTGGGGAATGTGATTAATGTGGGGAATGGGATTAATGTGGGGAATGTGGGATGGGTACTTTGTAGTGCAAAGTTCTTTTAGATTTTTCGCTTTCCCAAATATTCCACACCTTACACAGAAAAAATTTACCTAAAATCATGATAAATAACTCCCGCGATCTCAAATCAGTTCCGAAATTTCTGCCAGGCTTTGATCATCCCTGGCAACCCATGCTTTGTTGCTGGTCACCACAATAGGGCGTTCTATCAGGATGGGATTTTCCACCATGATTCGGATCCATTCGGCATCGCTGAAGGATTTCCCTTTGAATTGCTCCTGAAAAACAGGCTCTTTTTGCCGGATAAGCTCCAACGGCTGTTTGTGCAATAATACCAGCAACTGCGTTAATTCCGCTTCTGTGGGTGGATGCTTCAAATATTCCACTACCTCGAACGGAGTACCTGATTTAGCCAGTAAATCCAATGCACATCTGCTCTTGCCGCAGCGATTATTATGGTATATTTTAATCATGGTTAAATGACTGCGAATGACCAAAAATGACTCAAAACACCCCCCATTACCTGTTATCCCAATCACTGCATCACAGACGCTTCTTTACGATTCAACGGAAGTTCTACCGCTTTTTTTCCGATGATTTTGCCTAACCGCACACCTTCCTGACAATCCATACGGTAATGTACGCCCAGTAATACCCTGGATGCAGCATTTTCCCGGGCCATTTCATCAAAGGAATTGTAACTGCGGGGCGTGCCTGCAAACTCCTGCCTTTTTTCATGGGTTCGGTCTACGAGTTCAAAATGTGTTCCAAGTGCATCTGACAGCACCTCGGCTACTGCAGCACCAAATGCTGCGTGTCCGGAAGGATAAGACGGGAAGGAAGGGGTAGTGTGCTGGGTTTCCCATTCCGCGTTGATGTATTTGCGGATGTAGGCTATGGGGCGTTCCAAATTGTATCTGTATTTGCCGCGCCAAACTGTTACACCGGCATCGTGCAAAGCGATTCCGCTTTTCAGATAAGTTTCTATGACCACCGGGAATGGTGCTTCGGATTTTTCGAGCGCCTGGTTGGCGATGGAAATCCACCGGGCAGCAGGGGAGGAGGTCAGGCCGGGATGGTCATCGCTCCAGAATTCGGCAATCCATAAATTCTCCTTGCTGAGCGGTTGTGAAACAGAAAAGACCTCCATGGCTTCAGTATAAAAATCTGAACCGGGCTGTGGGTTATATGATAGAGGCTCTTTGAATGAAATATCGGTCACTTCGGGAATGAAAGGGCGAACCCGCCCCCAATAAGGCAATAAAGCCGGGGTAGCGGCATCGCCAGTAGGCTGCCAGCAGCCTGCACATACCGGCGACTCATATCCGTGGTCGTAATTATACAGATGTCCATTGTGTCCTTCCTTGTCGGTTTTAGACCACTCCCAGACATTTTCTGCGGCCATTTGGCCAAATGCAACCGAGTTGCTAATAACGGTATCAGGCGAATTAGCTGTTAGATTATGATGAAAGCGTTGCTCGAGCAGATCTACTTCATTCAGGATTTTTTTGGGTGCAGTGGCAAAAAAATGACGCAAGATTCGGGCATAAGCAGCATTAACGCTGGCAGGCAAACTGAACTGTCCAACGCCAAATTTTTCAGGCGGTTTTTGATAGCCTGTAACGAATTTTTCCATTGATATGTGGTCCGGCAAATCCGGCAGCGATGCCTCGTAGGCAGCCATTTCCACGTATGCGAACATGCGCGCGCTTACCGGAGGCCGGTAACCCATCGTGTGTCTTTCCAGATCCAGTGCCAACTGATTCCATTGAATGGCGATTTCGGTTGCCATCCTGCGTTCGGGCAATTCAGCAGTCTGGTAAAAGCGGCAATGCTGCCATAACAGCGTGAGGCAGAGCAACAGGCCAGCTACGGGAATCATCCATCGGATGCCCGGGACAAACCTTTTGTGATGGCTGTTAAGTTTCCCCATAATATTTTGATTTTCAAGCTGCCATAGCCGGAAAACTCAATTTAAAGGTTGTGCCTTTTCCTTGTTCCGAATCCACGTCCATCCCGATCTGGTGAATTTTCATGATACTGTCTACCAACGACAATCCTATACCTGAGCCTTTAACATGGATGCTTTGCGAGCTGCGGTAAAAAGGCTGAAAGATCAATTGCAAATCTTTGGCAGAAATGCCTGGCCCCCGGTCTGATATTTCCACCCGGTGCTTTCCGCAGGCATCAAAATGGATCTTTACATCCACTTTTTTCTCCGGCGAAAACTTGCATCCATTGTCCATCAAATTTTGGAAAGCCGAGCGCAGTAGTGGTTCATTGGCGCGCACGATCAACTGCTCCTCATCTTCC
Organism: Saprospiraceae bacterium; assembly: GCA_044347755.1. Taxonomy (GTDB): domain Bacteria; phylum Bacteroidota; class Bacteroidia; order Chitinophagales; family Saprospiraceae; genus M3007. Next base: position 36,147 of record JBIKUE010000019.1, read on the forward strand.
GGAACCCCTATAATGTCAAAAGAAACTTTGTAATCCGGATGCAGACGCAACAAACTGGCGCGTGTTTGCAACATTAACTCATCCAGCCGGACCCTTTCAAACCGGATATCTGCGCCTTCGGAATGGACTTTTGCCAGTTGAAGCAATTTTTCGGTTACTTCGCTCAATTCCCTGGAATCTTCTAAAACGGATCTTAAAGTAGCCTGATACTCTTCCGTATCCCGCTTTTGATCCAATGCAACTTCCAGTTGGGCAATGATTACGGAAAGCGGGTTTTTCAGTTCATGTGATACATTGGAAATAAAACTCTTTTGCATCCGGAAGGCAAACTGAATCCGGTCGAGCAAACGGTTGAAGGTAAATACCAGTCTGGAAAGTTCATCCCGGTTATTCTGGCCTTGCACTCTGGCACTTAAATCTGTTGGCCGGATGGTGTCTACCTGGTTCACGATGCTTGCTACCGGGGCCATAGCCTGGCCGGCATAAAACCAGCCGCCTGCAGCAACCAATCCGATGCAAAGGAAAAAAGTGACCAACAATATGTTTCGCAAATGCCCCAGTTCCTCCGAGTTGAATACAGATTCGGCAATGATCAAATATTCGTTGCCAGTGTGACTTTTATGGGTAATACTGAGTGCGTGCAAATTTTCGTCTACAAAACGGGTTTCACCAGAAGCTTTCAAGTTAGAGAGTCGTTTAGGTGAAAATGGAACCTTGGTACGGTTGAATGCAAATACACGCTGCAAATCTGCATTGTAGATGATTACATTTTCGCGAAAAGGGAGCGAAATGCCGGCATCTCCTGCTGGTATTTGCTCATTCAAAGGCTGGAGCTTTTCCTCATCATGCAACACCATCTCGGCAGTCATCAATGCCTTCGAACGCAGACTTTCGTAAAACTCATCTTCCGTCATGTCACGGAATTCTATATAAATAAAACACAGCGATGCCACGAGCATACTCGCCACGAGCACTATGAATTGAAGGGTTAATTTGGTTCGTATTTGCATGGGTGGCGGTGTTAAGATTCTTCCTGCTCTTCTCTTAGAACATATCCAATCCTGAATTGGGTGTGTATCAGTTTTTTGGGAAATCCTTTATCTACTTTTTTGCGCAAAAAATTGAAATACACTTCCACGAAATTGGTACCGGTATCAAAGGAAAGATTCCAAACTTGTTCCGAAATTTCAGCTTTGGAGATCACCTTGCCAGGGTGCCGCATCAGGTATTCCATCAAAGAAAACTCTCTTGGAGTCAGTGCAATACGCTGCCCGTTCCGGTAGAGCACCTTTTTATCAAGATCCATTTCCAGGTCGGAAAATCGCAAGATGCTTGGAGCATGGATTTGATAGCTGGTTTTGGGCCTGCGTGCCAGTGCGCGTATGCGCATGAGCAACTCCCTGAATTCAAAAGGTTTAGCGAGGTAATCATCGGCGCCGGCATCAAAGCCTTCCACTTTTTCATCGGTTTGACCGAGGGCCGTAAGCAGTATCACGGGGGTTTGGTTGGATTTTTCCCGGAGTTGACGTAGCATCTCTAAACCATTCATTTCAGGCATCATGATATCAGAAATGATCACAGCATAATCGTTTGCCTCGGCAAGCCGGGCGCCTTCCCGGCCGTTACCGGCGAAATCTACTTCTATCTGGTGCCCCTCCAACCCTTTTTTAAGGGATTGAACCATCTTAGGTTCATCTTCTACGAGCAAAACTTTCATGATGAATATGTATCATTCAATCATTATACCAAAAACGACTGAAAAGTAATACTTTGTTTTTATGAAGTAAAAATTTAATCCTATTTTAAGGACTTTTTTTATCCCCCAAGCATTGTTTGCTTCGAACTTTGCGTCGAAATCTGCAAGGTAATCAAACTTATTTAACCAAGCGCTTAATGCTCAACATGAAATCTGTAAAACGTTACATTCTGCCTTCTTTGCTTTTCGCTGCTGGACTGGTATTTCTACTTCCAGCATGCCGAAACACGGATCCCAATCCGGAACCTGATGCTAACCTCGTTAGTCAACATCCAAATAATATTACATACGACTGGAACGAATTGTTCCTGGAAATTGAACGGTATGCTGCAGGTTACCGGCCTGGTCCGGCGCCTCGCGCCATTGCATATCTTGGGTTGGCAGACTATGAAGGCTGCCTTTCCGGTATGCCTGGTTACAATTCCATTGCCAGTCTGTACGCAGGCCTGACCATCCCTCAGGCGGAATCAGACAAACAATACCACTGGCCTTCTGTGATTAACGGCAGCAGGGCTTATCTCATGCCCCGATTCTTTCCAAATGCTACCCCGCAGCAGGTGACGGATATGGCCTCGCTGGAGTCTTTCTACGACGATCGCGCCAAACAGGAGGTAGGTTCAGAAGTATGGACTCGCTCTAAAGAATACGGCAAAGCCGTTGCAACAGCAGTTTGGGAATACTCCAAATCTGATGCCGTAGGCCACAACCACTTCCTGGACCCATTCCAGGGCTACAACTGGCAGGAACATTTCACCAAAGATGGCGACTGGAAGCCTACATTCCCAGGCCCAGGAAAGCCTATGGGCGGTGTTTGGGGCGGCGCACGTGCTTTTGCTATTGGAGAAAGCGACAAGATTTGTCGCAAGCCCCTGCCTTACAGTACCAGCACTACTTCTGATCTCTACGCCCAGGCGCTTGAGGTGTATGCCCAGAATACGCCCACACTTTCCTATGAAGATGAATGGGTAGGCGAATACTGGAGCGACGATTTGCTTAACCTCACTTTTAGCCCTGGCCCACGCTGGCTGGCTATTGGCGATCAGGTGCTCAAACTGGAAGAAAGTAACCTGGAAACGGCAGTTTACTATACTGTAAAAATGGGGTTTGCTCTGAATGATGCTGCTGTCGGCTGCTGGTTTTCCAAATTCTACTACAATGTGGAACGTCCGCAATCGTATATCAACCGCGTGATTGATCCCAACTGGAAGCCGGCATTGTTTAACCCGCTCACCGGCGATGAAGGTGTGACGCCTTCTTTCCCTGCATACCCTTCCGGCCACTCTACCATGGGTGCTGCTGGTGCAGAAATTCTGGGCGACATTTTTGGTTATGCTTATTCCATGACCGACCGTTGCCACGAAAACCGCACCGAGTTTGAAGGTGTACCCCGTACTTTTGGCAGCTTCTATGAAATGGCCCTGGAAAATGCCTGGTCGCGCGTACCTCTGGGTGTGCACTTTCGTATGGACTGCGAGGAAGGTATGCGTTATGGCACCGTGATTGGCCGCAAAGTGAACCAACTGCCCTGGAAAGATTAAACGTTATTCATCACTAGTCAAACGATCCGGGCGCGAAGGCTGTTTAGTCCTCGCGCCCGGAATTTTTTTTGCTCAAATCAAAATATGGAAATTCGCCAGCTATATGTATAGATTACAATTATTCATAGTCTTCCTCAGCTTTTGTACTACCTCATGTAAGGAGGAACCCGAAGTGCGTGTTGAACGGTATGAAAACGGACAGGTCTCCCGAAAATCAACCCTGGTCAATGGGAAAAAAGAAGGGCTGATGACCGATTATTACAACAATGGAAGTCTCATGGCTGAGCGGTATTTTCAAAATGGCTTCCAGGAAGGCCGAACGGTGATTTACTATCCAGGCGGCAAACGGAAAGAGGTACAGCATTATTTGAATGGCAAAAAAGATGGTGGCGACACCCTATGGTATGAAAACGGCGCCATTCAATTTGTATCCACCTTGAAAGAAGACAAACTTCACGGGTACCTGCGAAAATGGACAACCGAAGGCCAATTGATCTACGAAGCACGTTATGAAATGGATACCCTTGTGGAAGTTCAAGGTGTGCCCGTTCAAAAGAGCAATAGCTCGGCCATCCCATCTGCTATTCTAAAGAAAAAGGAATAGTTTTAAGGGTATTATAATGGGATTTCACTGTTTTTTAGGTGAAAAAGGGGGTCCTTTGTTTCCCGGATTAGCAACTGTTGAAACAACAATGACTACTTATTATAAATCCTCCTTCATTTCTTCTGCTTTGTTGCTGATTACTTGTTGCGCAAATGCACAGCAAATAACAGACAGCCTTCAACCTGTATTGCTCAAAGAACTTAGTGTAAGGGCTGTGCGTACGACCATTGACCGGCTTCCTCCCATTCAAAATACCTATATCTGGGCCGGTAAAAAAAATGAAGTCGTTCAACTGGAGAATATAGACGCCAACATAGCGGAGAAGACGGCACGCCAGATTTTTGCTAAAATCCCGGGAGTGTTTGTGTATGATATGGACGGCTCTGGCAATCAAATCAATATCTCCACACGCGGTCTGGACCCTCACAGGGGCTGGGAATTCAATATTCGCGCCAATGGAATCATCACCAATTCCGATATTTACGGATATCCTGCCAGCCACTTCTCTCTGCCTATGGAAGCTATTGGCAGGGTAGAACTGGTACGCGGCACCGGCGCCCTGCAATACGGCGCACAGTTTGGTGGCATGTTGAACTACGTGCTGAAAAATCCGGACACTACCCGCGCAATCGGCCTGGAAAGTGTAAACGCGGTGGGTTCTTACGGTTTGCTGAGCAGCTACAACGCCATTGGCGGAAAAATCGGTAAACTGAAGTACTATGCTTTTTACAGCAAGAGGGTATCTGAAGGTTACCGTAAAAACGGTGAATCCAATTACGATGGTCAGGGACTTTCACTTCAGTATATGCCTACCAAGCGTCTGGCATTGAAAGCGGAACTGATGCGGTCTTATTACCTCTATCATATCCCCGGGCCGCTCACGGATGCGCAATTTCAAGCAGATCCACGGCAATCTACCCGCTCCCGCAACTACTACAGCCCGGAAATCTACGTTCCCTCTTTGTCTGCCATTTGGCAGGTAGCGCCACGTACACGCCTGAGCTGGACAGCTTCTTCCATACTTGGCGAGCGCAGAAGCGTACAATTCGACCGCACAGCCAATATCGTAGACGCCATCAACCCCCAAACCCTCAACTATGCCGGCCGTCAGGTAGACATTGACGGGTTTAACAGCTACAACACAGAATTACGCTTGTTACAGGATTATTCCCTGCTGGGCAAAAGCGCCACATTGGCTGCCGGCTTGCAATATTTCAACAACGATCTGAATAGAAGACAACAAGGCAAAGGCACCACCGGAACAGATTATGATCTCAGCATTGATGCTACCGGCTGGGGCCGCGACTTGCGCCTTCGCAGTCAGAATATTTCTTTTTCGCTGGAAAATAAATGGCAATTGAGTCGCCGACTTATGATTAGCCCGGGTATTCGGGTGGAACTGGGCGAGTCCAATCTTTCCGGTACCACAGCGTATTACGACGATGATAAAGAGCTACCCAATACCATTGAACATCGGTTCCCTTTGCTGGGGATTAATGGAGAATATGTGGTTAGTGCACATCAAACCATTTACGGAGGCATTTCACAGGCCTATCGTCCGGTTATTTTCAAAGATATTATTCCCGCCAATGTGTACGAGAAGGTGAATAAAAACATGAAAAATGCCTACGGTTACAACGCAGAACTGGGTTGGCGTGGCGATGCCGGCGGGTGGAAATGGGATGCCAGCGCCTTTGTAATGCAATACAACAACAGACTCGGAACCCTGGCTCAATACGATGCTGACATCGATACATTCATCCTATACCGCACCAATATTGGCGATTCCCGTACCTATGGTTTGGAAATGTTTGTGGAATACGGCACTATGCTGAGCGAAAACTGGTATGCCGGCGTATTTACCTCAACTTCCTATTTCAATGCCCGGTATCTGGGAGATTCCATTCGTGTCAACGGGAAGGAGAATCAAAGTATCAAAGATAAAAAGGTAGAAAGCGTTCCGGATTGGATTAGCCGCAATGGCGTGAACATGCGCTACAAAGGGTTGAGTGTATCATTGCTTTACAGCTATACTTCTGAATCCTTTGCTGATCCATTGAACACAGTAGCGCCTACCAATACCGGAGCGGTTGGCCTGGTGCCCGCTTATGGCTTGCTGGACCTGAATACAACATACCGTTATCGTAGTGTTACCGTCAGGTTTAATATCAATAACCTAACCAACAGGCAATACTTCACCAAACGCCCCACGTTGTATCCCGGGGCGGGCGTATGGCCGTCAGATGGCAGGAGTGTAACACTCAGTGTGGGTGTTCGGATTTGAAAAAAACAGGAACACAAAGACACATAGGCACAAAGGCGCAAAAAAGGTATTTAACCAGTTTTGCGCCTTTTATAGGGCTACTGTGAAGAGCGGCAGGTAAGTTCCCCCTTACTCACATCCCGAAACTATCATTGCGAAGCCAAGAAAGTTTGTGCCTTAGTGTCTTTGTGCCTGGTAGTCTAATGCGCCTTTCAATGCATGAAATAAGACACGAGCGTGATCGCCACAAAAATGAAGACAATGGTGGCGGCCATTTTCAAGTATTGCTTTTCATTCAAATTCTCGGGCAGCGACGAATAATTGAAGTCTTCCTTCATAACAGAAAATTGAATTAGTGAAACAATAGTTGAGGACTCATACAGAACGTATGAGTAGGACAAAACGCTCCCCTTACGCGAGGTGTCAGCGCTTTTCCCGCTCTAAATGTAAGGAAACTTTTTTAAAGTTGTTTACAAAAATTTTGAATGTGACACATTTTTGATTTTTTGAAGGGCATCTGCAATGATCATTTCGGCATGTACCCGGGAATTTTCAATAAACCAGACATGGGTGTCCATCCCACCACATATTACACCTGCAAGGTATAGTCCCGGAATATTGCTTTCCTGTGTTTCAACGTTATAATGCGGCGCCCGCTTGCCATCGGCAGATAAATGGATGCCCAATTTTTCCAGAAAAGCGAAATTTGGTTGATAACCGGTAGCCGCAATCACAAAGTCGTTTTCAAGGGTTATTAATCCATCCGGAGTTTCAATATCTACCGCTTCAGGCCTGATTTCCTTTACTGTAGAATGGTAATATGCTTTAATCGAACCTTCATGGATCCGATTCACAATATCTGGCCGGGCCCAATATTTTACCCGCTCGCCAACTTCGGCTCCACGGATGATCATGGTTACCTCAGCTCCTTTCCGCCAGGTTTCCAATGCGGCATCCACTGCGGAGTTGTTAGCCCCCACTACCAGCACTTTTTGCAGATAATAGCCATGGGGCTCACTATAGTAATGGGTTACTTTGGGTAAATTTTCGCCGGGAACATTCAAACGGGCGGGCAAATCATAAAATCCGGTTGCCAGTACAATCAATTTGCTCTGATAGACGCCTTTGTTGGTTATAACCTCAAATGACGGCTGCTGGCCGCTGATCTGCTCAATGGTTTCGTACAGTCTTATATTCAGTTTCCGGGATTCTGTAACGCGTCGGTAATACTCCAATGCTTCATTGCGGGTAGGTTTGGCATTGTTCGAAACAAAGGGTACTCCCCCGATCTCTAACCGATCGGAAGTAGAAAAAAAGGTCATATTGACCGGATAATGGAACAAGGAATTGACCAAAGCGCCTTTTTCTACAATCAGGTATTTCAAACCTGAGTTCTGGGCTTCAATACCACAAGCCAGCCCAATGGGGCCACCACCAACGATAAGTAGATCAAGCATATGGAGAAGAGATATGTTGGAGGGGTTGAGGTAGTGGCATAACTTGTGTATATCTTTTTGCAGCAGAGACGAAGAGTTATTGGTAAACAACCTGTTATGACTCCGCGCCTCTGCAGCAAATAAATACTAATGATACCACCAGAAACTATTAGACTTGTTGCGATAAGGGCGTTTGTGCGAGGTGGTAGCAAATTTTGTTTTAGACAAGGCAAAGTCTGCAGTCGAATGCGGGCAATTCGACGTCCCGAGTACTCGGGATAACGCCGTATAAAACAAAATTTGGCCGCATCGTACAAACAGTACCCTATCGCAACAAGTCTATTCTAATGCCCGCAAACGCATTTCTGCTCATGACAGGTATGGCTCATGCCTGCGCCGCTGGTTTGGGCCCCTGGCTGTTCGAACCAGAATTTAGTTCGTTTTTTACTATAGTTACCTACTTCATTCAAGGTTTCAGACTCGTACAGGCGGCCGTTGACCATAACGTAGCGGATGCTTTCGGTATGCTGAATGTTTTCCAGCGGATTTTTATCCAAAATGATCAGATCTGCTAACTTGCCAACGGCCAGGGAGCCAATTTCCTTTTCCATACCAAGATACCTGGCGCCATTCAAGGTAGCGCAACGCAAAGCCTGCAAGTTCGACATGCCACCTTGCTGAAGCATCCAGAGTTCCCAATGCGCGCCAAGTCCATTCAACTGGCCATGTGCCCCCATGTTGATATTCACGCCGGCATCCTGAAGTTTTTTACAGGATTTGGATACCAGGATGTGGCCGTTTTGATACTCTTCTTCAGGCACCATGGTGCGGTGCCGACTGCGTTCATCCAGGATATGTTTAGGGGTGAAGTTGAGCAATGGCTTTTTCTTCCACACATCAGTGTTTTGATACCACTGGTATTCGCCGTTCAGGCCGCCATAATTCACAATCAGGGTAGGGGTATTGTGCGTTTTGGTTTTACTCCAAAGGGTAACTACGTCGCTGTACAATGGCGCTACAGGGATGTTGTGCTCAACACCGGTATGGCCATCCACTACCTGCGTCAGATTGTGGTGGAAAAACGATCCTCCTTCCGGAACCACCAGCATATTGAGCTCACGGGCGGCGGCAATTACCTGCTGCCGCTGATCACGACGAGGTTGGTTGTAGCTTTTTACAGAAAAGGCGCCCCAGGCTTTGGTACGGCGAAGGGTAGAACGTGCATCATCCAGCGAGTTAATCGGAGCCTTGAAATCTCCATCAGCGCCATACAGGATGGTGCCGGTAGAATAAGAACGCGGACCAATCATACGGCCGGATTTTAACATTTCAGCTGCAGAAAAGGCCATTTCGGAGTTCACCGAGGGGTCGTGTTGGGTGGTAACACCATACGCTAGTTGCGCGTGGTATTCCCATTGTTTCTGAGGGTTGAGTCCGAACCGGAAATTGCCCGGGTGTGCATGTACATCCACCAGGCCGGGCATGATGGTTTTACCTTTGCAGTTGATTCGGGCGGCAATACCATCCGTTTTCGCACGAGGTTTTCCGATATACGTGATTTTGTTGTCGGTTACTTCCAGTTCACCATTTTCTATCACCTGATCGCCTTCCATGGTGATGATACGGGCATTGTCAAAGATCACTTTGCCTTTGGGCTTATCGGCTTTCAGGGTAAGGCCAATTTTCAATCCAGCCTCAGGCAGGCCCGGCAACGAATCCGGAGCGCCGGGCAAATAAGCAAAGCGATCCTTCAAATCAATGGTGAAGTATTCATCTCCCAGCGTGTAAAACAACTTTTTTGAATCACTGCTCCAGTGCAGGTTATATCCGGCATCTTTGCTCACGCAGGTGGCTGGAATAGCTTTGGTATCAGCGCTCAGGTCTAGTGTTTTGCCAATTTCCGGGAATGCACAGATATAGGTTTTGTGCAGCTCAATAAATGCCAGCCATTTGCCATCCGGAGAAAGGATGAAGGAATGTGCATATTTGGATTTTACATGCACCTTTTCATCCTTTCCGTTCAGATCGTACGATTTCAGGCTTTTGTCCAGCGCCCCGAACAGTGCTCCACCGGTTTGTACCATAATACGTTTTCCATCCGGAGAAAAACGCGGATTATCTCCGCCATCACAAACAAAGCGTGGAAAGTCCAGGCCATTCAAATCTGCCACATAAATGCCCGGCTTATCCGTCAATGCAGGTCCCATTTCATCATCTCCGTCCTGGATTTTAAAAACGATGGATTTCCCATCTGGCGAGAATGAAGGAGTGCGATAAATGTGTTTTTTCAACCCGCGCAAGGTTGGTTTGGAACCGGAAAACTGAATACTTCCGCGGGTCTCGTCGTTCCAGGCCACGTAAGTGATGGTTTGACCATCAGGTGAAAAGCTTGGTTCAAAGGCCAGGCTGTTTCCATCGCCTGCCAGCAGCTCAGGCTTGCCATCAGGCAGATTTTTTTTGTATAAATATCCGGCAGCGTTGAATACCAAAGTTTTACCATCCGGGGAGGTTGCGGCCTGACGAATAGCCAGGGCGGTAAATTCGTCAGCATACACCTTGTTGTCAAACTTGAGTGTTTCGGCTACTTTGGTTTTTACGGTACAGGTAAATGGAATATCGGTCACGGATTCGCGCTGCACCTGGTTGTTCTTTTCATCAAAACCGAAGTTGATCCGCTTGATTTTTCCACCTGCCCAAATGAGGATAGCTCCTTTTTCCGGTCCAACGTTCAGGAACGTGTATCCAGGATAGCAGCCAAATACTGTCCAGGCCTCCTGTTGGTCTTTATCCAGACCGTCGTACAACGGGTATTCTTCACCGGTAGACAGATTGCGCAAGCATAGCACTGATTTTACGCCATCTCGGCGTACAAATGACAACCAACGGCCATTCGGACTCAGTTGTGGCCTGCAAGCGCCTCCGGAACCACCGGAAATTTCCTCGATTTTGCCTTCCTGACGATCGTAACGACGGATCACAAAAATTTGTGTACTCGGATTCTTGTTATATTGAAAATAGCCGCCGCCGTACATGTCTTCACTGAAGTAAATATAGCGGCCATCGGGGCTTACGGATGGTTCGTTGACGTCTTGCTGGTCATTTTTGCGCTTGGTGAGCTGGATACCTTCGCCTCCGGTGATGTGGTATATCCACAATTCTCCGGCGCCCAGGGAACGGGAACTGGTAAAGTGCTTTCGTGCCACTATATATTCTTGATCAATCCATTCGGCATTGTTCAGCAGACGGAAACTTTCCTTGGTGATTTGTTTGGCGCCACTTCCGTCCGGATTCATGTACCAGATATTATCCCCGCCACCGGCATCAGAGGTGAAGGATATTTTTTTGCCATCAGGCGAAAAGCGTGGCTGTACTTCCCATGCCAATCCGGAGCGGATACAGGTGGCCGTTCCGCCTGTCATCGGCATGGTGTAAATATCCCCCAGCATGTCGAACACAATCGTTTTGCCATCCGGGCTCACATCCAGGCACATCCAGGTGCCTTCAGAGGTGGTAAACTCCACATCGCGGTAAGGAACACCGCCGGCAACAGGATTGGAGACGTCCCATTTGGGTTTATCTTGCGCCTGTATCGACCAGGCATTAAGCAATAAAAGGGTAAGAATGGTGCTACGGTTCATGATATCGTGAAATTAAGTCGGTATGGTTTGCGTTTAAAAGCCGCATAATTACGGCCTGGAAACGAGATTTTGGGAAAGATAGACCAGAAACTACCCCTAAAGCGTTATCAGCAAAAAAACAGGGGCGAAAGCCCGGGATTTTATCCGAAATTTGTGCCGGGGAACGCGAATGGGGAACGCGGATTTTTTTGGAACACGGATTAGGATTTGGAACGCGGATGACGCGGATTTTTTTTGGAACGCGGATGACGCGGATGACGCGGATTTTTCTGCTGCCTTCGGCAGCCTTTTTAGGAGAATTTGAGATTATTGCTCTCTTCAACCAAAAAATTGCCGAAGGCAATTTTCAAAATCCGCGTCATCCGCGTCATCCGCGTTCCAAATCCTAATCCGCGTTCCAAAAAAATCCGCGTCATCCGCGTTCCAAATCCTAATCCGCGTTCCAATAAATCAGCGTTCCTATGCAGAAATTCTTCGCATTTATTAAGCAGTTCATACAGTTCTTCCGCAGCCACGGCGACGATGACCGGACCCTGATGGAGAAACTGCGCGATAAATACCGTTTGGTGATCATGAATGACGACACTTTTGAGGAAGTGACATCGCTCAAGCTCACACCACTTTCTGTGTATATAGCTTTCAGTTCTTTGATTGTAGGTACAGCTATTTTGGTGACGATGCTTATTATCTGGACGCCACTAAAACGTTACATCCCGGGTTATGGAGATTTTACCCGAGATTCTGAAATTGCAACGTTAACCAGTAAGGTTTCCGACCTCGAAAATGAAATTGAAGCACATCGAAAATACAACGAAAATTTTCGCAAACTGCTTACGGGAGATATGCAGGGGATGACCGAGGAAGACGTAAAAAAACAAGGGCAGCCGGAAAACCCTTCCGACACCTTGCCGCATGATGTAGATCGAATTCCGGAAGACGAACAACTGCGCTCTGAGGTGGCCATGGGCACTTTCACGACCGATCCGAAAGCCAATCAGGCGCCACTCAGTTCATTGAGTCGGGATATACCTCTGGAGCAATTGTTTTTTATCCCGCCAGTAAGCGGAGATGTTACGGCCAAATACGATTTAAAGAAAAATCACTTTGGTCTGGACGTTTCAGCACCTAAAAACACGGCAGTAAAAGTTGTATCAGATGGCTCCGTCATTTCAGCCGGTTACACCGTGGAAACCGGCTATAGTATTGCCGTCCAACATCCCAACAACGTTGTAACCATTTATAAGCACAACTCCGTGCTACTTCGCCGGGAAGGGGATCTCGTAAAAGCAGGCGAAGCCATTGCCATCATCGGCAATTCCGGAGAAAACAGTTCCGGACCACACCTTCACTTCGAGCTCTGGCACAAGGGGCGGGCTGTAGACCCGGAGCTTTATATAAATTTTAAGTGAAGATTGACGAGTACATGATTACATGAGTGAAGAGGGAGGGCTCCACTTTTGACTTACCTTGGGTAGTTATGCCGATCAATACACTTCTTCACTCATGTACTCGTCACTCATGTACTCATGTAACCCTATCTCCGCCAGGCAGCACCCTTATAATGGCCACCGCCAAAAAGGTCATCCCTGCGATCATGAGCGTAAGAATGGGCGATACAAAAAATGGATGGGCCATGCTGTGCCAGAATCCAAGTTGGCCGAAATAATCCATCACTAATACGTGGGCAAAATAAATTCCAAAACTCGCTGCGGAAAAATCCCGCTCAATATCCAGTAATGGGCTGCTGTTAAAGGATCGTTTGGCCAATAGGAACCAGCCTACAGCTCCGGCCGCCACATTAGGCGTGAGATAATCATAAAAATATACGTCCGGCTGGCCCTTCCAGAAAAAGGTGTTGATGATATAAGAGGCCGTCATGGTGCTGAAAGTGCCCAGGAAAATCAGTAACCAGGGCAAGTAACGTGGTACAAAAAACCGGAATCCTTCCAGAGGTTCATCTTTGCGGAAAACGGCAAAGCTCCCCAAATAGTAGCCGCCTACAAAATAGCCTGCATTGTTCGTGAACAACTCAAAATAGATACCCATAGGCATGTTTAGCCACATGGCCATCATTTTATACCCCCAGGTGCAGAAATTGCACATGATGAAAAAGAAAAAGAACTCCTGTTTGGTTGCGCCCCTGATCCAGCCGCGCAGAAACGGATAGGAAAGGTATAATCCAATGATGAGGTAAATGAACCAAAGGTGATAATGTACCGGCCCGGTAACCAATCCTTTGAGGGCTTCAATCACAGTTGCAGGGCTACCATGTGCCAAAAAATTATAAAAACTATAGACCAGCATCCAGAAAATGGCCGGAATAACTACTCTGGTGAAGCGTCGTTTCAAAAAATCCGGCAGCGGATAATCCTTGCTGAGCAGTAAATAGCCGCTTAGCATGACAAATAACGGTACGGCAGGCCTTGTCAGTGAATTCCAGAAATTACCAGACCACCACCAATGACTGTTATAGTCTTGCCCGGCAGAATGTGCAATGGGTGCTGCCGCATGAATACAAATCACCATGATCGTTGCCAGATTCCGAAGACGATCGGGCCAGGGGTCGAGAGGCTTTTTAGCAGTGGAACTCATAGGGAATACAGGAGTGAATAAAACAGGAGTACATGATTGACGAGTACATGATTACATGAGTGAAGTGGGAGGTGCAGGGTTTGGGTACCGTGAGTAGCTATGCCGATCGTCACACTTCTTCACTCATGTAATCATGTACTCTTCAACAGTGTACTTATTCCGGGCAAGATATGGCCTATTTTGATTTGATTAATTGGGAATGATGAGTATTTGAATACATGAGTGAAGAGTACATGAATACATGAGTGATGAGGGGATGGCTCCGCTCCTGGGTGTCCTTGTGTAGTTATGCCGATAGTCACACTTCTTCACCCATGTATTCATGTACTCTTCACTCATGTACTTAATCCTGGCTACCTTTGCTGGAAACGTATACCCAATGATGCAACAAAAAACAGCCGTCATTTCCGGCGCCACCAAAGGGTTGGGACGAGCTATTGCTGAAATTTTTGCCGAAAAAGGCTTCGATCTTTGTGTTTGCGCACGTACTCAGGCAGATCTGGATGATATGCAGTCTGACTGGGCCCGGCAATTTCCACAGCAGCATCTCCACGTTTTTGCTGCCGATATGAGCAAAAAACCGGAAGTCCTGGAGTTCGGCGATTATGTTAAAAGCATTTTCAGCAGGATAGACGTGTTGGTCAACAATGCCGGTGTGTTTTTGCCCGGCCGAATTTCAGAAGAACAGGAGGGGACGCTGGAAACCCAAATGGAGACCAACCTTTTTAGTGCCTATCACCTCACCCGTTCGCTTTTGCCTGTGATGATGCCACAGGGCAGGGGCCATATTTTTAATATATGCAGTATTGCCAGTTTCATGGCTTATCCAAACGGCGGCTCATATAGCATCAGTAAGTTTGCTTTGCTCGGATTTTCCAAAGTGTTACGGGAGGAAATGAAACCGAAAGGAATTAAAGTGACCTCCATTATGCCCGGCGCCGCCTGGTCTGACTCCTGGGCAGGGGTGGATTTGCCCTACGAACGCCTCATGCAGGCTTCCGATGTAGCCAAAGCTGTTTGGGGCTGCTATGATATGAGTGATGCTGCCGTGGTGGAAGATTTGGTACTGCGGCCTCAGTTGGGAGATTTATAATAAGCATCTAACCCCTAAACTCGTATGCTTCAAATTCTTGGACTTGTCTTGCTTACTGGTCTGGCACTTAGGTTTTTTGGCAGGCACCCTGAGGCTTGCTCGATTGCAACTTTTTCATACCCAAAATTACTTGATTTTGCGAGTAGAGTATGAACTCCTTTTTGTCAAGTAATTTTGGGCTTAAGCATCGTCCATCGTCCATCATCTATCGTCCATCGTTCATCTTCCATCGTTCCAATGTCTATTACCCCTGATCAGGCTCTGCAAAAAATGGAGCGCTTTTGCGCTTACCGCGAGCGTTGTCCCAAAGAAGTGCGCAGTAAACTCAAGGAAATGGGTCTTTCCCGTGCAGATTCCGAGCAGATTTATCAGGTATTGCAGGAAGATAATTTTTTCAACGAAGAACGATTTGCCATGGCTTATGCCGGTGGGAAATTCCGCAGCAACCAATGGGGCCGGGTGCGTATCCGGCAGGAATTGAAGATGCGCAGCATTGCGCCTGAGTATATTGCTCAGGCCATAGAATCCATTCCGGAGGAAGACTATGAAGCCTTGATACGTAAGCTTATTGATAAAAAATTACAGCAATACGATGGGGATGATAATGCCCGGGATAAAACCATTGCTTCTCTGGCAAGGGCAGGATTTGAATTGGAACTCGTATTTCGTTTTTTGGAACGCGGGGTTTGAACGCAGATGTGGAACGCGGATTTTTTTGGAACGCGGATGACGCGGATGACGCGGATTTTTTTGGAACGCGGATGACGCGGATGACGCGGATTTTTTTGGAACGCGGATGACGCGGATGACGCGGATTTTTTTGGAACGCGGATGACGCGGATGACGCGGATTTTT
>JBIKUE010000221.1:0-4266 GCA_044347755.1 Saprospiraceae bacterium
TGAATGTCCATTACTTACTTACTCACTTAACCCGTGCCCGTTTATTACCTTCCTGATGATGATTTCCGGGTTTTTCCTCACCCCGACCAGGCTGAACCCAGTGGGCTTGTGGCGGTGAGTACAGACTTACATCCGGACAGGACGGTAATGGCGTATGCTAACGGTATGTTTCCGTGGTTTGAGGATCGCGGGCATTTTTTCTGGTTTACCCCTGATCCGCGGTTTGTGTTATTCCCGTCAGAAATTAAAGTGCAGAAGAGCATGCGCTCCATATTTAATCAGCACAAGTTTCGGTATTCACTGGATACCTGTTTTGATGCGGTAGTACGTGCCTGTGGTTCCGCTCCGAGGAATGAACCCGGTCCGGATTCTACCTGGATAACGGATGATTTTATTGAAACGTACAACGAACTTCATCGGCGCGGATTAGCACATAGCATTGAGGTTTGGCAGGAAGATGAACTTGTAGGAGGTTTATATGGCTTATCATTGGGCAAAATATTTTATGGGGAAAGTATGTTTGCCAAGACCCCTAATGCCTCCAAGGCCGGGTTCATTACCCTTGTTCGCGCCCTGGAAAAATCAGGCTATTGGCTGGTGGATTGTCAGGTAGAAACACCTCATTTGGTGAGCTTAGGCGCCAGAGGAATCCCAAGGGGCGATTTTTATGACTATCTGATGAAAAACAGCTACGAAAAAACTCTGGTCGGCCACTGGATGTTGGCAGAAGATGGCGGATTGGGGTTGCAATGATATAATGAGGCTGTCTCAAAAGTAATTTTTACCGCAGAGGCAGAGATGCGTAGATGTATAAACAGTTAATTTTCAAACCTTCTGTGCCTCTGCGGTAACATAAAAAAGTGACTTGTGAAACAGCCTCCCGTAACCTTGAAACAAATATATGATGCTCCGATTACTCCTGTTCTGTTTACTTCCGGCAACACTTTGGTGCCAAAATGCCGGAAAATCTGACCTGATTTTGTTCTCTCTGAACAAAGGTGCTGACAGTCTTTGGCGACCGGAAGCCCCCCAATTTCTGAGTGCCTTCAACCGGGGTGGCTATAACAACCAGCCTAGTTTTTTCACCAATAACGAGCTTTGGCTGACGGCGCAATTCCCTTCGGATACCACACAAACGGATATTGTTTCGCTGGATTTAAGTCAGAAAATACAAACCCGGGTAACTGCCACTCCCCAAACGGCAGAATACTCCCCCACCTTAATGCCTGGCAGCAAACGCTTTTCCGTGATTCGGGTGGAGGAGGATGGCAATCAGCGCCTTTGGTCATTTCCGCTGGACCGTTCAGACAATGGCCGCATAGAATTGCCCAAAGTATTTAATGTTGGTTACCATTGCTGGTTGCGCGACACCCTTTTAACCCTGTTTATCGTAGGAGAAGACGGACAGCCGCACACCTTGCAATCAGTAGGTATCAAAGGCCAGAAAACGCAAAGAATTGCTTCCAATATCGGGCGTTGTATGGCCAGGCGGGCAGATGGCAGGTTGTTATTCGTCCAAAAAGCTACAGAACAAACCTGGTTTCTCAAAACCTGGGATCCTAAAACCAACCTTCAGGAGATTGTGGTAAAAATGCCTTCCGGCACCGAAGATTTTGCATTGCTCCCCGATGGCACGCTCCTCGCAGGCAACGGTTCGAAATTGTTCCAGTACAAATCACCCAGGGATGCCGATTGGAAAGAAATCGCTGATCTGAGCAAATACGGCATTCGAAAAATCACCCGCCTTGCAGCCAGCAAAGATGGAAAACTGGCGGTGGTGGTGGGGTATTAGGGGGTTTATGGGGTTTATGGGGGTTTATGGCATAAACTCGCTCATATTTTCTTTCCTTTTGCCCTCATCAGGTATCAAGTCCTCAACCCTGGGGCGTGTTGGCTTTTTCTTTTTCATTGTCAAAGTTGTTTATTTTTTTTGATTCTAACTTTGACACACTTTTTTGAACACCCTCTCAATGAAAGAAATGGGTATTTTATCAAACATTTCAAGCCGAACGCTATATAAACCCATAAACCTCATAAACCCCATAAACCACATAAACCTCATAAACCCAAAATTTTCCATACCTTGCTTTCTTTTTTTCAAGAGTCGCAGGGCCGGAATCCGGTGTTTGCGGCTCTTGTTATTTATGTTAGACTGCTTTGCAGTCGGGAAAAGTTGGGTTCTAAAAACTGACATGCAGGCATGTTGCCAAATTTTTAGTAAGCTAAGATTGCTTTTTGTTATTATTTGCAAAACAAAGTTAACATTACTGACGAAAGTCAATAGAAAATTTGTATCTTTGCGGCACTCCGGGTAAAAGACTGTTGTGATGGGCATTGTGCTTGTTCGGGTTTGATCCGGAATTCATTCATTATTTCATGCTTGGGTAGTGTTGACGTTAGCTTTCGTAATGCAAGGGAAAAGCAATCAACGTGAACGGGTCCCACGCACTAACGTATCGCTAACATGTCAGCATTCAAAGATCTCGGCATTGCCGACGAACTCCTGCAGGGTATTACTGCCATGGGGTTTGAAACCCCTACACCCGTTCAGGAAATGGTCATTCCAGTGGCTCTCGAAGGAGACCATGACCTCATTGCCCTGGCGCAAACCGGAACCGGCAAAACCGCCGCTTTCGGACTTCCACTCCTTCAACGTATTGATCCAAAAGAGCGCAGCATTCAGGCACTCATTATGTGTCCTACCCGCGAACTATGCGTGCAGGTAGCCAGCGATTTGGAGAAATACTCTGAATTTGCCCATCAATACAAGGTTGTAGCCGTATACGGTGGCGCCAGTATTGAAGGCCAGATCCGCCAAATCAAGGGTGGCGCTCAAATCGTAGTAGCAACCCCGGGTCGTTTGATGGACCTTATTACCCGCAAGGCCATTAAATTGGAAAGTGTTCGTCGGGTAGTATTGGACGAAGCAGATGAAATGCTCAATATGGGCTTTAAAGAGGCCATTGATTTTATCCTCTCGGAAGCAGCAGACCGCGACTCGATTTGGTTGTTCTCGGCCACCATGCCCCGTGAAGTACGCGCCATTGCCGCGGATTACATGGAGAATCCGAAAGAACTTACCATAACCGGTCGCACGCAGACCAACGAGAACATTGAGCACGTATATTATGTATGTCGGGCCGACGACCGCTATAATGCTCTGAAACGTGTAGTAGACGCCCTGCCTGGCATCTATGCCATCATATTCTGCAGGACCAAAAACGAAACTAAAGAAGTAGCTGAGCAAATGATCCGCGATGGTTACGACTCGGATGCCCTGCACGGTGATTTGGCGCAGGACGACCGCGATCGCGTTATGCAGCGCTTCAGGGAGAACAACCTGCAATTGCTGGTTGCCACCGATGTTGCTGCCCGCGGGCTTGATGTGAGCAATATCAGCCACGTAATCAACTATGGCTTACCGGATGAAATAGAGACCTATACACACCGTTCAGGCCGTACGGGCCGTGCCGGTCGTACAGGTGTTAGTATCATTATCGTGACGCCTAAATACGAGGAAAAAATTCGCATGATCGAGCGCAAAACCAAAGCGCCGGTTGTAAAAAAAATGCTGCCTACAGGCATGGAAGTTTGTGAGGCACAGTTGTTTAATATCATCAAGGGCATTCACGAACAGGAGGTTCACCATGCGGATATCGAACCATTTATGGAGCGTATTCAGGAAGAGTTAAAAGACCTTAGCAAAGAAGAGCTGATCAAACGTTTTGCGAGTGTGGAATTCAATCGATTCCTGTCCTATTACCGCAATGCCCCTGATATTAACATCTATCCAAAAGGCGATAAACGCGGCGTTAAAACCACCTCCTCGGCCGCACCAAGTGGCTCTACAGTTCGTCTGTTTGTAAGCGTGGGAGAAATGGATGGTGTCACTAAAAAAGACTTCCTGAAGCTGTTGGATCGCTCCTTTGGCGTACCAAGCCGTGCCATTGGCCAAATCGACCTGAGCCGCACCCACCTGCACTTTGACCTGGATGCTGCTTACGTAGGTGTAGTTCGCCAGGGCCTTCCGGAATTCACCCTTAACGGCCGTGCCATCCGGGTAGATGACGCTTCACAACGCGACCGCACTCACCGCAAGGATCGCGACGAGCGCGTATTTGAAAAATGGGATCGGAAGCCTAAAAAGGGCGGAAAGAAGGGTAAGTGGTAGGGGAAGGCGCGAATGACACAAAGGCGCGAAGGCGCGAAGGCGCGAAGGCGCGAAGGCGCGAAGGCGCGAAGGCGCGAAGGCGCGAAGGCGCGAAG
>JBIKUE010000021.1:0-50528 GCA_044347755.1 Saprospiraceae bacterium
GCAGTTAAGGCTGCCGTCCTGAATAAATTTATTCAAATAGCCGCTCCTAAATCTGTGAAAGTCGCTTGAGGCCTAAACGGGATAGGGAAAATCTGGCTTCCAACAAGATTCATGCAACAAAGCCTCACTCAAATCATCAAAATCACTCTAATCACAGTATATATTTGACCTGTACAAAAGTAATATTTGTCTGGAATATCATGCCTCACCGTCAAATAATGATTCATGCTGTTTTACACCCACGTCAATGAAGACAATGCCGTAGAACGCCTGGCCATGGCTGATATGCAGGCTGGCGAGTTATTCGTCATTGCCGGCAGTGGCGAACGGGTGCTGGCTTTGCTGGATCACCCGGGCATCAGCACGGTGTATGTGGTAGACAACAACCGTGAGGCACTATACCTCTGCGCCCTGAAAATAGCGGCGCTAAAGGCCCTGGATGTGCAGACCTACCTGCGTTTCGTGGGCGTTCTGGAAGCCTCCGCCGAAGAGCGCCTGCAATGCTTTGCCCAACTGTCGCCGGAACTGGCGGAAGCATGCAGGGAGTTTTGGAGCACCAAACAGGCAGAAATAGCCGCCGGGATTTGTACTGTTGGCCATTTTGAACAATTTCTGGCCAAAGCCCGACCCTGGCTCCGTTTTTTTCTGGGAAAAGGGTTTTATCAATGTCTGGAAAAACCTCGTGCCGAATGGCGCCGTTTCCCTCACTTGCGCTGGGCAATGGTGCGCTGGTTGTTTGCCCGGCGATTCACCTACCGGTTGTTCGGATTGCGCGACCAGGCCTTTATCTCTGCCGGTGCAGAACTGTCCGCTATTCCGGCGGCCATGCAGCAAAGTCTTCTGGAAGGCCGCGTGCAGGAATCCTGTTTGTTTCACCTGGTGATGAACGGACATCTTCGTGCCATGCCTCCGGAATACCAACCACCCTCTTTCCAACCTGAAGTGCTTAAGCGCATCAAGTTGGCGCTGTATGAGCGCAGGTTGCAGATACATTATGTGCTAAGTGATGTGTCGGAAGCACTCCGAACGCTGCCTTTTCAACAGGGTGTTAATCGCTTTTTTTCTTTGTCGGATTTGCTGAGTTTTATGGATTGGGCAGACATGGAAAAGTTGATCGGGCAAATAGCCAGCCTACCTCAGGGACAAAACAGAGCCGTTTTCAGGGCCTTTGTGCGCAACCGACCAAGCGATGCGGAACTCGGGGAATTGGGTCGGGTGGAAGACCTCAGCACGGCGGAAAGAACTCATTTTTATCAGGTATTTCAAATAGATTTGCCGCATGCAAAACCCTGATCGCGCGCCTTTCCTCACCAACAAGCCGGCGCAACAAATGCGCATTTTTGTTTTGGATTATGTCAATTTCATGGCCTTCCTGGCCTTTTGGTTGACTAATATCACCCTGGGGCGTGTATTGCATCAGGTGGATAAACGATGGAAAACCAGCTATCTTGAGCGCCTGATCGCATTTTTCGAAAAACTGGCTTGATATGAGCCTCCTTTGGATCTTTTTTGGCACTACCGGCCTGGCTTTTTTGGTCTGGCGATTCTGGCTCTTCCTCCGAAACCCGGAGCGACAAGCGCCGCCCGGCGATGGTTTTTTGTCGCCTGCTGATGGGTATGTGGTATATGTACGGCGTGTAGATCAAGGCCAAATCCCCATTGCCATTAAGCAGCGGCGAGAGATCCCGTTAGATGAACTGGCCGCCTGCCCCACCCTGAAGGATGCATCCGGGTGGCTGATCGGGGTATACATGACGGCTTTTTCAGTGCACCACAACCGTGTGCCGTTGGGGGGCAAGGTGGTAGAAATGCAGCGCGTGAACGCCGGAAAAAACCGCACCATGGCCCGGGTGGCTACCAGACTGCTGACCCGCAAACAACCCTACGAAGCAGATTGCGATTACCTGGTGGAAAACGACCGGGTGACCATGGTGGTAGCCACCGATGGAAGCTATTACGCCCTCACGCAGATTGCCGATAAATGGATCAGCTACATCATCAATGCCTGCTTGCCCGGGCAGTATTTAACGCGCGGTGAACGGTACGGCCTGATCCGTTTTGGTTCGCAAGTGGATGTGTTTTTACCCGATGCCCTCGGCTACCGGCCCGTGGCGCGCGAGGGCGCGTACATGTATGCGGGCAAGACTATTTTAGCAGAAAAAGACTGATTATGAGCCACAAATCCGACCCAAATGAGCCGCACTACGTCTTCAGCACAGCTACTATGGCTGACAATGCCGATCTCCTGGAGCTGCTGCGCCGGAGTCCGATCCGCATGGAGATGGATTATGTAATGGACCGGCAAAACGATTTTTTTCTGCCGCAACGCTGGCTGCCGGGAACCAAGGTATTGTTGGCCCGCGATGCTGCCACTGGCGAACTGCAGGGCTTTTTATCGCTACTGAAAATACGGGGCACCATAGATGGTCGTGAGATTGCTTTTCAATACGTAACTGACCTGATTAAAGCGCCTGAAAACCGGAATGCCTTTCTGATGAAGCGCTTGTTGAACTACGGATTTGTGCAATATTTTGACACCCCGCTCATTTTCGGGCTCATTAATGCCCGCAATAATCCGGCTCGGCGTTTTTCCACTTCTGTGCAGCTAAAATATCCGGGCGATGCGGTCCACACCTTTCATTACCTGGAAATGGCTCCTTTATGGCGTCAGTGCATTCCACGGCGTTACACACTGCAGCAGGCCACAGATGAGGCTTCCATAGATCAAGCGATTGCGCTCATTAACCGGCATTACGAGCGGCACACCTTGTTTCTGCCCTTGAACCGCGAAGAACTATCCCGGCAGTTTAAGGCATTGCCCGGGTTCAGTGCTTCGGATGTTTGGCTTTTGCAGGAAAACGGGCTCCCGGTGGGCGCTATGATCACCTACCGGCCCGATGCCTTGAGCTCGCTCATTCTGATGCGGATGGATGGGTGGTCTCGCTTTTTATTCCGGATCATTCGGGGTTTCCACAGGCTAACCGGTTTGCTTTTTGATCCGCCGGAGGAAGGCGGGCATATCCGCACCCTTCAAGTGCGTTACCTGGCCGGCAACGAACAAGCCCGGCGCGCCATGATTCGGGCGGCCAACAATATAGCCTATTCGGAAAAGCGCCACTCCGTTTCCATGCTGCTGGATGCCGGAGATCCACTCCGGCCTTCCAACTGGGTAACCTACCGATACCAATCCCTCCTATATGCCAACGGCAAGGACAGAGCCCTGGTAGAGCGTTTGAAAGAGGGATTGGTATGGATGGATGTAGTGTGGGGGTGAGTCGGTTCAACGCACCATTCGCCATTCCGTGTGTCCGTCTGCAAACAGTACCACATACCATTGTCCGACAGCGTTTTCACCCGGCGGACCGTTCAATCGCCTGCCGAGCAGGTCAAAATAGCCAGTAATGATTGCGGGGTCTCTATCCTCCGGCGCTGAAACAAGGCTTGCTGCGCAAGTAGTGGCGGGGTCGTTGACCAGGAAGAGCGCCGGCATCATTCGTGAGTACAAAACTCGGATGAGGCCGGAAGATCAGGCCATAACTCAGTAGGTGTTGGCGCGTTTCAGTGGTTTGATGCCCACCCATAGCCGGACTAAAAAAGCCGGGTTGATAACGGTATTCCCAGACTTTGGTGGCCGTCCAGGTCAGGGTATCCAGCGCATATTCCACTGCTCTGGAAATGCGCGGTGGCGGCGACGTATTGGCATTGTCAAACAATGCAATATTACCATTGGGCAGCCGACGAACATCATGCTGCCCACTGAAGCCTAAATCATTGGTAAAAGTGAAAGAACTGCTTTTGCCTCCTAGTTTCCAAAGTACTGCGCCGGTTTGGCGATGAATTTTATATACCGCATTCAGGTGCCGGAAAGAAAGCAGCAAATGGCCGTCCGTATCCTCCTCAATGGTGTTGCCGTGGCAATAGTCAAAGTTATTGGCATTATATCCGTAAAACCCATAGGCTTCAGTGGGGTGAATAAAATCATTGCTGTTCCAGGAAAAGAGCAGGTTATGGTCTTCATCAAACTCCTGGACCACAAACCCGATGGCATGAGTAGTAGGGCTACCTGGCGTTCCGTTGAACAGGAACGCACTCAAATCCATGATGCTGTCTTTCGCTCCGGCCACCAAATAGGTTTGATTGGAAGTTGGCAGAAAATCATGCGCATCAGGCTCCACTCCCTGCACCGTGGCAAACGAATCCAGGGGTTGAAAATGTTTATCCAGCACATGATTCCGCAAAGACAGCGGCCCTGCTGTAGATTTACCGTAAGTGTAAATTTCCTGTTCCGGATGGTACTTAAAATTGATCAGATTCCGCGCGTTTTGCGGCAGGTACCATAGCAGATACCCCTGCGCATCCAGGATAATTAAAGGCAGTACTCCCGTCATATTGGCTGCACCAAACCGAAACGGTGTAGCCAGATAATAACCGTTCACGGTACTGTCAAATACTTCAAAGGAATACGCAGGAACACCCGCCGGCACGGGTCGCTGCACAGGTTGCGCACTTGCGACCGAAGCCAGGAAAAGGAAGCAGCAGCAGATTGTTTTTTGCATAAGGTTGATAGGCAGAGACTTGAGATGGGAAGTAAATGTAGGATATTTTGGAAAAATTGAGGGATGAAACCTGCTCCTGCATGGCATCAGTGCTGCAAGCGGTAAAAAGATCACCATCTTGGCCCATTCCATGGAAGGCATGGTGTCGCGCTATTACATTCAGAACATGGGCGGTGTACAGATGGTAAAGCATCCAATCCGTGGCCGGCGCTGCAAATGTGTTTGTTGTAGCTTGCCACTACATGAATTATTTTGAGGAAGGGGAGAGTGTGGAGGTGTTGGAGGATATGC
Source organism: Saprospiraceae bacterium (assembly GCA_044347755.1). GTDB lineage: Bacteria > Bacteroidota > Bacteroidia > Chitinophagales > Saprospiraceae > M3007. The sequence continues at coordinate 4,848 of JBIKUE010000021.1, forward strand.
TCTCAAACGCCCCCATCGCAACAAGTCAACAAAAGATTTCTAAACGTTTAGCCACCGCTTTATTCAGCTCGTAAACCGGCTACCCATACAAAAGATTTGTTTATAATCAAAACTTATGTATTTTTGTCGAAAGTTTTCATCATAAATGAAAGATTACGTTTTACGCAAAAAATACAACTCCAGAATTGAACCCTTCATCCAAAAAGGGATCATAAAGGTGCTTATTGGTCAACGAAGGGTGGGTAAAAGCTACTTGTTAAAGCAGATTCAGGACCTGATTGCACAAGGAGGAAACGGGCATTTTATCCGGATTGATAAAGAAAGTGACGAGTTTTTCCACATAAACAATGCCTCTGACCTGACGGCCTACCTGAAGGCAAATGCTATAACAAAAGAGGGCATAACCAACTATGTCATGATTGATGAAATTCAGGAAATCACTGAATTTGAAAACAGCATTCGCGCTTTCGCTGCTCAACCCAATTTTGATCTGTATATCACTGGTAGTAATTCCGAGCTGCTTTCCGGGGAACTGGCTACCAGACTAAGTGGCCGATATGTAGAAATTCCGGTATTTAGTCTCGATTTTCAGGAATTTATACTGTTCCATGACCTTAAACCAAATGCAGAAAGCCTGAGCTTGTTCATGAGATTCGGCGGAATGCCTTTTCTCCGAAACCTTGCTTTACAGGATGAAGTGGTATTTGAATATTTGAAAAATGTCTTTGCCGGCATTCTTTATCGCGACATCATCACGAGGTATAACATCCGAAATGTAAATTTTCTAGACCGGCTCATCCGTTTTACGGCAGACAATACGGGCAGTATGCTCAATGCTAAAAAAATAAGCGACTACCTCAAATCTCAACGCGTAAATATTTCAGTAAATTCGGTGCTGGATTATTTGTCTTATCTGGTAAACAGTCAAATTGTATTCCGGGTTCGCAGGATTGATCTAAAGGGAAAACGCATGTTCGAAATTGGAGAAAAGTATTATTTTCAGGATTTGGGTATTAGAAATGCCATTACAGGATACCGGACAACAGATATTGGAAAGTTGATGGAAAATTGCGTATTTCACCATTTAATCAGCAATGGTTATACGGTTTATACAGGCGACTGGCAGCAAAAGGAAATTGATTTTGTTGCTGAGAAAAGCAATGAACGAACCTATATTCAGGTAGCTTATCTGTTGGTAGAGCCCGGCACTATTGAACGAGAATTTGGTAATCTATCCCTCATTCAGGACAACTATCGAAAAATGGTTGTCAGTATGGATAACCCGGGCAAAAACACCTACAATGGCATTGAACACTGGAGCCTGCTACAGTTTCTAACCGATTTTAAGTAATTCCCCCTCACACCTGCCCTACCTCCGGCCTTTCCCTCAACACCCATTCAAAAACCCCGTAGAACACCACCAAACCCCACCACCAATCCGGCTGCAAGGCGCCAATAACAGCCAGGTGCCACAAGATGAAACTTCTCACGGTGGCGGCAATAGGGACAGCGGCATTGGCTTCCGTACGGTTGGGGGTGCTGTGGGCATACCATTGGCCGTGTATGGCCAGGGCGGTACCTGCTAACCAGAACAGCAGGGCTACCGGACTGGGGTAACTGAGCAAGGCGGATATGATGGCTGATCCAAGCGCCAGCACATGCCCCACGCGCACGGTAGGCATCCAGCCAAACACCACCGTGAAGGTGCGGTAACCGCTCTGGCGGTCGGCCGTAATGTCTTTGAGGTAACCCATGAGGACAAAATTGGCGTACGACACAAAACTCAATCCCATCAACGGGGCTATCTGGGGCAGGTGTTCCCACAGCCCCTCACGTTGTACACTGAGGTAGCCCATCAGGGGCAGCAATGCCACAATCCAGGCATTGTAGGGCGGACCCGCAAACCAATAATTGCGTTTGAAATGGGTGTAGGTGGCCAGCCCGAGTACCGATAAAGCACCGGGCAATACGTTCCATGGGTTGAGGTATACCAGCAGGGCCACGCCAATAGTGAGACCCAATACGCTTACTATCCCCACAGCGCGAGGTGTCACTATTCCCTTCGACAGCGGCCGGTATGGCGCCGAAATGCGATCTGTATCCAGCTGAAAACAATCCGTGAATGCCTGCCCAAAGCCGTAACCCAAAAACAGGGGCAAAAACGTGGCCACCAGCACTAACCAATCCTGATGCTCCCTGGCGCCGGCTGCTATGCCTGCCCAGCCGGCCACGCCGGATACAAACAACAGATAAGGTCGCATCTGGACCAAATAGGCCCGCCAAAACCGGACCTGATACCAGGTGTAGGGTTGCTGTTGCATAGACTTATAATGCCATTAGCCGGATGGCGCCGGGACAAACGGTGAACCGAACAGAATTGCATTGCACCACCTCGCCATCAAGCTCGAGCGCGGCCGCACGGGTGGTGTGTACACGCAGGTCGCGCGTGGCAAAACTCAGGGTATGCGGGCGGCCGCGGAACTGCCCTTTGCTCAATCCGTACAGCACCCGGATGAGGCCCGGGGCGCCCATATCAGTGCATATGTTAATGCCAAGCTGACCATCATTGCGGGTCACAGGATCGTCGTAACAGAAGCTGCCGGAAACGTACGGACTTTTCAGCACGGCCAGGTTGGAAAGTTGTATATCGTACTCTCGGTCGTTGGCGGCCAGCAGGGCATGCAGGTTACGATGCCCCAGAATAGTTCGAAGGGCGGCATACAGGATGGCGCCATCGGTCCAGCGATTTTTGAGGAAACGAATCACCGTATCACCGTGGTTGAACAGCCAATTGGCATTGGCCGTAACGCCCATGCTGGCGTTGGCCATAAAATAACAGCTGTGGGTTTCGCCGCTTTCGGTTTGCCATTCGGATTTACCCACATCGGCCAGGGCGGCGTTTTCCACATCCAGACGAACAGGCAGTTCCTGAATAAAATGTTGTTTGGGCTTGACGAAATCGTTGCTCGATCCCAGCCCGATTCCTCCCAGCCAAAGTTGCTCCGCATGCTCGCGGGAATGGCGCATGAGCAAATTGAGCAGGTAATTGGCACTGCCGTCACCACCCGCCGAAATGAACGCATCAACGCCCTGATCCAGCCAGACACGCACCAATGACTCCACATTTTCAGGCGGACGGAAGTGGTGTATCAACGTATCTGGCGGCAGACGCTCCAGCACCTCCCGGGATATGCTTTCCCAGCGGGCGGCGGCGCGACCGTCGTTGGCAGCCAAATTGACCAGCACGGCATAACGGGAGGGCGTGGCAGGATTCATTTTTTCACAGAAGGATGGTGCCAGGTTTCGTCGAGTACCGCCGCCAGCCGGTCTATGTCGGCCTGGGTGTGTTCTACAGTGATGCTGATCCGGAACCGCTCGGAACCTTCAGGCACAGCCGGGTATTCAATCATATTGAGGAAAATACCCTTCTCGTGTACCAAATGTCCGGCTTTGCGCGCGTCCATCCAATCCGGCACCTCCAGGGCAATGATGGCGGCTTCCGGGGTGGATACCACGCCATAGGGTTGCAATTTACCGATGGCATACTTAGACAAATCGCGAAGGCGGTCGCGCAATTCCGGTTGTTGTTCCACCACATCCAGTCCGGCTAAAACGGCGGCCAGGGTTACCGGGGTGAGTGCGGCAGAGAACATGTAAGAGCGGGCAAAAAAGCGCAGGTAATCAATGAGATCTTTCGGCCCGGCCAGGAAACCTCCCGTCATGGCGAACGATTTGCTGAAGGTACCCATACTGAGATCTATCAGCTTTTCCACCCCGAAATGTTCGGCGGTGCCACTGCCGGTTCGGCCCAGCACGCCGGTGCCGTGGGCATCATCCAGCAGCAGAAATCCGCCGTATTTTTTCACCAATGGCACGATCTTATCCAATGGCGCCAGATCGCCATCCATAGAATAAACACCTTCCACGGCCACAAACAGGGTATCGGCAGTAGATTTGGATAACTGTGCCAAATGGGTTTCCAGATCGCTCAGGTTGTTGTGGGCAAATTTGGTAGCCGGCACCTGGGTCATGCGCATGCCGTCCATAAAGGAAGCATGGCTGAGTTCGTCGTATAGCACATGGTCGTTGGCCTGCGTGAGGGCTACCAGCATGCCCACATTGGCGGCATAACCGCTGGAGAACACCATGGCAGATTCCTGGTGTTTGAGGTGTGCGAGTCGCTCCTCCAGTTCCAACATCAGTTTGGTGTAACCGTTCAGCAGCGGCGGACCCGCCAGCCCTACCCCGTACTTATCCATAGCCTCCATCACTTTCTTTTTCACGTAGGGGTGGTTGGCCATACCCAGGTAATTGTTGGAGGCAAACATCAGCATGGAGCGCTGTTGGCCGGTATCCGGATCAATGATCAGCACCTCCCTGCTGGTGGGCGAGAGCAGTTCCCGGCAATAAGTGAACTCGTGATCCGCCTGGAGTTTTTGAATGAATTGTTCAAAAAGCGGCACATACTCCTTCGTTTTCAGGTATTTATTGGCATGAACGAAGGTGTGGAGGTTACTTTCTTGTCTAGCGGATGTTAAATCTGGCTTTGCCATGATGCGTCAATGGTTAAGAGCTTTTGTAAAAAAACCTTCGGATCGCCGAGGGCCTCCGGGAAGGCATTGGCAATAGCGGCAGGAGAAACATTGCGACTTGTGCCGTCTGATTGGGTTAAAGAGCATTGTCCATCGGCGGTGCAAACGCCTATTTTCAGGGGCATCCAGTTAATCCCGGCAGCAGCTTTCAGGAAATCTGATTCGTTTTCAGGAGGCAGGGTGAACAGCAGTTCAAACTCTCCGTGCGGACCGGCCAAAAAGATCCAAAGCGGCAATTGACCGGCCTGGCTGATGCGTTGGGCGTCCGGGTGGGTGTAATCGTTTAACGGCGTTTGCAGATAAAAACCAAGGTGGTTTGTTTCCGTCAAATTGGCCAGGGCGTGAAAAAACCCGTCGCTTGTATCAATACAGCTGCTGCCGAATCGGCGCACCAGAGCGCCGGCGTCGAGGCGCGGAGTGGGGCGGTAATGCACGGCAGGGCCCGTTGTGCCGAACAACACAGAAAAGGCATAAGCGCTGCCCTGACCCATAGCGCCGGAGGCATATAGCAGGTGCCCGGCCTGAGCGCCTTTTCGGCTGATGATTTGCTCGCCAGGCGGGATAATTCCGATGGCCGTGCCGCCCATTTGCCAGCAGGAGGAGGTATTGGTATCGCCGCCCAGCACGTATACGCCCATGGCCTTGCAGGCGGCGGCGATGCCATTTTGCAGGGCGATTAGTTTTTCAGAAGGGAACCCTGGGGGCAGACTTTCGGAGAGCAACAGACCCAACGGACGAGCGCCTACCGCGGCTAAATCACTCATGTTGACCGCCACAGTCATCCAGCCAATATGTTCAGGATCGGAATAAAGTCCGGTTTGGATTTCTTCGGCAATGCAGTCGGTAGTAAGCGCCAGGGTGCTTCCGTCAGCCATGCGGATCAGTTCGGCATCGCTTTCCAGCAATTGGTTGCGTTGTTCCGGCGAGCGGGGGAACGGATTGCCGATCTGGCGCAGCAGTTGGTTTTCCAGTAATGACACCGGCATAGGATTGTGTCGTCTGTTCTATCAGAGGACAAACAAAGATATCCGGGCCGGAATGGGAGGGATGATGATCGAGGTCAGGTGAGAAGGTGATAAGAGCCACTATACCCCTTTCTTCGGATTCAACCAAAGCCTTGCCGGCACTTCCACCAGGCGGTAGGTAAAGTAAGACACCACCAGCATCAGTGCAATGAACCCAAAACAATATAACCAGGCCCCCATCAGATCAGGTGGCGGTGGCGGCGCATTCGGATCCACCGGATTCAGGTACGTCTGTATCTTCCAAATAGTAAACAGGAGTGGTTGATGCACCAGATAGATAGAAAACGACCAGTCGCCCAGGCGCTGAAGCGGTGTGGTGGCAAATACCTTGTTGATACCCTCACTTCCGTAGGCGCCCGAGAGCAATATGAACGGGAAAAAACTGAGCGCAAAAATGTCTGCCAGCTCAAAATGCATGCACGCAAAACTGGCCAGCGTCAGGCCAGTCAACACATACCCATTGCCCAAAACGGCTTTGCCCCACCCTTTTTTAAATCCTTCATATAGCATCATGCCAAGCACAAATCCACATAAACATCTCAGAATCCCGTATTGATAGGCTACATTAACCGAATGCCAGGCCGGATCCACCCGAACAAATGGAATCTCGGGAGGGATTGTCACGATAGGAACGATCCAAAAGGTAATGACCAGGTATCCGGCAAAACAAAGGAATGCAGCAAGCCCTTTCCCATAGGCGCCCAGGCGCATGAAAGGGCCCACCAGAAAAGGAAACACCATATAGGCCCACCATTCCGTACTGATTGACCACGATGCATGATTCCAGGAAAACCATTCATGGAGGTTCATGGAATGCAGCAACGTCAGGTTCGTCAGGATGGAATAGCCGCTGTTCTGGTTTTCCACCACATCTGGAGGCAGCCCCAGTTTTCCGGCTACATAAAAAAGCAAAATGGTGTACAACAACGTCACCAAGTGCAAGGGATAGACTCTGGCAAAACGTGCAATGGTAAATTTTTTGAATTGCGCTCCGGAAACGCCCTCTGAAAACCACTTGCCATACACATGGCACATGATAAATCCGCTGAGAATAAAAAAGAAATCCACCATCAGATAGGTGTGGTGCAACAATCCGGAAGATTCGTGCGGAATAAGCGGATTTTGCATTTGCATGATGTTCACGTGAAAGATGACCGTCAACATCGCCGCAATGCCCCTGAGCGGGGTCAGGTTGGATAAATAGGGTACAGGATTCATGTAAGATTGTTTTTCAGTTGATTGCTTTGTCCCAAAAATCAATTTAAGCCGAACAAACCTACTTAAAACTACGCTATTTTAAAAAAAACTTATAAAATAGCATTAATTCACCTTAAATTATCTTGACAACAAATCATCAAACCCTGCCACTGAAACGAATTTGGCACTTCCCCCTCATTTCAACCTGAAATTCACCGAAACGGTATATGTTACCCTTACCGCCTGCCCATTGTGCCGGCCGGGCGTCCATTTGGGCATGGATTTTATCAGCCTCATGGCTTCCTCGCCACAGCCGCCACCGAGGTCGCGCAGTACCAGGTGGTTGGAAAGGGTTCAGTCCGGTTCAACAATAAATCGTACGTACACCTGCCCTTCTATACCGGTTGTTCTTGCCAGGGCGGGATATTTGAGGTTATTGGCCAGAAACTCGAACATGGCGGTTTCTCCGCCGGGAAATGCCGGACTTTGATCCACCACTGTATAGACTTCAGCACCTTCGACGGAGGGCAAGGGTTGCAAGGTCGACTGGGCATTCAGCACCGGGGTTTTATCCTTCGGTATTTCCAGCTCGGATACGATAAAAATGGCCTGTTTACGATCTGTGATGGCATACCAGCCACCAGTTCTGAGCGGGTCGCCGGCAAACGCCAGCAGTTTGCCTTTTGCAGCCGGTGAGGCTTTGAATTCCCGGTAATGTTCCAAATCAGGGCCGCTGATCCAGCCGAAACTGCGCGGAACAGCCAGCTGGCCTTCCGCAGTAAAGCAAAACCACTGGTCGCCTTTTTTAGCCGCAAAACAAAAATTGGACAACGCAACTACCCACTCGTATTCAAACACCGCCTTTGTTTCCCGACCGGTTTCTACCAGCCCCCAGATGCCTTCTTTTTGCGCCCAAAAACGCTGTGGATTGGCCGTAAAAAGCAACTGCTCAAACCCGTTTTCAAATATTTTCCTGCCCGTTGTCAAGTCGAAGGCATTTACCGGATTTTCTCCTGTTCGGGCAGGAGAGGTACGTGTGGCAATGACCGGATGCTGCTCGGAGAAATAATGAAACTGCTCATATTCCATGGGCAGAATAGCCCGGCCATTGGCGCCATAAAATGCTTTTGCGTTGGAGCCTCCCGGCGATTGAATGAACACGTACCTGAACGGGCGATAATCCAGCCCCGGCATTCTTTTGGCGCTTTCGTAAGGGAGCCTGTGGAAATAGCAGTTTTCTACCACCATATTGCCCCGCACATCGTACAGATGGTGGCCTTCCCTGGCATTGGATTTGGTGGCATAAAGCAATGCTTCCGGGTCGCCATACTCTCCTACCGGGAGCAGGGATATTTCACTCATCGGGATCAACCATTTCCGGGAGGTGGCATCAAAAAGGCCGGATTTCCGGCTTTGGGCCGTGGCTTTTACGATAAAACGGCCCTCGCTGAGCGGGGTAAACGCCCAGTACTCCGGTGGCAGGATCGTATCGCCGGAGGTGCTGACCAGCATGTTCATGTCGGAACCCAAGGTGGTTGCCACTAACACGATCACCGTTTTGCCATCGGTCCATTGTGCATTCGGCAAGGTCGGGGGGCATACCGTATGCCCTTTTTTATCAAAGTATCTCAACTCACCGTGTTTGATCATGACCTGGACGGTGACAGGAGCAAAACTCGGACCGGCAGCACTGCCCTCTGTTTCAAACACCTTTTGGGCTTTTTCATTATAAAACTCCAGGATGGAGCTGCCCTTTCGCCTTCCCACCAGCAAATCCGGGTAAACAGCCCGTACATACTCAAACTCCAGTGGCAACAGCAGGCTTCCTTTTTTGGCGTCCCATAGCCCCCTTAATTCTCCTTTGGCCACCGACACAATCCCGCACTCAGCGCCCGCCTGCGCTTCCTGAATGTTGTCGAAGTCCACCGGAACCGCCATCCTGCTGGTGATGGAAAAAATACCCGTCAGGCCGGCCTTGCGCACCCGAACCAGCGTATCGTTGAGGTAAACAGGAGCCGCCCAGTCATAGTCGGGCGCTGTGATCGGCTCGGCAGTATAAGGATGCACCACGCCATATTTGCCGCTAGCAGCATCCTTGTAAACGGGCGATTGCGCCACCGCCACTTGACTCAACAGGAGGAAACAAAAAAGTAGTTTGTGCATGAGCAGGAGTATTGCAGCCCCAAAGATACCGGATCCGGAGGCATTGGAACTCCTGGTCTGCACTAATGGACAATTTGGGTTCAGACCTGTAAGGTTTTTAGGAGCATTAAAGGTCTGAAAGCTCCGCAATTGATCACCTATGCCGGCGCCTTGCCGTCGAAGTTACGACCTTCAAGCAACCTGATTCGCATGGTGTTGAGATAGTCGCCATCCACCCACCAGGTGTTCGCCTTAAATAAGCCTCCCGGACACCTATATCACATTTGCAAAGGCGACTATACCCTTTTACACATAAACCCAAGTGGGGTTTCGCACAAATTTTGCGTAGATTTTTCTGTGTAAAATCTGTGCAAACAAATCTGTGTAAAATCTGCGCGAAATAAAAGAATCCCTTAAGGTAGTGTGTAAATTGGGTATAGGTGCCTTTGCAAAAGCAGGTTTTGCTCTTCCACACAAATAGCATGCAACCTCGGTCCAAAAAACAAAAAACCCTCCTTGAATACTCAGGGAGGGAAGATTGTTTTCATGCATGATTAAATGCCTGATGCTTCACAGACTTCTTCAGATGTGTTATTTTGGTGACCTGGGAGTTATTGCACCATTTATTTCCGGTCAGAAGGGATTTGTAACCAGCTATTGATTTTTTTTATCAAAAAGTTCACGGCTAAAGCCAAAGGCGCATAAAGAAAATAATACATCACCTTAAAAATCACCATTTATGGCAAACTACACGCAAAGCGGCAGCCTTAATGACCGCTCCTACAACCTCAACGCCACCATGCAGCCCATCGGGCCTTCTTTTACGATGCGAAAACTCCGGGTAAAGTCCTCCCTTGAACTGGAATTGGCCGGTACGGTATCGGCTCAGGCGCTCGGCGCCTCCAACGGTATCCTGTTTGAAATTCGGGTAAACGGCACGCTTCCTAATTTCAAAATTCAAGGCTCTCTGAAAGCAGGCGACCTGAACGATTCTATCGTGATGAAAAGCGTTTACACTGCGCTGCCCATCGGAACCTATACCGTACAGGTGTACGCTCAGGCGGCGCCGGGTGGTACTGCCACCGGCGTTATCCTCGACCCCGGCGGCTGGGGCGAACGGATTCTCGCTACGGAGATTTGAGTGCCTGATTCCAATATTTTGAAATGGTTCAAAAGCATCGATCTTTGCTTTTGAACCATTTCTACTTTCTGCATGACAAGAACGCTACTCCTGCTCTTCGGCTTCAGCCTGTTGTGTTCCGGCCTGACCGCACAAAAAGCTGTTCACATTCCCAATTACCTGCAAAATCCCAACGATCCAAACGGCGCCCAGTTTACCTGGAGTAAAACCGCTCAAAGCGCCAACTTCATCCTGATCTGGGGCAATACCGTGGGAACCAATCCGGCCAATTACCCTGATCCGGACCTGCAATTCAATCCGGCCAGAATTCTGGATACGATGGAGTACATCTATACCCGGTTCAAAGCCTTTGGCTTTCTGGACGACGCTACCGGCACCAATCTGGCACAGTACAAAATACCGATTGTGATGTACAATACCTGGGGACCCAACGGAGCCCAGGGCTGGGCCAATGGCGGCGATGCCGACGGGATCGTAGGCGCCTTTTGGGTGCATCCCAATGCCATGGATGATGGCGGGGTGGCCGCACACGAGTTGGCGCACAGTCTGCAGGCACAATGCAATATAGACTACCGGGCGGATAATGGTCTGGGGTACGTATGGCTCAACGCCGGCATTTTTTGGGAAACCCATGCCAATTTCATGCGGAATCTGCTCTACCCCTGGGCGGCTTCCGCCTGGGGCATGGACTATTACCATATTGAGACCTGGGGCGACTGGAAAAACACCTACGAGAATTACCATTTGCTGTTTGCCATACAGGCCTCGGAAGGCATGGATATGATCAACCGGCTCTGGCGCGAATCCACCAGTTATGAATACCCCCTGCAAGCTTATAAACGTCTGGCAGGATACACGCAGGATCGGTTCAACGACAGCCTCTATCACTACACCCGACGGATGGCCACGTTCGATTTCCCGTTCAGCAACCTGGGTAAATTCCTGCGCCAATACCGGCAGTGGGACCTCAATGGCAACCTGCAATCCATTCAGTCCACCCATACTATCCTGCGTAAAATCAACGGCAACCGATACGAAGTGCCTATTGAGCTGGCCCCGGAAGAATTTGCCTACAATGTGATTCCCCTTTATCCGCATCCCGACAGCTGCCTGGTGCGCATCAAGTTCAAGGGCCACACCGAGGCCAATGTGCACACCGGTTGGCGGTATGGATTTGTGGCCGCCAAGGCCGACGGAACGGTGAGCAGGTATAGCCCCACGTATAAAAACAATACTGCTGAAATCTCTTTTGAACTGGAAACCGGTGAAACCAGCCTGTACCTCGTGGTCATGGGAGCGCCCAACGACCAAATTACCACCAATACCAGCAACGACACCTGGCAGGGTTACCCCAAACATTTCCGACATCCCTACGAACTCACCATCAGCGGCGCTGTACCGGAGGGCCATCAACCGCCTGCAAATTTCCGGACGCCCCTCCGCAACAACGGGCACCTGCACAGCAATGGCGGCGGCTGGGTACAAAACAGCGCCAACGTGGCCGCCTCGGTGTATGTAGGGCCCTGGGCCATGGTACTGGGCAATGCCAATCTCAGTGGTAATGTGCGAATTGAAAATACGGCCGTAGTGCGGGATGCTGTCATGAGCGGACAAGTGAAGGTGCAGGACAATGCTTTTGTCAACACCGGAACGTACAGTGGCAATGCCATTATCCGTGGACAAGGATATGCGGAAAACGTCACGATGTCGGAAAATGCCCTGATCGGTATGCGGGCCAGGGTATATAATTATAAACTATCCGGTACCGTGGAAGTAGGCGGCGACGTCATCGTGTACAACGATAACGGCAACTGCAACAACGGAGTGCACTACCGGCTCACGAATTATTACGACAACAAGTTGCTGGAATGCGATGGCCGAACAGCCGATCATCCGGTAAACAAGGACGTAAACAATACCTACAGCCCGTTCAGCGAGGCAGAAATGGCCCTTCCATGCAGCTGTGCCACCCTGCAGGATGCCGACGCCGACGGACTTAGTATTTGCGCAGGCGATTGCTCCGACGACAATCCGGCCATTTACCCCGGCGCTCCCGAACTCTGCGATGGCCTGGACAACAACTGCGATGGCACAGTGCCTGCGGAAGAACTGGATGCCGACGGCGATGGATTCAGGGTGTGTGCGGGCGATCTGGACGACAACAACCTCACGGTTTACCCCGGCGCTCCCGAACTCTGCGATGGCCTGGATAACAACTGCGATGGCACAGTGCCTGCGGAAGAACTGGATGCCGACGGCGATGGCTTCCGGGTGTGCGGGGGCGATTGTTCTGACGACAACCCGGCCATCTTCCCCGGCGCTCCCGAACTCTGCGATGGCCTGGACAACAACTGCGACGGTACAGTACCTGCGGAAGAACTGGATGCCGACGGCGATGGATTCAGGGTGTGTGCGGGCGATCTGGACGACAACAACCTCACGGTTTATCCCGGCGCTCCCGAGCTCTGCGACGGCCTGGACAACAACTGCGATGGCACAGTGCCTGCGGAAGAACTGGATGCCGACGGCGATGGTTTCCGGGTGTGCGCGGGCGATTGTTCCGACGACAACCCCACGGTTTACCCCGGCGCTCCCGAACTCTGCGATGGCCTGGACAACAACTGCGATGGCACTGTACCTGCGGAAGAACTGGATGCGGACGGCGATGGCTTCCGGGTGTGTGCGGGCGATTGCTCCGACGACAACCCGGCCATTTACCCCGGCGCTCCCGAACTCTGCGACGGCCTGGACAACAACTGCGACGGCACGGTACCTGCGGAAGAACTGGATGCCGACGGCGATGGATTCCGGGTGTGCGCGGGCGATCTGGACGACGACAACCCCACGGTTTACCCCGGCGCTCCCGAACTCTGCGATGGTCTGGACAACAACTGCGATGGCACGGTGCCTGCGGAAGAACTGGATGCCGACGGCGATGGCTTCCGGGTGTGCGCGGGCGATTGCGATGATAGCAGCAACAGTGTTTTCCCGGAGGCAGAAGAAATTCCCAACAACGGTATTGACGAAGATTGCGATGGTCAGGATCTTATTTCGGGACTACAAACGATGGCTACAGAATGGGGCATTCAGGTTACCCCCAATCCATTTTTGGATCGCTTGCTTGTTACCCAAAATGGAACCACCAGCGGGTTGCGTTACCGGCTCCTGGATGCCCTGGGCAGAACCCTTCTTAGTGGAACCCTGAATGCTGTCCAGACTGAGCTTAACACCGCCCATCTGCCCCGGGGTATTTACATTCTTACCCTCCAGCATGCTGCCGATACCCGGGTTTGGCGCATTCGGGTAGTGAAGGGGGAATAGGATACAATCCTGCTTGCCCGCCCAGTCTTCCGCACCTATTCGAAAAGGACTGGGTGGGCAAGCAGGATTTCGGTCTATACTTCGGCAAATAAAAAAGGCCCTTCCCGGGTAAGCGGGAAGGGCCGATTATTTTCACCCAGCCTTTGACTACTCAACTTATTGCTTCACAAACTTTTCTATGGCTATTACCCGGCCGTTTTCCAGCAGTTGCAGGAAGTACAGGCCCGTGGGCAGTTCTCCAGCACGCACCGTTTGCGTGGCACTACCCGGCTCCGTTTTTTGGTCCTGCACGAGTCGGCCCGCAAGGTCGATGATGCGGAATTGGGTGCCGGGTTGGGCAGGCACAGGCATTTCTACGGTGAAAGTGCCGGGGTTAGGGTTGGGGTAAATGCGGAGGGCGCTTTGTCCAATAGGATCTTTAACATCAACAAGTTGATTGTCAAAGCACAAATTGTCAACATGTAGCCTGGTCCTTGTGTCAGCTCCTTGCGCGGTTTCAAAACAAGTAAACGCATATATTATTGGTCTTACCAAGACACCATGTGGTGCATCACCACATGTATCCAACGAGCCCCAAGTGCTAAGGTCATAGGGTATTTCCAGATCAAACCATGAGGTATCATCATAGTTGGTAATATCAAGTTTGGCCACCATAAAGCAATTTTCCGGGTTGAATACATTGTAGACATAACTATCCTCCCGATTGAAAAAAATTGCCAAGCGATGATCACCTCTGGAATCGGTCTCAACCGCCAATGCACCTCTCAGCATTAGTGTGCCACTTTCTTTTTTCATACACACTGACGAATCACTGCTTAAAACATCTGCTGAATCAATATGCCCAGTGAGTAATACTGCCCAGTTGTCAAGGCTGCCAATAGTGTGCTCCATTTGCGGGTCTCCATATAAACCTTTCCACCACGTGCTGGCGCCACCGGAGTTCAGGCCACCCACCACCGCGCCTTCGCTAAACGCCGAATTTGGGAAAACGGAATCGTCGCAAGGATCCTTGAGCATGCAAGTTACCATGACCGATTTAGAGAAGGTAAATACTTCGCAGAGCGAGCCGTCGCTTTTTTTCCGGGTTACAATCATCGTCACGGTGTATGTTCCAGCTCCGGTGAAAGTATGACAGAAAGATTGGTTGCCGCTGGTCATACCAATGGAAGGCCCGCCGTTGATCTTCCATTCCACCATATCACAGTCGTTCAACGAAATAGGCGAGAAGCAGCCTTTACAAGTAGTAGGCCACAGTGCCGTAGCAAAACCCTTGGCCACATCTTTTTGGAACTGAGGCACATCGCAAGGACATGGGTTCGGGCAATCCACCGTGAACTTGATGATGCAAGGCGGGCAATCTGTTCCCCCACAATTACCCTTCAGGATCAAGGTATAAGTACCAACCTGCGCATATTGAAGCGGCATGATCGGCAGGAAGAAATAAGGCCCTGACTGCACGGTGCCATTGGTGGCCATTCCATCCGGCTGAATCAGCGTCCAGCTTATCTGCGAACTAGTCGGGCAATTAGTCCCCTGACACTCAAACTTGCCCGTGATGGGAATGCTTTGCCCAGGATTCGGACAAGGGAAATTGTATGACCCACCGCACATCAAAGGAATACTTGGAGCACCCACGGTGGGTCGAGCGAACAAATTGGAGAAAGTGCCACAGTAGCAGGTGTCGCATTTTTCAACACAAATATTGTCTATAAAAACCATCTCTGAGGGATCGTTCCCCCCTGCAAAGTCAAGTGCATACCCAATTCCGTTAACATTGGTGATGAGGGAGTTGAATGCTGACACACTGGTAGGAGCATTCGTCCAGGTTCCGTATGAATTTGAGGGCAAACTTGTTCCGCTTGCCAACCTAACTGGCGCGCATACCCGTGTCCAGCTGTTTCCGATAGGCGAGGAGACGAGGAATGTCGCGCGGTTGGTAGTATTAAGTGGGTCGCTGCCCTGGTAGATGGTAATTGCACCTGTCCCGGTAGCGGGGTTGTTTGGGTCGCCATTATCATAGCGGATATCAAAACAAAGGCAGTTGTCGAATTTTTGAGTCCAGTTCCCGTTATAGGCAGATGAATTGTTGAACATCCAACTCGGGCCCGAGTTGTCGTTCCCCTTCAACACCTTGGAGCCTGTAAACGGATCAGTGATAACCGAAATATTACCATTTACTGTAGCCCATTGACCGGTACTGCCCGTTTCGAAATCCTCAATGCAAGGACAATCCACTACATTAAATGACCCACTTACCGTGTTCGTACATCCATTCAAAGTCCCTTGAACCGACACGTTGTTTTGTCCCAGGTTCGTTGGGGTAAAAGCATATACCGCTGTACCTGGCCCGCTTGGCAGCCATTGGTACTGGGTGGAATTCCCTGTTGCATTCAAATTGACTGTCTGACCCAAACAAATGTCTCCGCTGGGAAGTCCGTTTATCTGAATCGTTGGCTTCGGGTTAACAAATACCGTACTTGTTGCACTACCAAAACATCCGTTCAATCCGGCAGTTACAGTATAAGTGGTCGTGGTAGAAGGTGTAACGGTTAAATTTTGAGTGGTTGCTCCTCCTGGCGACCAACTGTATGAAGTAGCAGCCGGGCTTGAGGTAACCATAATAGTATAAGCGTCTCCTTCACAAATGGAGGCAGTAGTGGCAGTGACGTTCGGGGTTTCTTTCACCTCAATAGTTTCACAATCAGTAGCAGTACAGCCATTGGCATCGGTGCAGGTAACACACCAGGTAGAGGGGCCCTGCGGCGTTACGATAATGGACTGGCCGGTGTTTCCTCCTTGCCATGTGCAACTTGTGATTGTTGCTCCTGTACCAGAAGCGCTGAGTGTTACAGATTGACCCAGGCAGATGGGGTTTTGTGAAGCAGAAACTGTTACGGAGGTCAAAAATGGTGGGACATTCATCGTCACCGAATAAGTTGCCATACAACCAGTTGCATCGGTAATCTTCAAAGTAACCGTGTAAGTGCCTGATGCGGGAAATTGCCAAATCGGGTTTTGAGCGGTGGATTCACAGGTGTTTGTGTTACCATCGAAATCCCAGCAGTAAGTGAACGGTGCGAGGCCGTTTGCAAAGCCATTGAATTGATATTTTCCACATTTCAAATCTGTGGGAGTGGCTATGTCCGCAGTACAAGGATCCGTACATTTTTCAACACAAAAATTATCCACAAAAACCATCTCCGATGGGCTTGGACCTCCTCCAAAATCTAGCGGAATACCAATCCCGCCTACTCCCTGCATTACCATATTGAAATCTGTCGGGCTAGAGGATGTCCATTGGCCGTACTGGTTTGACGGGTACGTTACGCCGTTTGACAATCCAACAGGCACACAGACCCTGGTCCAGGCATTCCCTATGGGTGTATTTACCACAAATGTTGCCCTTTTAATAAAATTAAGTGGGTCATTACCTTGATATATCGTTATTGCACCTGTTCCAGTTGAGGGATTTGCGGGGTCTCCATTGTCGTAACGGATATCAAAACAGAGGCAGTTGTTGAATTTTTGGGTCCAGTCTCCATTATAGGCAGTGGAATTGTTGTACATCCAACTGGGGCCCGAATTGTCGTTCCCTTTTAGAACCATGGAGCCTGTAACCGGATCTGTAATAACCGAAATGGTACCATTTGTGGTAGCCCATTGTCCGGTACCGCCAATTTCAAAGTCTTCAATGCATGGGCAATCATCTACTTGAATTTCAAATTCACAATAGCAAGTATCTATTCCGCAGATGCCTTTTAACACCAAATGATAGAACCCGGCAGCATTTAAATCGCTCGCAGGAATACTGAGATTGAAGTTTGGGCCTGACATCGGGCCTGAAACCACACTGCCATCTGGTTTGGTCAACATCCACGACATCGGAATGTTGGGTGGGCAGGCATTGCCTTGACATACAAAATTACCACTCATTGTCCAGGGAATCAACCCCTTACATTGCGCCACCAAGGTATCCCCGCATTCCGCTGATTGATTGGGTGCACCTTGATATGGGCGATAGGAGATGCCTGTCCAGGTACCACAGAAACAGGTGTCAGCACATTTTTCGACACAAAAATTATCCACAAAAACCATCTCCGACGGGCTTGGGCCTCCTACAAAGTCTAATGGAATACCAACCCCGCTTACTCCCTGCATTACCATATTAAAATCTGCCGGGCTTGTGGATGTCCATTGGCCGTACTGGTTTGACGGGTACGTTATGCCGTTTGATAATCCAACAGGCACACAGATTCTCGTCCAGGTATTCCCTATGGGCGAATTTACCACAAATGTTGCCCGTTTAGTAAAATTAAGTGGGTCATTACCTTGATATATCGTTATTGCACCTGTTCCAGTAGAGGGATTTGCGGGGTCTCCATTGTCGTAGCGGATATCAAAACAGAAGCAGTTGTCGAATTTTTGGGTCCAGTCTCCACTATAGGCAGTGGAATTATTGTACATCCAACTAGGGCCTTGGTTGTCGTTCCCTTTCAGAACCATGGAACCTGTAAACGGATCTGTGATAACCGAAATGGTACCATTTGTGGTAGCCCATTGCCCGGTACCGCCCGTTTCAAAATCTTCAATACAAAGATTCTTGTTACACGCCCGTAAACTCACATCATCAATCGCCACATCGTTGCCGATGCCCGTCGTAGCGAGCATTCGGATGGATAGTGTAACCAGCCCCGTTTGCTGTGCGATAAAGGTGTCGCACAGTCGTAACCAGAGGTCTGGATTTTCGGATAAATTCAATGGACCTGCAATTTGGTTGCCGTCCACAAACAAAGCCATTTGCGGATCATCGTAGTTTTTAGTGGGCTTTACCAGATTGTTTACCCAGGCAGAAAAAGCATAGTTTGTGCCGGCTGTCACGTTTACCTGCTGCTGCCAGGCCACCGGGCCACCGTAACCATCCACGATGAGCATTTTACCGGAGGTGGTATACGTAGTATGGTCTATACATGCCCATTGGTTATTGGCAGAATATACCTCGCCGTAATCCAGCACAGAGTAGCCTCCTATGGCGGTTGGGTTGCCTGGATTGAAGTAGCTGTAATTATTGGTAAAATCTTGATTTCCAAGACTAAAATCGGAGTTTTTCACCAGCTCTGGTCCAAAATTACTGCCCGGAGGGCAGCAGGGCATAGGAACTGCCGGCGGCGGACATTGGTATGTAAATGGACGCGAACAGGTTACAGGAGCCCCGTTTTGAGTGAAAGAGGTTGAAACGCTGATGTCATGCTGCGCGGCCCCAGTCACCTTAAAGAACGTGGACTGGAAGCTTTGCGCAGGGATGTAGTTCGGCGGGAAAGTCAGTTTGTAATGTTGTGGACTGACTAAAGTTGCAACCCAACCGGCCGCGGGGGTTACGGAGGTAAAACTACCCACCGCTAGTTTCAGGTCTATCACATTGAAACAATATGCTCCGTTGTTGCTCACGTTCAGCGCGTAGGAACAGGTGTCGGAGGCGATGGGCAACTGCACCACATCCATATAAATATCATCACAGGAACAAGACGGACAATTCCCGAAATTCCGCACCACCTGCTGCGAGGGGGCCAAATCCACCGTATACTGGCCACTGGCAGGGATATTGGGCGTCCAGCCGGGCGCCGCAATTTCTTTGATAATATATTTTCCTAATGGCCGATCATAAAAAGCATAAGATCCATCTGCCCCTGTGAGCTGTTCTTCTATAAAATTTCCGTCAGCATCAAACAATTGAATCGGCCAGCCCGGAATGACCGTCTGATTCGTATAAGGCAAACTCCCGCATTCCCTATATTTCACCCCGATGATGCTCGCATCCATCGGATCAGGGCAGGAAACCAGCTCAATGCCCGGGAATATGGTACAGCTTTCACCAGGGAAACAATTGTATTCCCAGGTGAAATTACCCAGTGTCGTAATGCCTACTGGCAGCGTAAAGATCATTGGGAAACTGGTGCCAAGTGGCATAAAAGGGTTGGAATGGGTCAGCTGCACCATATTGGGGGCTATTTCCTGCCCGGTCCAGCCTCCGGCAGTATTGGCGCTCCAGGTCTCAAAAGCATTGGCATCTATGAAAACGGTGATCGTTGGGGTGAAACAATCAGTGGTGTTAACCACCTGTACCCTGTACTTGCAAGGCTCATAGTTGATGAACGACGGCGTCAACTGGGAGCAGCCGCCCTGGGCATGGAGTTTATTAGCCGAAAAAAGGACAACCAGGAGGATTATCCCCAACCAGTTGCGATATTTACCTGTATTTTCAAAGAAGGTAGCGATCCAATGCTTCATATTCGCACAGTATTTAGAGGGTGAAACGGAATTTGTTACTTTACCCCCTTTTATTTCCGCGCGCTTGCATTATGTAACCGGTTAGGCGAAAAAAAATGTATTTATGAAAGTAACCATCCTCTGCGTGCTGTTTCTGCTACCCTGTGCTTTATTGGTTGGACAGAAAACCGACTCTTTGCTCACAGAGATAAACCGGGTCAGGGAATTACACCCTCAAGGCTCCACCCTGGAAGCTGATCTGCTGGTCAAGTTGGGCCAACAACAACACAAGCAATCCAAACACGATGAAGCCATTGCCACATATGAACAGGCGATGGCATTGCAGCAAAAACTTCTGCCCGATAATCACCCGAACCTTACTTATACACAATTCCTGCTTGGTTGGGCACACCTTGGACGAAGCACGTATAATGAAGCCATTGAATGGTTGGAAAAAGCCGCCAACCGATACAGGGAAAGCAACGGCGAAGCCTCTACGGAATATGCCGATGTACTGGAAAAACGCACCCAGGCTTATCTATATAACAGCCGGTATACCGATGCACTCGCCGATGCACACAGGCTTTTGGCTCTACGGAAAACATTACATCCTGCCAACCATCTCTCCATTGCCAAAGCCTCGGGTATTCTGGGCACCCAATATAAATACCTGAAAAAATACCCTGAATCAATCCGATGCTTTCAGGAAGCGCTGGATATTTATCATCAGGCAGAAAAAATAAACCATAACAATATAGCAGCATGTTACTCCGAAATAGGACAAATTTTTCTGTACCAAAAAGACTATCCCAGAGCATTAGCTACTTTTCAACGCGAAGACTCGATCATGATCAGCGGCAAGGAACACCTGGGCCCTGATTATGCCTATACTTGCTCTGATTTTGGAAAATATTACCTCGCCACAGGCAATTACCCGGAAGCGCTCCGCTGGCAGGAAAAGTCTATCAATATCATCAACACCCACACTCAATCAGACAACACCAATGTAGCTACCCTATACCTGTACCTCGGCAGAACCCAGGCAGCCATGAACCAATTCCCGGAAGCCCTGGCCTCCTTTGAAGCCGATGCCAATATGTTAGGACGCATCTATGGACCTAACTCATCCAGGTTGTTCCACTGTAATGCAGAACTTGGCTATTTATTTCTGCGCTGGTACCGCCAAAGCAGAGATACCGCAATGCTCCAAAAAAGCCGAACATTTTTCCGCGCTTTTGAGTCGGATATCGATTATCAGATGCAGGCAGAAATCCTGCCGGAGGCGCAACAAAAACTCCGAAATGAGTCCTTTAGGTATTTCGAACGCGCCATCCTGGCCGAACTGGAAGTACTACAACTACAACCTGAAAACCTGGCGGCTCGCGAAAAAGCCTGGCAATTAAGCGAAAAAATGCATAATTTCATGTTGTTAGCGGCTACTACGGATGCACGCGCCCGACGATTCGCCGGGATTCCGGATACTGCCCTGGAACAGGATCAGTTGTTGAACCAGCAATGGGTACAACTGGAGAAAAAACGGCAACGACTCATCCAGGGTCAGAAACTCCAACCCTCCGATACCGCCGTGGTAGCGCTTGATATACGAATTGCCGCGCTAAAAGCTGCGCAAACCCGACTCTGGCGCAGCTTTGAAGAGAAATATCCCGAATATCACCAACTCAAATACCGACTTGAACCCTCAAGTCTTACCGAAGTGCAACAACACCTGAGCCCAGGGCAAACACTTCTGGAATACTTTGCCGGCGATTCCACACTTTATCTCTTTGAAGTAACCAGGTCAAACTGTACCATTCACAGCATTTCTGCTCCTGCCAGGGTACAACAGCTGGCAACAGCATTTCTAAACGGACTGACCGCTTACCATACCTCCGCATCCAAATCCGCTGATTTATATCAGGAATCGGTATTGCAATACGCCAGCGCCGCACATCAACTCTACGAAACCATCTGGAAACCAGTGGCCGGCAGGGTATCCGGCGAGGTCATTCTGGTACCGGGTGAATGGCTCAGTAATCTGCCCTTTGAAGCCTTGTTAAGTGCTGCGCCAACCGATCCTGGCGCTTTTTCGACTTACCCGTTTTTAGTCAAAAAACATCATTTTCAATATGCCTATTCCGCCACCATGTGGTTGGAAATGCAAAACCGGAAACACCTCGGACGCCCAACCAACGACCTGCTGGCCATGGCGCCATTCTGTAACTCCGAAACGTCAGACGTTGCCATTGAAACCCGCAATGAATCAACACCCGCTGAACAATGGAGCACACTCTCCTTCTCTGATGAAGAGGTTGCAGCCATCCTGAAACAATTTCCCGGCCAGTCAAAAAGCTTGTTAGGAAAAGTAGCCACCAAAGCGCAATTCAGGAACCTCGCTGCTCAATACCAGTTGTTACACCTGGCCACCCACGGCAAAGCCAATCCAGGAGCTGGAGATCAGTGCTACCTGGCTTTCTATGGAACCACTTCCGATCCGGATGCCACTCTCTTAACTGCGGCTGAACTCTATAACCTGCCCATTAACGCCGATCTCGTGGTGCTTTCTGCCTGCGAAACCGGCATTGGGGAGCAACTGCACGGTGAAGGAGTGGTGAGTCTCGCTCGCGCCTTCGCTTATGCGGGCGCGAAGAGCATTGTTGCCTCGCTCTGGAGTGTGAACGACCAGTCCACCATGCAGATCATGGATGCCTTTTATGCTGGTTTAAAAGCAGGAAAGCCCAAACATGTAGCGCTAGGAGAGGCCAAAAGGCTGTATGTAAAAAACAATCCTGGTAAAAACGCACACCCGTTTTTCTGGGCGGCATTCGTAGGGATGGGGGATATTAAACCTATCTCCCCTTAAGTTCATCGGCAAGCTCTGCAGCAAATTCATGCAATTCAAACGTTTCGTCGTTTGCCAACGCCAAAGCAGCTTTTCTGGCGTCCTCCTGACTGAGTTTTCCGCTCGCCAACTTGCATAAAAAGCGATTCCAGCGAGCCTCATATCGGTACTGAAAGCTTGTTTCCAGGCTTTTAAAAGCCGCATCCGCTTCCGTAAAACGTTGCAACCGGAACAGCGCATTAGCCCGGTAATAGGTTACGTCTTCTTCTGTGGGCAATTCCTGCAGGATCTGGAGTGTTTCGCGATATTGGCCCTGATGGTAGGCTTCCTGGGCGCGCGCAAGTGCTGTTTTTTCCGCCGGATTACCGGATTGCTCAGATCTGAGTGCAGTGGGTGTTGGTTTGACCTGATTTTTCAACGCCAGCGCTGCCCATTGCCTCGGCGATAGTTCCGGCGGGGTTGGCTCAACTACAGGCACATCGGATGGTTTTTGGGCTACGGGGCCGGGAGGAATGGTTTCAATGGAGGGCTGCGGAGTAGTTGTTTCTGTATTCTTTGGGGAAATCATAAAAACCCAAACACCCACCCCTCCGGCAAATAGCAAAAGCAACCACCAAACAGGCTTCCACCGGAATTGGGCAGATTGATCTGTAGGCTCCTGTAAAGAAGTTTGAACTACCCTTCTTAAACGCATCCCTTCCAGACGTTTCATTACCTCCCGATGCTCCTCAGTAGCGAGGGCTAATGCTGCATCTTGCTGCAAAGCCTGCTCAAATGCTGCCTTTTCTGATTCAGGCAGTTCGTCCAGTAAATAGGATTCTATTTTTTCGTGCATGGTATTCATGGATTAATCACCCTTTTTTGGGAATGCAGTTCTGGCCAAATCCGTCAGCTTTTTCAGGCATCTGGACCGATGGTTTTTGAGCGCATCCACGGTGGTATATTGCGTGAGATTTTCTGCAATTACATCTTTATCCCGCCGTCCGTCCAGATATTTCAGTTGAATGAGTTTCTGGCAGTTGGGCTCCAGCTGAGCCAAAACTTTTTCCAATACTTCTACCCATTCCATTGCACCATACTCCTCTTCTTCAAGTTGTTCTATCGTAGGATCTAGTTCCTCTGTATGGTGTCTGATCATCTTACGCTTGAAATTCTGCGCCCGGTTTTTGGCAATCTCAATGATAAACGTAGCCGGCGCATACCCCTGAAATACAAATTTCCCGGAGCGGATTTTCTGCAAGCCAATCGTGATACAATCACCAATCAATTCTTCAATATCCTCCTCGCCAAGTTTGGCATTTTTACCCAGTTGATAAATCACCCCCGAAACCTTGCTGTACAAACAACGAATGGCCTCCGGCTCCTCCCGCTCCAGGCCCTCAAACAGCAACCGATGGTCGGAATACCGTCCACACGGATCGTTGGCCCGTTTACCTAATAGGAAATCCAGCGTTTTTGCCATGAAAATTTGCTACGTTACAGGAGGCAAATTAACGAAATTCCGGCAAATACCCCATTAATGCCTGCATTCGTAAAAAGGTAACTCGTTCATGTGATCATTGTTCTTTTGCCCTGCTTCAATGCCATATTGCCCCACTTCAGTAAAATATAAAACATCAGGTATATACTAATGATGTATGTTTGTCTGATAGCTTACCTGTCATCAGCATTGTCAAATACAAAACTGCCTACTACCCATGTCTATTAATATCGACAAAGCCAAAAAGATCTTTGAACGCATGCAGGAGCAATCCGGCCTCGAAACGCTTATCAGCAACCTGAGACCTGACAACTCCCCGCTTCCCTCCGGTATGCCCAAAGACTACTCCGCTGAGGCTACCCGCGAACGACTCGAACACCTTGCAGAGCAGCGTCCCAATACTTTAAAGCACCTCATCCCCTCCGAATCTCACCCGGATCTGGACCGTCTGGAAGGCAGTATTGAAAATTTTATCGGGTTTACACAGGTTCCGACCGGCGTGGTTGGCCCACTAAAAGTGAACGGTTCTGTGGCCAAAGGCCATTACTATGTACCCTTAGCTACCACTGAAGGCGCCCTCGTTGCCTCCTACCACCGCGGCGCCAAAGCCGTGGGCCGTTCCGGTGGCGTTGCCAGCGCCTGCCTCACCGAAGGCGTGCGCCGTAGCCCATTATTTGGATTTAATACCATTGAAGACGCTATCCGTTTCCTGGTTTGGACCACCGATCAAAAAGCAACTTTTTTTGAGATCGCCCAAAGTAAAACCCGCCACGGCAAACTGACAGACATTCACCTGAATATGGAAGGCAACCACGTGATCCTGACCTTCGAATACCTCACCGGCGATGCCTCTGGCCAGAATATGGTCACCATCTGCACCGACGCCGTTTGTCAATACATTGCCGCACAATGCACCATCCCCATGAAATACTGGTATGTGGAGGGCAATTATTCAGGGGATAAAAAAGCCAGCGCCCTGTCGTTCACCACCGTGCGAGGCAAAAAAGTAACAGCCGAATGCGTCCTCCCCGCCGATATTCTGGCCAATGTGCTCAAAACCTCTGCGCGTACTATGGAAGAATACTGGCGCGCCAGCACTGTGTCTGTTATCCAAAGCGGATCCATCGGCGCACAAGGGCACTTCGCCAACGGGCTCACCGCCCTGTTCATGGCCACCGGCCAGGACGTAGCCTGCGTATCAGAGGCCGCCGTGGGCGTTACCCGCATGGAATGTGTAAACAACGACGAACTCTATGTATCGGTTACCCTGCCCAACCTCATCGTAGGCACCGTAGGCGGCGGCACCAAGTTCACCACCCAACAGGAATGCCTGCAACTCATGGACTGCGCCGGCGCCGGCAAAGCGCGGCAATACGCTGAAATCTGTGGAGCTCTCCTGCTCTGCGGGGAAATTTCTATCGCAGCGGCTCTTTCAGAAGGCCATTTCACCAAAGCACACCAGCAACTTGGGCGATGAGGAATAAATACCTAACCTACCTGAACGAGCGCTTCCCGCTGCAATCGCACATTCCGATCATCGCGATTTTTTCTTTCTCGGCTATTTGCTACGCACTCTCCGCCGATGGCGCTACTCAATTCGTTTCTGCAGCGCATTACCTTGCCGCCTTTCTGCTCACCGCCACTACGTTTTTCCTGCTGCGTATTTCTGATGAGTTCAAAGACCATGAAGACGATATGCTGTACCGAAAATACCTGCCGGTGCCCCGCGGACTCATCACACTGCGGGAATTGAAACACATCGCGTGGGGCGTTCTGCTGTTTCAAGCCATCCTGCTGTTTTTCTTCCCGCAATTCCTGATCACCTACTTAGTCAGCATCGGATACATGACCCTGATGTACCATGAGTTTTTTGTGGCCGAGTGGCTGAAAAAACACCAGATAGCCTATGTTTTATCTCACATGGCCATCATTCCGCTGGTAGACCTGGTGGCCAGTGCCGCCTATTGGGCTACTGATGGCGGCTACCCGCCCAAGGCGCTGGTGTGGTTTTTCCTGGTGTCGTTTTTTAATGGTATGGTCCTGGAATTTGGCCGCAAAATCAAAAGCCCGGAGATGGAAGAAGAAGGCGTGGTTTCCTACACCAAACTCTACGGACTCAAAGGCGGGGTATTCCTCTGGCTGGCCGTACTAACCGTCACGCTGATTTCCGCATTCGTGGCCGCTAAGCAAATCAACAGCCCTTCCTGGGTATATATCTGTTTCCTGTCCTTGTATGGTGTGGCGCTCGTCGTAGCCCTGGCTTTCCTCCAAAAACCCGGCAAAAAACGCAGCAAAGCGATCGAAATCGTGTCAGGTGTCTGGACGCTGGGTATGTACCTGAACATCGGCGCGTTGCCGTTTATCCTCCAATAAGATATGTCCTCAACCCAACCCATTGGAGGAAAAGCTGCTGCCCTGCAGCAACTCACCTCACTCGGCTACCGGGTGCCCCGCTTTTTTGTGCTCACAGAAGCCGATCAGCAAGCCCTCACCCCGGAATCACTGGCGGATCAACTGGAATCGATTTCCGGCGCCGAATATTTCGCCGTGCGCTCTTCGGCCAATCTGGAAGACGGACAGCAGCACAGCTTTGCCGGCCAATTTGAAACCAAATTGTTCGTTACCCGCGAACAACTCCTGGACAGCATCCATGAAGTAGCGGCCGCCAAAAACAGCCCACGGGTCAATGCTTACCTCCAGCAAAACGATCTCTATCCCGGACAATTACAATTAGCCATCGTGGTGCAGGAAATGATCGGGGCTACCGCCAGCGGGGTGGCTTTTTCCAAAAATCCGCTAAAGCCCTACAAAAATGAACAGATTGTAACCGCCGTGTTCGGATTAGGCGAAGGCCTGGTATCTGGCCACCTGTTAGCAGATACCTGCCTGAAAACCAGCTCCGGCGCCTGGAACAAACAAATCGCCGAAAAAAACCAGCAACTCGTATACCGGAACGGCGCCCTGCAGTACGAAGACTTACCCGCTGAAAAACAACAGGAGCCTGCGCTCTCCGACGCCCAGCTGGAAGAAATTTCCGCCGTACTGACCAGCCTCGAAAAACAACTTGGCTCCCCGCAGGACATCGAATTCTGCTACCTGAACAACACCTTTTACCTGCTCCAAAGCAGACCCATCACCACCATCCGCGCCGATGTACGTCATGTAATCTGGGACAACAGCAACATCGTGGAATCCTACCCGGGCATCACTTTGCCGCTTACCTTCTCCTTTATTCTGAAGATTTACTGCTCGGTGTATTACAACTTCGCCCTCATGCTGGGCGTACCGCGCGCGCAGGTAGAAGCCAACCGGGAAGTATTCGACGAAATGCTGGGTCATATCAAAGGTCGTGTGTATTATCATCTGATCCATTGGTACAAGGCCCTGGCCATGCTGCCAGCCTACCAGATCAATGCGGCTTACATGGAAAAAATGATGGGGGTGTCTGAGCCGCTCGGCGTATCCTTCAGCCTGAAAGCGCAGCCAGGCAAATGGGCCTCGTACTGGAACCTACTCCGCACCGCTTTCCGGATGTTGCAAACCAATGCCCGGCTCCCCAAACAAAAACAACAGTTTCAGGAAAAAGTGGCCGGCGTGATTCAATCCTATAAAAGCAAGGATTACGCCGCCGTTCCTGCCACTGAAGTCTGGCAGGATTACCTGTCGTTCAAAAACATCCTGGTCAACGAATGGACCCCTCCCCTGGCCAACGACCTGCTGGCCATGATCTATTTCGGCACACTGGAAAAACTATGCACCAAATGGCTCGGGCAACCCCACCTGCACACGGAATTGGTGGTAGGTAAATTCCCGCTCAAATCCGTGGAACCGGCGCGGATGCTCAACCGGATCGTATCCACCGCCGAACAGGAACAACGCCTCGAAATCATCCAACAGGAGCCTGCCTCCAAAGTGTGGGAACGTTGCGTACAACAGGATTTCGGTCAAACCGGCGCGCTGATCCTGGCTTATATTGAACAATACGGCGACCGCAGTATCGGCGAACTGAAACTCGAAAACGACACCTTCAGCCAAAACCCGGAATCGCTCATCCGCATCCTGCAATCCTACAAGGCTTCCACCGAACATACCGCAGTCAAAACAGCCCTGCCGGAAGATTACGATACAGGCCTGCCCTGGCTCAAGCGCCGCATTTTCCGCTACGTGGCCCATAAAGCCGCCGAAACCGTTGCCGACCGCGAAAACCTGCGTTTCGACCGCACTTTTGGCTTCGGTACGGTGCGCCGTTTCTTCTGGACCATCGGTCAGAAATGGGAAAAAGAAGGCGTTTTAGGCCATTTCAGGGATATTTTTTACCTGAAAGAAACTGAGCTGGCCGCTTTTTTCCAACAGGAAATCAGTCCCGCTGAACTCCGTGCACGCGTGAGTGCGCGCAAAACCGAATTTGCCGCTTACGCAGAAATTACCGATTTGCCGGGACGTGTACACGAATACGGAGCGGACCTGGACCTGGATGTGCCCATACCCGTAACGGAAGCGCAAATGCACGGCATTCCCTGCTGTGCCGGCGAAGTGACAGGGCATGTTCGTATCCTGCGTACTCCGGATGAGGTAAAAAGTCTGGACGGCGATATCCTTGTCACCACCTCCACCGATCCGGGCTGGATCACCATTTTCCAATCTGCCTCAGCCATTTTGGTGGAACGGGGCAGCACCCTGAGCCATGCCGCCATCGTGAGTCGGGAAATGGGCATACCCTGCATTGTGGGCATCAAAGGCATTACCAAACTATTGAAAACCGGCGACCGGATCCGGATGAACGGAAAAACCGGCATCATTGAAATCCTATGAACAACCCTCTGAAATACAGTAACTGTTGGGAAGACGCCTTTTTATTGGGCAAAGCGTTGCGCGTCGACGGCTCATCCAACATCCTGTCGGTGGCCTCGGCCGGCGACAATAGTTTTTACCTGCTGCACGCAGCCCCGGCATCGCTGGTGTGCATAGACCTCAACGAGGTGCAACTGTATGTTACCCAACTTAAAGAAACTGCCATCCGGCGGCTCCGCAGAGAAGACTATCTGGCCTTTGTAGGTTTCACCGAATCAGGGAACCGCTGGAGTGTTTTTGATTTGCTGGCACCCGAGCTATCTGCAGAAGCTGCGGCCTTTTTCCGGAAAAATCCGGATCTGATCCATAAAGGCATCGTGCATCAGGGCAAATTTGAAGGCTATTTCCGGCTTTTTGCCCGGTATATTTTACCTTTGATTCACAGCAAACGCCGGATTGAGGGGCTTATGCAACCCAAAAGCGCGGCCGAGCAGCAGCAGTATTATACCCAAAAATGGAACACCTGGCGCTGGAGAGCCCTGTTCAAGATCTTTTTCAGCAGGGCTGTCATGGGCAAATTCGGGCGGGAGCCGGAAAAAATGAAACACGTGGAAGGCAGCGTGGGCGAACTCATTTTCCAGATGGCAGAACGGCATTTGCAATCCACCGCCTGCCAGCACAACTACATCCTGCGGTACACACTCACAGGAAGCTTCGGGCAGGAATACCCGCCGTATGTATTGCCGGATTATTACCATGCCATTCAAAAATGGCTGCAAACAAACCGCATTCAATACCATTTGGCCACCTTTGAAGAAGCCATTGCCCAATACCCCCAAAGCAACCGTTTCAACCTGTCCAACATCTTTGAATACATGGACATCCCGGCTTTTGAACACAACATACAGCGTTTGGACGCCTATGCCCCCAAAGGCTCGGTGGTAGCCTATTGGAACCTGATGGTGCCGCGCATTATCCGGCACGAATCCTGGACGGAAACGCCCGTTGTCAACACACCCGACCTTGGTTTTTTCTATCAAAAATTCAATGTGTTTGAAAAATGAAAGAAATAGCCCTGTATGCCCTCCTGTATCTGGTGCTTTTCGGTATTACGGATGTTTTATACCATAAGCTCAGTGTCAATGCCGAAACCACTCGCAAGATCGTGCACGTGTGCACCGGCCTCATTGCCCTCAGTTTCCCGGTGTACCTCACTGAATTCTGGCAGACCGCGGTGTTGTGCGGCAGTTTTCTTGGACTCCTGTTTGTGTGCGAGCGT
Source organism: Saprospiraceae bacterium (assembly GCA_044347755.1). GTDB lineage: Bacteria > Bacteroidota > Bacteroidia > Chitinophagales > Saprospiraceae > M3007. The sequence continues at coordinate 34,919 of JBIKUE010000021.1, forward strand.
TTTTGCTGGTTTCAATCCATTACTGCCATCAAACGAAAATCCTATGGCAGCTGGTTGTTCGCCCTGGTGGTGCTGATCTGCTTCTGGATACAGTGGAAAACCGGCAACATGCGGTACTATTACATCCCGTTGCTCATCCTCTCCCTCGCCGATCCGGCCGCTGCATTTGCCGGTCAGAAATGGCGCTACCGTCCCTTCAGAATCTTCGGGCAGGCCAAAACCATCAGCGGTTCACTGGGCTTTCTGGTAGTTTGTCTGGCAATTTTATGGGGATTTCACCCGGGAGGGCAAACCCAGTGGCTGTGCATTGGCGCCATGGCGCTGGCGCTGACCGTCACAGAAGCGATTTCCGTAAATGGCTGGGACAACCTCACGATCCCCGTGGTTGCCATAGGATTGATTTACCTGATCAATCCATAAATTATGATAAAAAAAGTGCGCATTGGACTACTGGTTTTTAGCATTTTGCTCTTGATGCTCTGGGTTTGCAGCCCCTTCAAACTAAATCCAGAAACCAACGAGTACAGCCTGGAAAACAGCATTCTGGTTCAGGCCCCGGCAGAAAAAACATTCATCTATCTGGGAAACTCCTCCAATGCCTCTACCTGGTCGTCTTTTGTGGATCATATCACACCACTCAATCCGGATCAGACACCCGACGGACAACTTTACTCCACCAGACGCTGCTTTCGCAAGGCAGATGAAACCGGTATCCAATGGGATGAAGACATTGTGAAATGGGAAGCCAATAAACTTCGGGAACTCAGCATTTACAACATGAAGAACTTTCCGGTTTCAACCGGCGATTTGCGCACCAGGCAACACTATGAGACACAACCAGACGGTTCAGTAAAACTCACTTTTGGGTTATATAAAAGCGCCGATAAAACCACCTGGACCGATGTGATCAACATGAAATATACAGGTTACCTTATAGCTGGCATTTTCGAAGCCAATATCTCCAATATCAAACGGGAATTAGAAAAACCATGACCACCCAATCTGAACCCATCAGCGATGCCTTGCTTCAGGAAATGCAGCAATGGATAGCGCAATCTTATACTGGCCAAAAGCCCTCCGTTTCCAACGCCTCAGGCGCCTTTCAGGCCATAACCGTGCGTGAAGACGGGCAGTTGCAGGCATTTTGTATGTGTTACGAAAACGCCTCTTTACCGGAGTATTTGATGTTGGGCAATTACCAATGTACCAGCTCCGGAGAGGCCGCAGCTGCCCTGTTTCAGGAGGCCGATAAAACAGCCGGTCAGCGCGGCAAAAAACACCTGCTCGGACCCATGAACGGTTCCACCTGGCATGCCCACCGCTTTACAGAAAACCTGAAAACGCCTTATTTCCTGGAATTTGTTCACCTGCCTTACTACCCGCAGCAATGGATAGACGCCGGTTTTCAGATAGAAGAACGCTATGTGAGTCAGGAGGTTGCTCTCCAGGAAAGCCTGATTCCTCCGGTGGATGAGTCTGCTTTTTTTCAGCAAAAAGGCATCACCTTTCACCCATTTTCTGCCGATGCCCTGGCGCCGGTTCATGCTTTTTGCAATGAAGTTTTTGCACAAAACAACCTCTTCTCGGCCATTTCTCAGGAAGCATTTATTGCCCTCTACCAACCCGTGTTGCCCATCCTGGATCCGGAGTTGATTGACCTGGCATTTGACGGCGACCAACTGGTAGGGCTATTTTTCGCTGTGCCGGATGTTTATCAACCCGGCCGGGTTATTGTCAAAACCGTTGCCCGGCATCCGGCTGATAAATACAAAGGCATGGCACAAATGCTTTCTGCCAGATTTGTCAAAAAAGCCCTTCAAAAAGGATTCAACACCATGATCCATGCCTACATGCACATAGAAAACCGCTCCAACAAAGTCTCCACCAACTTCGGCGGCGGCGATAACACCCGGCATCATGTGCTTTTTAAACGGTAGACGGTGGACGGCTGTGGTCCGACATTCAGAATTGACAAATCCGGAAAATGTAAATTATACAGTTGCCCTGCCCTTTAGGGCAGGGTTAAAAGGTTTCAGAAAGATTTTGGGCTTAAGCCCAATCTTATTTTGCATGGGCTAAAGCCCAAAATTATCATATCTCTATCCCTGCCCTAAAGGGCAGGGCAACAAAGGGCGGGCAATTTTTAATGTCGCACCGTCCACTGTAAGCCGTCCACCGTCATGAACATCGTCCAACACTTCTTCCAGATCGCAGCCCAACATCCAGGCCATATAGCTGTGGTTGAAAACGGCAGGCCCTGGACCTTTGAACAACTGGCCATTCTGATACGGCAAAAGGCCGCTGCGTTGCAGCAAAAAGGCTACAGGAACAATGACAACCTGATGGTCATGATCCCGGTATCGGTGGAATTATACGCCACCATCCTGGCCATTTTTCAGATGGGCGGCCGCGTGGTACTGGTAGATCAGATATTCCCCAAATCCAGGGTAGCTTATGCTTTTGAAAAAGCGGAATGCAAAGGCATCATCACCTTGCCGTTGTTTAGCTGGACGCGCTGGATATTTTTCAGCTGGCGTTTATTGGCAAAGATTTTTACCGTGTCGGTAAGCGGTAAAAGCAGACAAACAGGCAGCAAGGAATCCCTCGGTCGTTCCGGCATAAATGTCGAACTACAGCCCATTGCGCCCAAAGCAACGGATGATACGGCGCTGCTTACCTTCACCAGCGGCACAACAGGGCATCCCAAGGCCGCCAACCGCACGCATGGATTTCTGGACATCCAGTTGCAAACCATCATTGCCAAAACCGGACTCACACTTGGCGATGTGCACCTTTCTTCCTTTCCGGTGGTAACCATGTGCAACCTGGCCGTAGGCGCCACCTCCATTTTGCCGCCCAAACCCCGTCAACACAGCGCCTGGAATTTCATTCGTCGGTTTTGTCAGCCAACCGTTATTTCTGCCTCCGTTGAGCATTTCAACAGCTATCTTCCCCATATCCCGAATCCCGAAAACCTGCGCAAAGTAGTGCTGGGCGGTTCCACCCTGATGCCGGATTTTGTGGCCGACGTTGCCCGGAAAACAGACCCATCCCGCGTGGAATTGGTGTACGGCAGCACAGAAGCCGAACCTATTGCCACCCTCACAGCAGCGGAGTACCTGGCCCGCTATCAACAATCAGACAAGGGCATTCTCGTAGGAACCCCGCACCCCAATATTGCCGTTAAAATCATCCAGCTGAACGACGGTCCATGGGAGGAAATGCCGGAAGGTCAGATCGGTGAAATCATTGTAGCCGGCCCCCATGTGCTGGCAAGCTACTACAAAGACGAACAGGCATTCCGCGACAACAAACTCCTCATCAACGATGTCGTCTGGCACCGCACCGGCGATGCAGGCTATTTTCAGCAAGGCGCCCTCTACTATTTCGGCCGGATGAGCCTGGCCTGGAAAGAGGCAGGTGAATGGGTTTCCCCACTTACCTGCGAAAAATGCTGCGCTGATCACCATTTGCCTCCAGCCACCTGGCTGCGCATGCAAGACCAAAATGTGTTGTTCTTCTGTGGAAGCGAAACTGATCTTCAGCGATTTAACACCGTATTCCCCTATACCATTCACCGCACCGTGCGCGTATCCAAACTCCCCAAAGACAAGCGTCATCAGAGTAGGATTGATTACGCCGCCCTCAAACAGGGATGAGCGGATGACACGGATGCTCAAACCTCGTAGGTTTTGAAAACCCAGATTTCACACAGATTTTCAGCTCCCAACCGTCTCTCATATCTCATATCTCATATCTCATACCACCCCTGCATCCAATCCGCAATCTTCCGGTCATTGGCCAAACGAGGCACTTTATTCTGGCCGCCTAGTTTGCCCTGACTTTTCATATACTCCCGGAAAGCATCGCGTTGCAGCGGACGAATAACCAGCGTGCGCAGGATATTCCCCGTAATCAGATCATCGTAATAGATATTTTGTTGGCGCATGGCAGCATCCACCTTTAGTGCAAAGGCTTCCAGATCCGCCGGAGGGTTATCAAATTCAATGAACCATTCGTGGTAAGGCAAGCCGCCCTCCGGAGGATTCACCTGCGGAGCCACCGTGAACTCCACAATGCGCACTCCTTCCGCATTGGCCACGGGCAGCAGACTTTCTTCCACTTCTTTACCAATCACGTGTTCGCCAAAGGCTGAAATGAAGTGTTTCACACGGCCACTCACTACCAATCGGTACGGGTTTTTGCTCACAAACTGTACGGTATCGCCGATGCTGTAGCCCCACAAACCTGCATTGGTGTGCATGATCAGCGCGTAGTTCACACCAAGTTCCACGTCTTTCAGCCAGAGTCGCGTAGGATTTTCCTTAAACACCTCATCAGCTGGCACAAATTCAAAAAACATCCCGGCATCCACATTCAGCAGCAGGCCCTGACTCGGGAAGGCATCCTGAAACGCAATAAAACCTTCCGAAGCCGGGTACGTTTCCACGGTGTCCATGGGACCGCCCACCAGTTCTTCCAGTTTGGCGCGGTAAGGCTCGAAATTCACCCCGCCCCACACGAATACGGAATAATTGGGGAACAACTCTTTCACCGTGCGTTTGCCTGTGCGCGCGAGCAGTCGCTCGTAATACATCTGTACCCAGGGCGGAATACCGGAAATGAGGCGCATATCCGCTCCCAGGGTTTCATCCACAATCCGTTCGAGTTTTTCCTCCCAGTCGTCAATGCAATTGGTATCCCAGCTAGGCATTTGATTCGTGCGCAGCCAGGCCGGCACCAGGTGGTTGGAAATACCGCTCAATCTGCCCGTAGGAATGCCGTTCACCATTTCCAGCTCCGGGCTGCCAGACAAGAAGATCAATTTGCCGTCGAGCCATTCACCTTTGCCCGTTTTGGCGAAATAATTGAACAACGCATCGCGCGCCGTACCGAAATGCAGCGGCGTGCTTTCCTTGCTCATCGGGATATATTTCACGCCCGAGGTAGTGCCGCTGGTTTTGGCAAAATAAGCGGGTTTGCCGGGCCACAGCACATCCGGCTCGCCGTTTTTTACCCGTTCGATATAGGGTTTCAGATCCTCATAATCCCGGATCGGGACGGCCTTTTTGAAGTCCTCGTAGGTTTTGATGCCAGAAAATCCATGATCCCGGCCAAAGGCCGTTTGTGCCGCCTGAGCCACAATACGGTGCATGGTTTTTTCCTGACACTCCACAGCCTTGGCCGACCAGCGGTCGATGCTGCGTGCAATGTATTTGGCTACCGGGCGAACAATAAACGAGCGAAATCCCATGGTGTAGGAGGTATGAAGGGTTTGATGTAGGCCGGAATGGTATTCCGGCTTACGTTTGATGGATTTGAGGAGTTTGATGTACCGGCGGGTTTAGCCGCCGATGTTCAAGGCGTGCACATTTCGTAACCCTGGCTACGGCTCTGCGCAAAGGTAACAGCATGGCTAAAAAATCCCGGGTTTAGTTATGCATTCCAGCCACATTCGGCATCAAACCCATCAAACGTAAGCCGGAATGGTATTCCGGCCTGCATCAAACCTTTGCCGGAATACCATTCCGGCCTACATCAAACCCTTCAAACATTTCAAACACATGCGTACCGTCCTCTTCTTCCTCCTCCTTTCCCTCCTCGCCTGCCAAAACCAAAGCAACACCTCCTACGAAAAGCAAGCGCCGCCGCCGCCCGTTGCCACAGAAAGTGCGCCGGCCCAATACACAGCCGACGGCACTGGCACCGCTGTGTTTTCATCGGCCGCCGCCCGACCCTCAGCCATTGATTCACTCAAAAAATTCATCCGCACCGCCGATATGCGTTTTCAGGTAAAAAATGCCGCCCGCGCCACCATACAGGCAGAAGATATCGTGCTGCGTCACGGCGGTTTTGTGATCCAAAGCAACCTGAATTCCAACATTGAATCCCAAAAAAACATCCCGGTCAGCCAGGATTCCGCTAGGCAAATCACACGTTTCAGCACCCACTGCCAACTTACCCTGCGCGTTCCTTACATTCAATTGGATACCACTTTGCGCGCCATTGGCCAACTGGCGGATTTCCTGCAATCCCGACAAGTACAAGCCGAGGATGTAAGCCTCCAGCTGCTGGAAAAAGAACTCCTCAGACTCCGTGAAAGTCGCTACCAATCAGAACTGGCCGAAACCCCGGAAAACAAAAACGCACCCAAACCGGAACGCGCCCGCGACAGCAGAGCAGCCAACGATCAGGCCCGAATAGAAACCCTGAAAATAGAAGACCAAATCCGTTACAGCACTATCCATATTGAGCTGTACGAGCAGCCGCGTGTGCTGCAAACCATGGTAGCCAATACAGATGTGGCCATGCCCCAGCCGCCCCTCGGACTCCGTCTGCGCGAAGCCCTGGCCGGCGGCGCCGAGCTGCTACTTTCCATACTGATAGGTATAGTACACCTCTGGAGCGTATGGCTCTTGCTGGGTATTGGTTATTTGGTCTGGAAACGTGGGCGTAAGGAGGTGAAATCTGTATGAAATCTGTGCATCTAATCTGTGTCAAATCTGTGCGAAACCCCAAAAGTCCCCGCAAAGACATTTCCACCAACTCCACAAAACCATCGAAAACCAGATGGTAATTTTCCTGTTCCCGTGTCATACCTTTGCAGCGAAATTATGGAAAAAGTAAAATGCCTTATCATCGGTTCAGGTCCTGCCGGATACACCGCCGCGATTTACGCCGCCCGTGCCGGACTGAACCCCGTACTCTATACCGGCCCCCAACCTGGCGGCCAGTTGATGATCACCAACGAGGTAGAAAACTACCCCGGCTATCCTGAAGGTCGTAACGGACCAGAAATGATGGACGATTTCCGCAAACAAGCGGAACGTTTCGAAACGGTGATCCGCAATGAAATGATCGTAAAAGTGGATTTCTCAGGACCCATCCACAAAGCCTGGAGCGAATCCGGCACAGAAATTCACGCCTCTACCGTGATCATCTCCACCGGCGCCAGCGCCAAATGGCTGGGCATTCCGGGCGAGCATGAATACGAAAATAAAGGGGTTTCCGCCTGCGCCGTATGCGACGGATTTTTCTTCCGCAAACAAAAAGTAGCCATTGTAGGTGGCGGTGATACCGCAGCCGAAGAAAGCACCTACCTGGCCAAAATTTGCTCGGAAGTGCACCTTCTCGTGCGCCGCGATGAAATGCGCGCCTCCAAAATCATGCAGGAACGTGTATTGAACACGCCAAACCTGTTCGTCCACTGGAATACTTCTCCAGAAGAAGTGCTGGGTGATGGAGAAGGCGTGACCGGCGTACGCATCCGCAATAACCAAACCGGCGAAAGCAAAAACCTGGAAATTTCCGGCTTCTTTGTGGCTATTGGTCACACTCCTAATACCGGTATCTTCAAGGATTGGCTTGATATGGACGACAGTGGCTACCTGATTGCCAAACCGGGTCGCTCGCTCACCAACGTCCCCGGCGTTTTTGTTTCAGGCGATGCCCAGGACAAAATCTACCGGCAGGCCATCACCGCCGCAGGTACTGGCTGTATGGCTGCCCTGGATGCCGAACGGTATCTGGTGGAAACGGGACTTTGATAAACGATGAACGGTGAACGGTGGGGTCTATTTTCCGTTTTCCACTGAGTAGCCAAGCCCAGCGCCCCTCCCCCTTTGAAGGGGGTTGGGGGGATGACAACGTAGCGTTAGTAGCTAAATACCTGAAAACCAATAGTTTAATAAATAAAACTCAGTAAATTAACCCGATATCTGAGGGGTATTTATCCACTCGTGGTATGTTGTCATCCCCCCGGCCCCCTTCAAAGGGGGAGGGCCGCTGGGCCTGGCTACTCAGTGGAAAATGGAAAACAGACCCACGCCGTAAGCCGTCCACCGTCTAAACCTCCTGAATATTCGTGCCTATCACCCACCTCGCATCTCCGATGCGGTGCCAGCCATTGCTGCTGGTTTCAAAGATGGTTACCAATGCGCCTTGTTTGAGTTCGCCCACCTTGGCATTGGTGGTGGCCGGACCGGTGCGCACGTTGAGGAAAGAAGAGGTTACTTTACCTTTCCGTACGCCGGGCGCAGGAGCGCCGTTGTTGGCTATGACCTGGATAAAATCCGCACTTACAAACTGGTTTGTGCCAATCCGCCAGAAGCCGGATACCTTTTCAAATAAGTTCACAATGTCGCCCTGAAGGAGCTCAGCCACCTTTGGATTGGAGGTCCCAGGGCCGCTGCGCACATTGAGGAATTTGGAGATCACCTTGCCTCGTTGACTGGCCGTTTGGCCGCCGCCACCTGTATTTCCGCCGGTGTTGCCGCCGGTATTACCACCGCTTCCGGAACCGCTGTTGCTGTTGCCACTTTTTCCCATGGCCATTTGCACTGCACGCAAAGCATTAAGCCTGCCAAAACCCAATTTTGGGGAGCGGCCATTGGCATCGTACCCGCCGCCGATCTTGTCGGCAGAACGGCGCAGGATATCTTTGATTTCTGCCAGGGTAAGGTTTGGATTAGCCGACAGCATCAGTGCGCAAACACCCGCCGTAAGCGGCGTGGCACTGGAGGTACCGCCAAAGCGACTCGTATAGCCGTGCACCAGCGAACCACCAGACGCGCTCACCGTAGCCGTGGTGATGCCCACGCCTTCGTTGCCGTTAGATGGCGCACACAGAAAAGTATTGGGGCCAAAAAAAGTATAGCTGGAAGATTCATCCAGGCTGTTGGAAGCCGTGATACACAACACCTCCGGGTGCGCGGCAAAATCGCTTACTGGTCGGGGCAGATTGTTGGACGCTGGATTGGCATTGCCTGCGGCAACAAAGATTGGCAAGCCTTTGCCATTGCGTCCATCGCGGGCTACCCTGCTGATATAATTAGACACATAGGTAGACAACGGCACCGGTTTAGGGAAACCAAGACTGCAGGAAATGATATCGGCGCCATTCAAAAGGGCATGTTCAAACGCTTTTTGAATAGCATCGTCGGAAAGCACATCAAGTTTAATAGGGATAATGCGAGCGTTAGGAGCTGCCCCCAGTACCCCCTGCGAATCCCATGCGCCTGCCGCTACCGCCGCACAAGAGGTGCCATGACTAAACACCCCCCATGAACCATCTGAAGTCTGAAACCAGGGCGAAACATCGGCGCCACGGTTGGCCGCATTGAAGGTGTTTCGGATCTTGGTGCCATCGCCGCGCAAGGAAGGATGATCAGTGGCAAAGCCGGTATCTATGACTGCAATTTTGATGTTTTTGGACCCCAGACTTTGAAGCTCATCCCAGGCTGCACGCACCTTGGCATCGGCGCCTTTTTTGAAATGATGCACGCCATATACAGCGTTGGGAATATCAATGATCGGAATCTGACCTCCGTTATTCTCATGGTGCCATTGGCTGCCAATAAACTTTCCGTTGGGCTGGTTAAAATCGCCCGTAACCGGTTTAGCCATGAACTCCGGCTCTGCTATCTTGACAATGCGCTTTTTCTGTAATAACATGGCGCATTTTACCGGATTAGGCGATTCCGGGGTGGTGGTAACCCGATAAGCATCAGCACTTACCACCTGGCGCACATTCAGGTTAAACTCCTCTATAAGCGCCTGCTCTTTTTCATAAGGCGTACCTTCCTTGAATTCGATGTACAGGTAGCCCGTTGGGATCATGGGAGAGTCTTCTTCCCCATCAAAAATCCATACGTGGGTACCCACTGAAACTTCCGGTTTGGCCCGCAAGGCATCCAGTTTCTGGTCAATACCGCGGGTAGAGGTCACCACTTCAAAATCGCGGATTTGTTCAGGAATAGCGGCATTTTTTCGCCTTTTTTCCCGTTTCATCCCTGGATTATACCGAACAGCAGCCTGGGTTTTACTCTTGCTCAGGCTAATGGTTTCGCCACCAAACTTGAAGGTGGCCTTGTTTACTTTTTTAGAAGCCATGATGGAGATATGAGGTGTGAGATATGGGATATGGGATATGAGATATGAGATATGATTCCGACCACATATCTCATATCTCATACCTCATACCTCATCTAACTTTATACGCTTTGTTTACACGATCCAGCTCGCGTTTGTTTTCCCGGTCTTTGATGGTTTCGCGTTTATCGAACGACTTTTTACCCTTAGCGAGGCATACGGTTATTTTTGCAAAACCGCGTTCGCTGAAAAATATTTTATACGGCACGATAGTCGAACCTTTTTCTTTGATGCCTCGTTCCAGCTTACGCAATTCGGGCCGGCGCAGCAACAGTTTTCGGTTGCGGCGGGTCAGATGGTTGGCATCGGTGCCGTATTTGTATTCGGCAATAAACAGGTTCTTCACCCACAACTCACCGTGTTCAAAAATACAATAGGCATCCGTGAGGTTTACGTTTCCGTCGCGAATACTTTTTACTTCTGTACCGGTAAGCGCCATTCCTGCGTTGTACTCCTGAACAAAATAATATTCATAAACCGCCTTCCGGTTCAATATTTCAACTTTGGGCTTTTTCTTCTCTTTTGACATAACTCCGCAAATGTAGTGTAATGTGGTTAATGTGGGGAATTGGGGTTACAGCGGATTTTGGTGGTGACTGGCGCAAGGATATCAAAAACATGTTTTTCAACGGCATAGAAAGCAGAGTTGGGAACGGTTTTTTCTCCTTCTCCACAACCGTTGGTCATAAATACTATGCCGATTTTACGGACTGGATCTATGTAGGCATCACTGAACAATCCATAAGCTTCTCCGGGGTGTCCATACATGGTTGGGCTATCAGGCAATACTATGTCCGCACCTGGAATATGCTGGATCCGGTGAATACCCAGTCCCCAGCTATGAAACAGATTGCCATAATGGTTCCCATTGGCGCCGTTAAATGCCCAGGCTTCTCCCAACATTTGCTGAACAGACGACGGACTTAACAGTTTTTGACCATTGCAGGTTCCTTCATTGAGCAACAACATAAACAACTTACTCAAGTCGGCGCCACTGCAACGCAATCCGCCTTGCGGGCCAAATAAAGCCCCGTTGGTTCCCGGAACATATCCGTACAAAGGCTTGGGGCTTGGACGCACACCGCGAAACTGATCTGCCTGTGCCTCCCAATTCCCTTCCTTATTTCGCCGGTATAAAACCGCCAGATGTTGAATGTTTTCAAGGTGTTCAACATTAAAATCCGCTTTGAGCCCCATGGGGTGAAAGATCTTTTCCCTGCAATACGCATCGAACCGTTGCCTGCTTACTTTTTCTATGAGGGTACCTAATATCACGAAATTTAAATTGGAATAGGTAAAATAGGTTCCGGGAGCGTGGTTTAGAAAAAGCGATTTACTGTAAAGTGCCCCCCCGGGCAAAAGCAATGTTGTCAGGTTGGGTAGTGTACTGTCCTGAAAAGTAGCCGTTAAAAAGTCGGAATACGTATCCCCGTCAACAACGGATGATTGATGCGACAATAACATTCTCGGAGTAATGGCCCGGTCCGGAAAATCAGGATTGCGTACCGCATACCCCAGAATCAAACTGATATCTGCATCCAATTGTATCAGGCTGTCTTCCACCAGTTTCATCACTGCCATGGCTGTAACGGTTTTGGAAATACTGGCTATGCGAAACAGCGTACTGTCAGTTACCGGGATACCTCTTTCGGCGTCTGCCATACCAAAGGGTATTTGGTGTACCATACGGTCTGCGCAAAACACCGTAACGACTCCACCCATAAGATCATGTTGCTGCCGGACCAGCCTAAGGCTATCGGCTAATTGGGTAAAACCCTTGCAAGACATGAGCAAAAACAGACAAATAAGGTATTTTTTTATCATTTCAGCTAAAATAGTTAGTGCCAAAAGTACAGATTAAACCAGCAAGGATAGTCTTTGTTATCATTGCACTCTAATTCCACTCCTATGCGCTTTTTCCAACAAACGGTCCTCCCCTTGATCTGCTTGATGCTGTTTTCTACGCTGGCACTTCAGGCACAAAATCCCGCCAAATCAGACTCCACCAAAGTGGCCGCAAAACCGGCTACCCCTCCTGCCGATTCCACCGGCAAAGACAAGAAAAAAGGCCCTAAACCCTACGCCGAAATTATTACCGCAAAGGCTGTTTCCATGCGTGGTATGATCTCGGCGCACCAGGTGGGCGATAAGTATTACCTGGAAATTCCAGACTCCATCTTCGGCCGCGACCTGATGGCCATTACCCGCAAATCCAAAGTGCCTACCGGTGCAGGATATGGGGGCGAAGAGGTAAATGAACAAGTGATCCGATTCGAACGCGGGCCATCCGATAACGTGTTCATCCGCGCGGTGGATTACCGCAATGTAAGCGCCGATTCCACCCAGCCCATTTACAAGGCAGTTCGCAATTCCAATGTAGATCCCATAGCTGCTGCACTTGACATCAAGGCGCTGCGTAAAGACACTTCCGTAGTTCTGGAAGTGACCGATTTTTTCAAAGAAGCTAACCAGGTATTTGCACTTCCTCCCATGGTGATGCAGTCATTCAAACTCACCGAACTGCAAAAAGACCGCAGCTACATTGAAAGTATTCATGCTTACCCGATTAACCTGGAAATACGGACGGTAAAAACCTACAAAACCTCGCCGCCTTCCATCAAACCCTCTACCGATCCTTTTGAACGGCCAAATTTGCTAGGCGGATTGGCTGCAGGAGTGGTGACATTTGAGTTGAACACTTCCGTTATCCTGTTGCCCAAAACACCCATGCGCAAGCGCTTTTTTGATGAAAGGGTGGGTTATTTTGCCACCGGGTTCACGGTTTATGATGATGATTCCCAAAAGGCTGAGGATGAAACCTTTGCCGTAAGATGGCGTCTCGAAGCCAAAAACGAGGCCGACGCCAAACGCCAGCAGAAAGGCGAAAAGATTGAACCGGCAAAGCCCATTGTGTTCTACATAGATCCAGCCACGCCGCTCAAATGGCGTAAGGCTCTGAAAGAAGGCGTGGAAGCCTGGCAGCCCGCCTTCGAACAGGCCGGATGGAAAAATGCCATTCAGGCACGGGACTGGCCGGAAAATGACACGACCATGAGTCTGGAAGACGCGCGTTTCTCCGTGATCCGGTACTTCGCCTCCGATATCCAGAACGCGTACGGACCCAATGTTAGCGATCCACGTTCCGGGGAAATCATTGAAAGCCATATCGGATGGTTCCACAATGTGATGCGACTGCTTAAAATGTGGTACACCATCCAGACCGCAGCCGTGGACCCACGCGCACGCCCCCGCGAACTCGATGATGAACTCATGGGGCGCTTGATCCGGTTTGTATCAGCGCACGAGGTGGGCCATACCCTGGGCCTGCGCCACAATTTTGGAGCCAGCCACGCCACACCTGTGGAAAAACTCCGGGATAAAAAATTCATGGAACAAAACGGTCACACGAGTTCTATTATGGACTACGCCCGTTTCAACTACGTAGCGCAGCCGGAAGATGGTATCAACGATCTGTTCCCTCGTGTAGGCGATTACGACCGCTGGGCCATTGAATGGGGTTACAAGCCTATTTACAATTCCAAAAGCGCTGAGGACGACAAGAAAATCCTGAACAAACTCTATCTGGATAAAGCAGCCGGCAATCCACGACTGCATTTCCTCACTGAAAGCAACCCTTACGATCCGCGCGCACAAAGCGAAGACCTGGGCGACAATTCCGTCCTGGCTTCTGAATACGGCATCAAAAACCTGCAGCGCATCCTGCCCAATATTGCGCAATGGACCAAAGCCGAAGCCGAGAACTACAATGAGGTGGAAGAAACCTACAACAATGTAGTAGGTCAGTTCCGCCGCTACATGGGTCATGTGGCCAAATGGGTGGGCGGCGTATATGAAAGCCCTAAAACCACTGATCAGGATGGTGTGGTATATGAAGCAGCCCCCGCCTCACGTCAACGCGATGCTGTAGCTTTCCTCAACCGTCAGTTGTTCCAGACGCCGCAATGGCTCATGGATCCGGTTATCCTCAAGCGCATCCGCCCCGACAATGGCGTGGCAGCCATCACCGGTATTCAGGAAAGCACGCTGAACAGCCTGCTGTCTAATACGCGTCTGCAACGCATGATCGAAAACGAAGCCGCCGATCCAACCACCTATTCCGCCGCCAACCTGTTCGACGACCTGCGCAGCGGCATTTGGTCTGAATTGAGCAACGGGCAGGCCATCAGCGTGCACCGCCGCAACCTGCAGAAAGTGTTTCTGGATAAAATGATCACGATCTACAAAGAGCCAGCAGATGCCAAAAAATCCGACGTGCCTTCATTGGCGCTGGCTACTCTCCAGCAATTGAAAACCAGCATCGGCGCCGCAGCTATGTCGAGCAACGACAGCATGAGTCGTTATCATTTGCAGGATTGTCTGGAACGGATTGAGCTGGCACTGGATAAAGGAAGGTAAACAGTAATGTATGCCGGAATGATATTCCGGCCTCATAAAGAGGCCTGCCGGAATATCATTCCGGCATACATTAGATACTTGTTAGGCAACATGCATATCCTATGATAGCGAAAATATTTATTGTGCAGTTATAACCGGTGAATGATAAACTTCTGACCAAATTTTTGACTTAAAAAATACTCTTCATTGATCCGATTAAACAGACAGGTATCCGGATTAAAATCTGTTAGATCCAGTTGAAAGTCATCTATAAAAAAATAGTTGAGAACAGCTTCTGTCAGCCTTTCCGGTATCCGGCCGAAAGTAGCTATTCCAAATGCCTCCAAGGCTTCCAATGACAACCCTTGCCTGGCCTTTTCTTCAATCATTGAGGTGTAACAAGCACTATCAGGACAATAGATAATTTTATTTGTTTGAAATTCAGCTCCAATGAGTCGGAACAGTTCAAGTATATAGGTTCTGGTAAAATTGGTATCCAGGTTCCCATACTTGTGTTGTGGCCATGGACAAGCAATCAGGGTATTCCGATTGAACTTGAAATCGGCATACCCGGCGCTCAACTTACACATTCTGGGCACATTTGAATGGGTTTCCCAAGCCTCCCATTCTTTTTCAATGTCACTAGCTTTTATAGTATTGTCACCATGATAATCCCATTGAGGGGTTTCGATAGAAAGCGGCCATTCATTGTGGTCTTTGTAATGGTCCACCACTTTATTCCATGACCTCATCACCTCAGGCAAAGCCAAAATTTGCTCCGCTGAAAGGTTGTGTTTCATAATAGCACAGATGTCTATTCCCATATTTTGTTGATCTTTTGTTCTATCATTTGCCTATCTGATTTTTTCCGGGGAAGAAGCATATGCAGGTATCTGATAATATTCATTTCAATGCCTTTTTAATGTCAGGAATCAATTTTTCCTGTATCGCAGTTGCCGCAGAGGCATCTGTTTTACCTCCGGAAAATGCCAGTATAATTTCTGCATCTTTATTCAGCAAAAAAGTAGTGGGGAAGCCCCATTGCACCTTAAACCGTTCCTGAATGAGGGAAGTTCCATCGGAGATCTGCTGAAATTTCCAGGGTGTTTTATTCAGAAACTCCTGTACCTCTGCTTTGTCGTCCCGACCAATAGCTACATAGTCAACCCTTAAAAACCATCTAAGATTTTGACTTTCAGCTGTTTGTGATAACGAAGATAAGATATATCTTGCAAGAAAAATAGCATTTGATAGAAAAACCTTGCAGATTCTATGAAGCCAAAAA